>JAKZRQ010000161.1:0-3952 GCA_047518105.1 Pseudomonadales bacterium | reverse complement strand
TCCCAGCATTTCGCCGGAAGCGACCCTGAACACAAGAGCGTAGCCGAGTTGGCCGGCGGCGCCGGTGATGGTGACTCTGATGGGTTTGGTCATGCGGCCTCCACGTCGCTTCAGTCCGCTATGTTACTGGAACTCGGTTGCCGGAACTCGCGGTACCAGACCCCCTGGGCGCGGCACGCCAGGGCGGATTCAACGAAGGCGACGGTTGGGGATGGAAGTGCGTGGGGGACAGCAAAGACCATGTCGTCGCACTTGCCCGGTTCGCCGATGCCGGGACTGCCGGACCAGCGCTTGGCTTCGAAGATGAAGTCGACGCCGCCGTCGTAGGGCATCGCCGCCACGGGCTCGAACTCGGCCACGTCGATCAGCGCCTCTTCCCGGCATTCGCGTACCGCCGCCGCTCCGACTCCCTCGCTGGCCTGCCTATGACCGCCGGGCAGCGTGTAGCGGCCGTCCATGAAGCCGGTGTTGGCGCGGCGCAGGAGCAGCAATTCCCCTGCCGCATTGAAGACCAGGGTGTGGACGACGATGACGAAGGACGAGCGCATGGGGATGCACCGGGTTCGAGGGCAGCCCCAAGCCTACCGTTTTCCGGTCGCGGCACGAGAGCGCTGCGATTGGCATTTGCCGGGACCTTCCCGGTGGCATCATGTATTGCCACGTGAACCCGGACGCGCCCGTGACCGATTCTCCCCCGCGCGAGCTGGCCCCGCGCGAGCTAGCCCGACGCGTCGAAGAAGCCTCGCTGAACGCTTGGCCCGCCTTGCACCAGGTGTTGCTGGACGGGTGGGTACTCAGGTTTTCGCGCGGCTTCACCAAGCGAGGGAACTCGATCACGCCGCTCTACGCGTCGGTCCAGCCGCCTCTCGCCAAGGTGCGCTATTGCGAGGATCTCTACGCCCGGGACCGGCTGCGGGCGATCTTTCGGCTGACCACCATCGAGGACGCCGAGACCCTCGATGGGCTATTGGCGGATCGCGGCTACCGGGTGATCGACCGCACCGAAGTGTTCCACGCTCCGCTCGAGCAGGGCAGGTTCGGCAATGCCGACGGATTCGTTGCGGCGCCGCTCGCCAGCTTCCTCGCGGCGTACGCCGGGTTGTCCGAAGCACCGGGCGTGGACGCCACCGCGATGCGCATGGCGTTGGAGGTCCATGCCACGATTCTCAAGTCGATTCGCGGGGAGACGGTGTTCGGCCTGCACCTCGAGACTGGCGAACCCGTGGCCTGTGGCATGGCCGTGGTGGAACGGGAACTCGCCGGACTGTTCGACGTTGTCGTCCACCCGGAAAGTCGACGGCAGGGTCACGGTCGGACACTCGTCGAGAGCCTCCTTGGTCGCGCGTCCGAGATGGGCGCGCGGCGGGCCTACCTGCAGGTGCTCAAGGACAATGCCACGGCGCGCAGCCTCTACGCGAGACTGGGTTTCGAGCCGCTCTACGAGTACTGGTACCGGGTTCCGAGACAGTGACGGTGAGCGTTTGAAGCGCGATTGACAACCGCCCGCGCGGCACATCCATGCCTTCTCGGCACCCTCTGGTCGACCGGTGCTGAACTGCGGGCTGCCTGTTCCGCCCGGACCCGCGCAACGTAGGGCATCGTCGTTGCTGCCCACCGGTCGCGTCGGCGCCGTGCCGTAGCCGCCGCGCATGCGCCCGACCCAGATCCAGTTCGCGGCGCGGTAGACCGTGCCGTGGAAGCGTGCCGGGTCGACGCAGGTCTTCAGCAGCAGCCCCATGGCCGAAGCGGTGCTGCCAGTCCGCCGCGACGCGGCCTCCGCACAGCCCGAGCCGGGGCGATCCCAAGTTCGCGGCGTGCGACCCCGGAACAGGACCACTCGCCGTGTTGACGGCGCTGCCCGCGAGGAGTAGGTTTCGCCCCGACGAGCAGGTTTCGCCCCGACGAGCAGAACGACTACTGCGTAAGTCACGATAAGAAAAATAACAGTAGGTACTTAAAAAGCTACTCAATATCCTTGTGGTAGCCAGTACACATGACCCAAACGGCATTGCCGAACCGAAAGTACATCGGGGATTCGCGATGCCTGGACCTTGGAAGTGGTTTCCCGCGATCAGATCACCCGCGAACCGGGCGCTGGACGGAACCCCGTCGATAGTTGGTAGGCGGTCGATGCGCTTGGACCGACGCGCGGCGCACCGCGTGAAGCGCTTGGGCGGTGGCGCGGTGGCGCGGTGGCGGCTTTGCCGAATCGTTCGGAGTTGGAGGGGAACCATGCTGGCAGGGTTTGCGATGGGGAAGACGTCTTCATGTCCGCAGAGGCGCGCCATGCCTCGGTGGAGCGCAAGCGGTTCGCGCTGGCCGCATGAATGCACACCGCCCGTCGCCCGCGGGTCTTCTTCCACTACTACCAATGATCGCAATGATCGCAATGAACGCGCGCCTCGCCTGTGGGCGGGGCGGCCATGGTCGCGCGCGTCGGTGCCGAATCTGGCATCCAGCCTGCTACTGGCGTGCGTTGGCCTGTTCGCCCTGCCGGGGCAGGCGCAGACCGAGGTCCCGGAGGACTGGAGCCTCATCCCCTCGGGCGTCGGCCCCGGCGACAGCTTCCGGACCGCCACGGTGACGGCGGTGTTCGACCCCACCGCTGGCATCTGCGGGCGCACGGAGCAGGTGCGCACCGCGATCCTTCGCAGAATCTCCGGCGTCAGTAACTGCGCCAATGTCACCGACGCGCATCTCGCCGCCATCACCGGCACGCTGGATCTGGAAAGGCAGGGGATCACCGCCCTCGCGGCGGGGGATTTCGACGGGCTGACCTCGCTGGAGGCGCTGAATCTGTACATCAACTCTCTGACCACGCTTCCCGCCGGGGTGTTCGACGAGCTGACCGCACTGACGGAGCTGCGGCTGTACGACAACTCTCTGACCACGCTTCCCGCCGGGGTGTTCGACGAGCTGACCGCGCTGACGACGCTGGATCTGTGGACCAACTCTCTGACCACGCTTGCCGCCGGGGTGTTCGACGGGCTGACCGCGCTGGCGTGGCTGGATCTGGACAGCAACTCTCTGACCACGCTTCCCGCCGGGGTGTTCGACGAGCTGACCGCGCTGACGACTCTGCGGCTGGAAGACAATCCCGGGGCGCCCTTCTCGCCCGCCGCGGATGCCCTGCCCGATGACGGAACGGTTCCCGTCGCCGGGGGCACGGTGACGCTCGACGGCAGCGGCAGCGGCGGGGCGTGGGGCACGAATGTGACCTATTCCTGGGCGCTGACCAGTCCGGCGAGCGGGGTGACGGTGACGTTCGACGCTGACACGAGCGTCACGCCGGAGGTGACGATCCCGGCGCTGACGGCGGGCGCCGAACTTACCTTCACCCTCACCGTGACCGGGCGCGGCGCCGGAGGCTACTTTAGCGGCGGCTTCGACCCCGACCCCGACACCGCCACGGTGACGGCGGTGACCGCCGCGAACGCATCGCCGTCGTTCACTTCGCCGGCGGCGTTCAGCGCGCCGGAGAACCAGACCGCCGTGGGGACGGTTCAGGCTTCGGACAGCGACGCGGGCGACGGCGTGACGGGCTACGCGATCCAGGGCGGCGCGGACGTCTCGAAGTTCTCGATCGCCCCCGCGACTGGCGTACTGACGTTCGCTTCGGCTCCGAACTTCGAGGCGCCGGCGGACACCGACACGGATGGCGACTACGTGGTCGTGGTGCGGGCGACGAGCGGCGCGGGTGAGTGGGCGAAGACGGCGGACCAGACGATCACGGTGACGGTAACGGACATGGATGGCGAGGCGCCGGGAGTACCGGCCGCGCCGACGGTGTCGTCGGCCTCGGTGACGAGTGTGAACGTTTCCTGGACCGCGCCCGCGAACGCCGGTCCTCCGATCACGGACTACGACTACCGGTACCGGGCGGGGTCGCCGGTCGGAAACTGGACGGAGGTGACGACGACGACGATCACGGCGCTCAGCGCGGCGATCGGGG
>JAKZRQ010000160.1:0-7593 GCA_047518105.1 Pseudomonadales bacterium | reverse complement strand
ACGCTACGACTTGGGCTACGATGACATCAAGATGATCTCCCGCGATTGCCTGGCGCACTCCTTCCTGCCCGAGGAGGTGAAAGTCGAGCGCCTCGCCATGCTCGACGCGGCGTTCGCCCGCTTCGAGACATCGCTGGTGATAGGCTACAGGGAGACCGGTAGCGAGGATTGATGAACAAGGAGCTTCCAGAGCCCAGCGAGCGAACGCTCGTCGAGACCCGGGACGACACGCCCGGTGGCGCGAGCATCCGCGACTACCTGCTGTACGGATTGTCCCTGCCGGAGCGCGCCATTCGCGGCACCGCCGGCGTGCTCGGCGGCACGCTGCGCGAATCCGCCACGTTCCTCGTGCCGCAGACGTTTCGCGACTCCAGGACCTATCAGATCTTCATTGGGCAGATGCTGGACTTCATGGCGGAGGACATGGCGGGCGTCGATCCCGGGCGTCGGACCGGCACGCCCCGGGTCGACCACTTCGTCGCCCGCAAGACCGTCGGCAACTTCATCGACCTGGCGACGTTGGCGACCCTGCACATGTCCCCGATGCTGCTCCTTGCCATCGTCAGCGACCTGGCCTACGGCTCCAAGGCCTACCTCAAGGAGTTGGCGGAAGATCTCGAAGCGCGCGGGGTGATCGACAACGCCGCAGCGGTCCAGCAAGCGGACGATCTGCTGGAATCCGTCGCGGCCGCCAGCCAGAAAACCGCGCAGGCGTTCGACACCCCGCCCCTGTCGGTGGACGGCATGCGCGAGACCATCCGCCAAACCCGGGCGTCCCTCGCCGACATCGCCCCGTCGGTCGTGCTCCCCAGGAAGGAACTGGACCGCCTTTGGGAGGGCATCCGGTCCGCCGCCAAGCTCGAGGGCGTCAGTCCCCTCACGATCTCCGGGGCGATGACCCTCGGCTCGCTCGACAAGCTCGGCAAAGTCGGCACCGGCACGTTGTCGACCGTTCGCACCGCCGGCAGCCTGTTCGACCGCCACGTGCTGGACCACTACCGCACGGTTCTCGGCCAGATCGACGACGACGGGCTGTACCCCACGTTGGCCGCATCGAGCCGACCCTACGTGGACGCCCTGTGGCGGAATTTCTCCACCGAGCGCACCACGACGACCGAGGAATTCCTGGCCAACGGGGGTGCGAAACGCACCTGGGGGCACGTTCGGCGTTGGGTCGACCGGTCGGGCGGTTCGTAATGGGTCGATACGTCCTACGCCGTCTGTTCCTGTTGTTTCCGACGCTGATCGGCGTCATCACCGTCAATTTCTTCCTCGTCCAGTTCGCCCCCGGCGGACCGGTAGACCAGATGATCGCCACACTCACGGGTCAGGACGTGGCCGCGACCAGCCGTATCGCCGGCGCCGGAACCGCGCAGCCTGCGGTCACCGAGCGATTCGAATCCCAGTACGCCGGCGCCCAGGGCCTGGACCCTGAACTGATCAAGGCCATCGAAAAGCAGTTCGGGTTCGACCAACCGATACACGTACGCTACTTCAAGATGCTGCGCGCCTACCTGACCCTCGACTTGGGCGAGAGCTACTACCAGGACCGACCCGTCATCGACCTCATCAAGGAACGCTTGCCGGTTTCGATTTCGTTGGGTTTGTGGTCGATGCTGATCATCTACATCATCTCGATTCCGCTCGGCGTCGCCAAGGCGGTGCGCGACGGATCCCGCTTCGATGCCGCCACCAGCGGGCTCATCTTCGTCGGCTACGCGGTGCCGAGTTTCCTGTTCGCCATCTTCCTGATCGTGCTCTTGGCGGGCGGCTCGTACCTGGATCTGTTCCCGCTCAAGGGCCTGACCTCGAACAACTTCGAGGATCTCACCCTCCTCGGCAAGATGGCCGACTACTTCTGGCATCTGGCGCTGCCGGTGACGGCGCTCACCATCGGCGGCTTCGCGACGCTGACGATGCTTACCAAGAACTCCTTCCTGGACGAGATCGCCAAGCAGTACGTGCTCACCGCCCGGGCGATGGGACTCAACCAGCGTCGGGTGCTCTACGGCCACGTCTTCCGCAACGCCATGCTGATCGTCATCGCCGGATTCCCGGCCGCGCTGGTCGGCATCCTGTTCACCGGCGCGCTGTTGATCGAGGTGATCTTCTCGCTGGACGGGTTGGGACTGCTCGGGTTCGAGGCGGTGCTCCGCCGCGACTACCCGATCATGTTCGGGACGCTGTTCTGCTTCACCTTCGTCGGCCTCGCGATGACGCTGGTCGGCGACATCGTCTACACCCTGGTGGACCCGCGCATCGATTTCGAGACCCGGGAGTCTTGATGGCAGAGGCGGCGCCACCGGGCATGATCGCACCCACCGACGGCTACGTGGGGGCCAAAGCGCCGCGCGTGTGGCTGTCCCCGCTCACCCGGCGGCGCTGGGCCAACTTCAAGGCCAACCGGCGCGGCTACTGGAGCCTGTGGATCATCGGGACATTGGTGGTCTTGAGCTTGTTCGCGGAGTTCATCGCCAACGACAAGCCGGTCCTCATGGGCTACAAGGGCGAACTCTACGCACCGATCCTCAACTTCTACCCGGAGACGGAATTCGGCGGCGTGTTCGAGACCGAGGCGGTGTACACCTCGCACCACGTCAAGGAACTGATCGAAACCGGCGACGGCTGGATGGTCTGGCCGCCGATTCCATTCAGCCACGACACCATCGACTTCTACACCGAGGGCACCGTGCCCGAGGCGCCGAGTGCCCGGCACTGGCTCGGCACCGACGATGTCGCCCGGGACGTGACCGCGCGCATCATCTACGGCTTCCGGCTCTCCATCCTGTTCGGCCTCGGCCTCACGTTTATGTCCGCGGTCATCGGCATCTCCGTCGGCGCGACCCAAGGCTATTTCGGCGGTCTGATCGACCTGATCGGACAACGCCTGGTGGAGATCTGGGCCGGACTGCCGGTGCTGTTCGTGATCATCATCCTGACCAGCCTGATCGAGCCCAATCCCCTCGTGCTGATGCTGCTGCTGTTGCTGTTCAACTGGATGGCGCTGGTCGCCGTGGTCCGCGCCGAGTTCCTGCGCACGCGCAATTTCGACTACGTCAACGCCGCGCGCGCCCTCGGCGAAGGGGACTTCACCATCATGAGTCGCTACGTGCTGCCCAACGCCATGGTGGCGACGCTGACGTACCTGCCGTTCCTGCTGAACGGTTCCATCACGACGCTGACCTCGCTCGACTTCCTGGGCTTCGGGCTGCCCGCCGGCTACCCGTCCCTGGGCGAACTGCTCGCCCAGGGCAAGGCCAATATCCAGGCGCCTTGGCTCGGACTCGCGGGCTTCTTCACCCTGGCCATCATGCTGACCTTGCTGGTGTTCGTCGGCGAGGGCGTGCGCGATGCGTTCGATCCGAGGCGATCGGCGGTATGAACCGCATCCTCGAAGTCAACGACCTCGCCGTGGCGTTCCGCGACGAGGTGGTGGTCACCGGAGTCGGCTTCCACATCGACCAGAGCGAGACCGTTGCCCTCGTGGGCGAATCCGGTTCCGGCAAGTCGGTCACCGCGCTATCGATCATGCAACTCCTGCCCTACCAGTACGCAAGCCACCCCCGGGGATCGATTCGCGTCGACGGCCAGGAGGTGATGGGCGCATCCGAGGACGACATGCTGAAGGTCCGCGGCGAACGCGTCGGCATGGTGTTCCAGGAACCCATGACGTCGTTGAACCCGCTGCACACCATCGAGAAGCAGATCGGCGAGATCCTGTTCGTCCATCGCGCGATGGGTAAACGCGAGTCCCGGGACCAGGCGCTTGAACTCTTGGACATGGTGGCCCTGCCGAACGCCCGCGACCGGCTCGGCGCCTATCCACACGAGCTCTCCGGCGGCCAGCGCCAACGGGTCATGATCGCCATGGCGCTCGCCAACGAGCCCGATCTGTTGATCGCCGACGAACCCACCACGGCACTCGATGTCACCGTGCAGGCGCAGATACTCACGCTGTTGAACACGCTCAAGGACCGCCTGGACATGGCCTTGCTGCTCATCACCCACGACCTCGGCGTGGTGCGCAAGATGGCCGATCGGGTGTGCGTGATGACCCAGGGCGAGATCGTCGAGCGAGGCCGAACCGCCCGGGTCTTCGACGCGCCGCAGCACGACTACACGCGGCGCCTGCTGGCCGCGGAGCCGGGTGGAGAACCGGTTCGCTCCGCACCGGACGCGGCCGAGGTGATGACCGCGCGGGGATTGTCCGTGGAGTACAAGCTCGGTCGCGGCTGGTTCGCCCGTGCCAAGGTGTTGAAGGCCGTCGACGACGTCACGGTGCGCATTCGCCGGGGGCAGACGCTTGGTATCGTCGGCGAGTCCGGATCGGGCAAGACCACGCTCGCCATGGCGCTCCTGCGGCTGTTGGCGAGCAAAGGCGAAATCTCTGTGAACGATCACCCCATCCAGGGCTTGAAGGCCAAGGCGCTACGCCCGTTGCGCAGCCAGATGCAGATCGTCTTCCAGGATCCCTACGGCAGCCTGCCGCCGCGCCTCTCGGTCAACCAGATCATCGAGGCGGGCTTGAAGATCCACCGCACCGATTTGTCCGCAGCGGGCAGGCGGCAAGAGGTCGGGCGCGTTCTGCTCGACGTGGATCTCGATCCCGACACCCAGGACCGCTACCCGCACGAGTTCTCAGGCGGCCAGCGTCAGCGCGTCGCCATCGCCCGGGCCATCGTCCTGAATCCCGGCATCCTGGTGCTCGACGAACCCACGTCCGCGCTCGACGTATCCGTGCAGGCCCAGATCGTCGACCTGCTGCGCGACCTGCAGCGCCGCCACGGTCTCGCCTACCTCTTCATCAGCCACGACCTCAAGGTGGTGCGCGCCCTGGCGCACGACCTGATCGTCATGAAGGACGGTGTCATCGTCGAGCAGGGACCCGCGGCGCAGGTATTCGATGCGCCGAGGACGGACTACACCAAGGCGCTCATGGCTGCGGCGTTCGACCTGGAGGCATTGGCCCTGGAGTAGGCGCCATGCGGCACGGCCGCATTATTATGCTGTCAAGCATTATGTGTTGACGCATAATGATTGGATGGAGTTCCTAGACCGTCACGAAGAGATGCGACGTCTGGACGCGGCGCTCGAGCAGCCGGGTGCCTTTGGCGTCATCTGGGGACGCCGACGGGTAGGCAAGTCGCGCCTGCTCATCGAATGGTCGCAACGCCACGACGGGCTCTATACCGTTGCCGACCCGTCGGCACCTGCGGTGCAGCGGCGGTATTTGGCTGCGGCTGTGGCGGAACGATTCCCCGGGTTCGACGACGTCGAATACCCCGATTGGCGCACGTTCTTCCAACGCCTGCGGAGCGACGCCCGGCAAGCGCAATGGCCGGGTCCGTTCGTCCTCGACGAGTTGCCGTACCTGATCGCCGCCGATGCGGGCATTGTCAGCGTCGTCCAGAACTGGCTCGACAGTCCCGAGGCCTCGCCAAGCCTGGTGGTCAGCGGTTCGAGTCAGCAGATGATGCACGGCGCGGTTCTCGATGCCGGCGCACCGCTCTTCGGCCGCGCGGTCGAAGCCTTCGCCGTGCGCCCCTTGCGGCCCGGAACCCTGCGGGACGCCTTCCCCGGTTTCTCGTCGCGCGATCTCGTGTCCGTCTATGCGCTCTGGGGCGGCATGCCCCGCTACTGGGAACTGGCTGCCCCGTTCGGGTCCGATCTCGACCAAGCCGTCGACGCCCTGGTGCTCGATCCTGCCGGCCCACTTCACGACGAACCCCATCGATTGCTCCTGGAAGAGACGCCGCCTGCGGTGGCGTTGCGGCCAATGCTCGATGTGATCGGGACCGGCGCAAATCGAGTCAGCGAGATCGCGGGGCGCATCGGCCGCCCCGCGTCGAGCCTGTCGAGGCCGCTGGCAACGCTAACGGCGATGGATCTCGTTCGTCGCGAAACGCCCTTCGGAGGCAGCCCGCGAACCGACAAGCGCAGTCTCTACCGGCTTGCCGATCCGTTCCTCCGATTCTGGTTTCGCGTCGTCGCCCCGCACCGCGCCGCATTGGCCGAAGCCCCGCGCGAAACGCGGCTCGGCTACTGGCGCCGATACCGTGCGAGCCTCGAAGCGTACGCTTGGGAGGAGCTCTGCCGCATGGCGGTGCCGATGATGCATCGCGCCGACACGCCGCTGGCGCGGCTCGGACCGTGGGCGCCCGCACAACGCTATTGGCGCGGCAACGACCCCGAATTCGACGTCGTGGCCCGCTCCGCCGACGGTCGCCGTGTGCTGGTCGGCGAAGTCAAGTGGCGAGGGCAGGGCCAACCGACCCGAATCCCCGTTGCAGGTGGGGTCGCATCGCAAGTCGACGTCGGCGCGATTCCCGGCATCGCTGACCACGATGTCGTGAGGGCGTTGTTTGTTCCTGCGAGCTCGGAGCGAAACGGCGCGGCCGCATCCGTTCACGTCGTGGACGCGGATACGGTGATGGCCGTGCTTCGATAGCCTGTTCAGTCGTCGCGTGCCGAGGGCTGGTGCCGCGCAATCTTCCGGTACTTCCCGACCATCCGCAAAATCGACTCTTCGGTGGTAACCGCCTCGATGCGGTCGAACGGAACCCATTGCAGCGCCAGCGACTCGTCGGTCGCCTCGAGCGGTCCGGGTCGTTCCACCCGAAGCAGGAATCTCACGTCGTAGTGATAGTGGGCCGGGTCGCTGCCCCGGGCCGGGATGGCGTGGATGTCGAGGTCGAGAACCTCCTCTTGCACGGGCACGACGGCGAGCCCGGACTCTTCCGTCGCTTCCCGGCAAGCGAACGCCAACGGGTCGGTTTCGCCGTCGGCGTGCCCGCCTAGCTGCAACCACCGACCGAGCTTGGCGTGGTGGGTCATCAGCATCGAGGCGCCGCCACCGTCGAGAACCACGGCGGAGCCCGTGACGTGCCCATCGTCCCAGCAGTCGCGTTCGAAACAGCGCGGCTGGCGGGTCACGAACGCCCGAAACCGCGATACATCTTCGCCCGGATAGCGGTCCGCGTAACCATCGAGCAGCGCGAGCAGTTTGTTTCGGTGCATTGCTTACGCCAAACGGGTGGTCGCGATATGCTGCCGCACCCTGTCGCCAATTTGGAAGTGTCTTTAGATGATTGCCCTACTCGCAAGGTTGAACGTCGCCCCAGGCAAGGAAGCGGAGTTCGAGACCGTCATGCTGGAACTCGCCGCCGCGGTCCGAGCCAACGAACCCGGCAACCAGCTCTACACCCTGGTCAAGGACGACGACGGCTATGCCGTGATGGAACTCTACGACGACGACGAAGCGCTCGCCGCCCATGGCGCCAGCGACCACTTTCGCGCGGCGGGTCCCAAGTTCCGAGGTCTGATGGCCGGTCGGCCGGAGCTCAAGCGGTTCGAAGTCATCGGCTAAGGCGCGCCTTGCGACGCGATTTGCGGGCGCCTGCGGTCGGCTGCGGTCGGCTCGGTAGCTCAGTAGCGGTAGCGCGACGCGAGGAAGTACACCCGGTCATCGTCGACCGCGTAGACGAGCCGGTGCTCCTGGTCGATACGCCGCGACCACTTGCCACTCAGTTGACCGCGCAACGGTTCCGGTTTCCCCGCACCCGTGAACGGGTCTCGGAGCACGTCATCCACGAG
>JAKZRQ010000159.1:0-7578 GCA_047518105.1 Pseudomonadales bacterium | reverse complement strand
CGCAGCATTTCGGTCGTTTTCTGACCTCACGGGCCTTGAATCCGAGATTTCCACCCCAACGCCCGCGTGCTTACACCAAGCCGTCGAAGTAGGAATGATTGCCGTGAAGACCCCCTAACGACCAGTTTGACCATCTGTCGCGCCCCCGCACGCCTCGCCGAGCCTCTGATTGCTGGGTAACCAGCCGCAATCCGGCGGGGTCCGGCGAAAAAGCCTACAGCGCAAGTGCCTCGTATTGCATCCTGTATTGAAGGTGCCCCACGTTTGCTCCAAACTGCGCCATCCTGCGTCTGCGAGGTGGGGCAACCCGCTTTTCCAAGGAGACCGACCATGCGATTGGCGAACCCGTCGAAGTTTATAGGTGCGCTCTGCTGTCTGCTGGTGGCAAGCGTCGTCAACGCCCAGCAGCCCGCCGAGGACGAACCGGAGATCGAAGAGGTCGTCGTTACCGGCAGCCAGATCAGGGGGGCGAGCATCGCCGATGCGTTGGCGGTTTCGGTGCTCGACGCCAGTGATATCGAGGCGCTCGGTTTCGACGACGGCGCCGACCTGCTCGAACAGCTCGTCGAGCAAGGTCAGAACTACTTCTCCGAATCCGAGAGCATCAGCGGCGGCGTCAACTCCGCGCGCGGCGACATCGGTGCCTACAACCTGCGCAACCTCGGTACCGGCAACACGCTGGTGCTGCTCAACGGACGCCGCATGGTGAACGCCGCGAGCTACCAGACCGAGCAAGTCGGCGGCAGCTTCGTGCCGGTGAACACCGTCAACTCGCAATCGCTTCCACCGTTGGGGCTGCGGCGGGTGGAGGTGCTGCGCGACGGCGCTTCGGCCATCTACGGCGCGGACGCGGTAGCCGGCGTGGTGAACTACGTCCTGAAGAGCGAATTCGAAGGCATGCGGTTTCGCATCAAGCATGCGGGATTCGAGAACGTGCCGCGGAACGACCTGACACTGATCGGCGAATGGGGGCGAGCCTTCAACGAGGGGCGCACGAACCTCGCCGTGTTCGCGCAGCACTACCGGCGCGACCGCGTCAATTCCCAGGACGATCCGAGGTGGGCCAACTCCGACTTCCGGTGGCGGCTCGATCCCAACTCCCCGTGGGCATCGGAAACCGACTTCCGCAACGACAGCACGAACTCCGAGTATCGGCAGTTCGACTCCGTTGTCAGCGTCAGAAGCATGGGGCTGTCTGGCGACTTCACCGACAGTGCCGGCGAATTCGAGACCTATCCCGTCGGCGACGAACGCTGCCAGTACGAGATCGGCTATGGCACCTGCGCCGGCGTCGACGGCCAGGGTACCTACCGCCACAACATCGCCGTCGACCGCGACCTCTACTCCGAACTCGCGCGTACCAACATCTACGCCGTTCTCAACCACGACTTCGGCAACGGCATCGAAGGCTACACCGAATTCATGGGGTACCTGTCGGACACCAACACCTCGCGCAACGCGTCGGCTTCCTTCTCGACGGTGAAGCTTCGGGTGGGTGCTGCGAACTACTACAACCCGTTCGGCCCCTGCGGCTCGCCCAACCGGCTTCCCGAGGACATGATTCCCGACGTTCCCTGCGAGGGCCTGGTCCTGGGGATCGACAATGGCCGTTGGGTCGAAGCACCCCGAATCGTCGACAACGACGGCGCTGTGTGGCGGTTCCTGCAGGGCTTCCGCGGATCCTGGGAGGGTTGGGACTGGGACGGCGCGGTCGTCTGGTCCCGGGCGGAGAAGGAGGACATCACCCACAATCGAATCTCCAACAACCTGATGCAGGAGGCACTCGAGGATCCGACGCCCGCCGCCTACAACCCGTTCAGCGGCGGGGTGGACAGCAACATCGAGCGCACCTTGGTCGACGTTCGGCGCGACAACGAGACCGAACTCCTGATGGTCGACTTCAAGGCATCCACCTTCGACCTATTCGCCCTGCCCGCCGGCCCCCTGGGATTCCTCGCGGGTGTCGAGTTCCGCCGGGAGTCCTTCGTGGACGATCGCGATCCCCGGCTCGACGGCACGATCGTCTTCACCGACTTCGACGACGATACCTACCCGTTCGTGTCGGACGTGGTGAACTCGAGCCCGGCCCCCGACGGCCAAGGCCACCGCAATGTCTTCTCGGCCTACAGCGAGCTCCTGCTTCCCCTCCACGAAACCCTCGACGTGCAGTTGGCGATTCGCTTCGAGGGCTTCTCCGATGTCGGTAGCACGACGGTGGGCAAGTTCGCCTTCGGCTACCGTCCCATCGGCAGGGTGCTGGTCCGCGGCTCCTACTCCGAGGCGTTCCGGGCGCCAAACCTAGTGACCATCAACGAGGAGATCGTCGCCAGGCAGAACTTCCGAACCGATTGGGCTTGCGTGTACGCGGTAGACAACGGTGGCGACCCGGATCAGGACACCGTCACCTGCCGGCGCTCCACCCAGCGCATCGCCCAAGGTAGTGTCGACCTCGAACCCGAACGATCCGCCAACACCTCACTCGGGGTGGTCTTCGAACCCGTCGATGGCCTGACGCTGACGGCGGACGCCTGGTCCATCGTCAAGGAAGACACCATCGGCTTGCTGGGCGAGGAAAACCATACGCTGCTCGACCTGGTAATGCGCATCGCGAACGGCGACGCGAACTGCGACCAGTTCCAAGGGAACCCCGCCGTTGCTCGTGCCGATCCCGACGACGACGAAATCGCCATCTACACGGCCGCAGGCATCTGCCCGGCTGGCAACATCGAGTACGTCGACGACCGCTACGAAAACCTCGACAGGCGTACGGTTCGAGGCGCGGACTACGGCATCTACTACGCCGTCGATACCGACTTCGGCAAGTTTCGCTTCAGCTACCAGGTGGCCGAACTGCACAAGTTCCAGCAGGATGCCGGCGGAAACGCGGCCGTGCTGTTGGCCGCCCAAGCAGCAGGCGATCTCCCGGCCAACTTCCCCGTCGCGGGTTTCGCCGACTTGGTCCGCCAGAGCGGCAATCCCGAGCAGAAGAGTTCCGCTCGCCTGCGCTGGCGTCACGGTCCGTGGGGCGCGTCGCTGTCCACACTCATGATCGGCGACGTTGTGCAGACATCCCTGACGCTGGATGACGGCACGGAGTGGGTGATCCCCGCCATGCGGACATTCAATGCCTACGTGGACTACCGCTTCAACTTGATGGGCGAAAGCGAGGCCAGGGTGCGCCTTGGCGGCCTGAATTTCACCGACGAACGCGCCCCGCTCGCGGACCGCTACTTCGGCTACTTCGCGGACATGCACCAGGACCTGGGCGCACGGTACTACCTCGAGTTCCTCTGGGACGTGTAGGACCACCCGATGGGCGGGCGAGCTTGGATCGCGGCAGTAGCGTCGGCCGGACTCGCCTGTTGCGCGGCCGAGGCGGCGGAGGAGTTCTGCGAGAACGACACCGCGCTCATCGACATCCACTTCGAGGGCGGGGCCTTCCACCGCTGCAAGGTGCGCGGCGGCAATTTCGTGATCACCATCCGTGCGGAAGACTCCAAGGTCGTGGTGCCCATGCCCTGGTACGCGTTCCGGGCGAGCCCCAAGCAACCCGGCGAAGTCGTGATTCTGATGGGCTTCGTGGATGCCGAGGCGGAACGCTTCTGGCCGAAGGTCAGCGCCGATGGGAAGGTTTGGCGGCCCTTGGCCAAGGAATCGGTGGCGGTCTCGAAGGACGGCAAGCGGCTAGCATTGCGGTTTGGATTGACTGAAACGGCGGTGTGGATCGCCTCCCAGGGACTCGTCACGAGCAGCTACTACGGCGACTGGATGCGTTCCCTGGCGGCACGCGGCGATGTCGCGGTGCGTACGCTCGGCCGCAGCGTCCAGGGGCGCCCGATTACCGTCGCCGAGACCGCAGTCCGATCCGAGGCGGTCCTGCTTCTTGGCCGCCAACACCCGCCCGAGGTCACCGGCGCGTTCAACATGCGGACCTTCCTCGACACGGTGCTCGCGGACACCGATCTCGCCCAAGCGTTCCGCGCCAGGTTCATGGTCGTGGCCGCACCGCTGCTCAATCCCGACGGCGTGGCAGCGGGGCACTGGCGCCACAACGCCGGAAAGACCGACCTGAACCGGGATTGGGGACCCTTCAAACAGCCCGAAACCCGTCACATCGAGGATCTGATGGACGGCCTCGACGAGAAAGGCATCGCCCTCGAGCTGATGCTCGACTTCCATTCCACGCAACTCACCGAAACCCAGCTTTTCTACACCCAGCGGGCCGAGGACGGCGACGGCAGCGCCTACCGTTTCGCCGCCGGCTGGTTCGAGCGCGTCCGTGCCCGGCAGCCGAACCTCGAGTTCCTTCACCGGCCCGGCAAGTCGGACCAGGCGAACGCGAAGAACTACTTCCACGAACGCTACGGCATCCCGTCGATCACCTACGAGACCGGTGACGAAACGGACCCGGCATGGATCGCGGAGGCGGCGCAAGTGTTCGCGGAGGAGTTGATGAAGGCGCTGCTGGGACGGGCGTAGCGCGCTGTTGCGACGCGCGTAACGCGCCGTTTGCGCGTCAATCCCGGACAGTCGTGCGTCAATCCCGGACAGTCAACACCACCTTGCCGAAGGTCTGGTTGCCGGCAATCAATTGGTGTGCTTCGTCGGCGCGACCCATCGGCAGCACCCGCTCGACCACGGGAACGATGGCGCCGTTTTCCAGCAACGGCCAGACCCGCGCCTCGAGGGCGTCCATGACGGTGGATTTGGCACCGATGGAGCGGGCTCTCAAGGTCGATCCGATGACGCGCAGCCGCTTCTGCATCAAGAGCCCCAAGGGCACTTGGGCCGCCGCGCCCCCCAACAAGCCGATGACGACCAATCGCCCGTCCACGGCCAGGCTCGCCAGATTGGCCGCGAGATAGGCGGCACCCACCGGGTCGAGGATCACGTCGGCGCCTTGGCCGCCGCTCCACTTCTGCACCGCTTCGGAGAAGTCGCCGGCGTGGCGGTCAAAGCCGCCGTCCGCGCCGAGCGCGATGCAACGCTCGATCTTCGCCGTGGCGCCCGCCGTCACGAAAACCGGGTTGCCGAACGCCTTGCCCATCTGGATCGCGGCGGTGCCGACGCCGCTGGCACCGGCATGCACCACGGCGCGCTCGCCCTTCTTGAGCCCCGCCTCCATGAACAGGTTGAGATAGGCGGTGGCGAAGACCTCGGGAATCGACGCCGCTTGGCCGAACGACAGACCGGCTGGCTTGCGCAGCACCTGGCCGGCGGGAACGACCACCGTCTCGGCGTAGCCGCCACCCGCAAGCAGGGCGCAGACCTCGTCGCCCGGCGCCACCCGCGCAACGCCCTCGCCAACCGCCGTCACCACGCCGGCGCACTCGAGGCCAAGCAGGTTGCTGGCACCCGGCGGCGGCGGATAGGCCCCGGCGCGCTGGGCAAGGTCGGCGCGGTTCACCGCCGTGGCGTGGTTTTCGATCTGCACCTGGCCGGGACCGAGGGCCGGTTCTTCGGTCTCTTCCCAAACCAGGCGGCCACCGCGAACGACAATCGCCTTCATCGAACAAGCTTCCTCGGATTCATGTCACCAGGACATCCGCATCTTCACGCCGCGGTCGTGCAGGTAGCGCTTCAGGCCGGACACCGTATAGTCGCCGTAGTGAACCATCGAGGCCACCAGGGCGGCATCCGCCCTCCCCTCGGTGAGCACTTCGTGCAGGTGCCGAGGCTCGCCGGCGCCGCCCGAGGCAATCACCGGAATGCGCACCGCTTCGCTCAGCATGCCCGTCAACTGCAATTCGTAGCCTTCCCGGGTACCGTCGGCGTCGATGGAGTTCACCACCAGTTCGCCGGCACCGAGGCGCTCGCCCTCCAAGGCCCAGGCCAAGGCGTCCATGCCCATGGGCTTACGACCGCCGTTGATGACGATCTCGTAGCCTGACGGCAAGGCGCTCGTCGCCTCGACGCGGCGGATGTCCATGGACAGCACGACGTTCTGCGCTCCGATGGCCTCGGCGCATTCGGCGATGAGCGCCGGGCGACGCACGGCAGCGGAGTTGACGTTGATCTTCTCGGCGCCGGCCAAGCGCAGGTCGGTCGCATCCGCCACCGACGCCACGCCGCCGCCCACCGAAAGGGGGATGAACACCTGTTCCGCGACGGACTCCACCACGTCCAGGATGATCCGGCGTCCTTCGCTGGACGCCGTGATGTCGTAGAACACCAACTCGTCCAACCCGTCCTCGTAGTACTCCCGGGCCTTGGCCACCGGATCGCCGATATTCTTGGTGTCGACGAACTTGACGCTCTTGGCGAGGTGTCCGTCGCGAACGTCCAGGCAGGCGATGAGACGCTTGCTAAGCATCGAAACGACCGTTCCAGGCGGCAAACCGCTCGAGTAGCCGCAAACCCACCCGACCGCTCTTCTCCGGATGGAACTGGGTGGCGACGTAGTTGGCGCGACCGAGTGCCGAACAGAAGGCGCCTTCGTAGACCGACTCCGCGAGAACATCGGCCGGGTTCGCCGGCACGGGCCGGTAGGCGTGGACGAAGTAGAACTCGTCGCCGTTTCCGATTCCGTCGAGCACCGGATGGGACCGCACCACGCGCACCGCGTTCCAGCCCATGTGGGGCACCTTGAGACCGGGATCGTCGAGTCGAAAACGGCGCACTTCGCCCGGTATGAGCCCCAAGGTCGCGGTGTCGCTCTCCTCGGAGTGGTCGAGGGATATCTGCAAACCCAGGCAGATGCCGAGGATCGGCGTGCCGGCGTGAAAGGCGTCCACCAAGGCGCCGTCGAGGCCGGTCGTCGCCAGGCTCTTCATGGCGCTGCCAGCAGCGCCAACACCCGGAAAGATGATGCGCTCGGCCGCACGCACGCGGGTCGGGTCGCGGGCGATTTCGGCGTGCAGCCCGACTTCCCGGCAGGCGCGCTGCACGCTCTTCAGATTTCCGGCGTCGTAGTCGACGATGACGACCATGGGAAGGGGGCAGCGACCTCAAACCCCCATTGTAAGGCCAATCAGGTTTTCGACGAGGCCTGGATGCGCCGGAGGAAGTCGTCCTCGTCGCTGCACGCGATGGCGGCACGCATCAAGGTCTCCGCCGACGCGTCGATGAGTCCCAAGCGGTGTTCGAATTTCGATGACGTGCGGATCTTCCGCGCGGCCAGGGCGACCAAGACCATTTTCCGCTGGCCTTCCCGATGGCCTTCCCGATGGCCTTCCCGCCGGCTCTCGTCCCGTTCTTGGCGCAGAAAGGGATTGTCGTCCGGGCCGGTTCCGCTGTCCCCGCGCAAGGTCTGGCCCACCCGCCGAAGCACGGACGCGGTCTCGGCGGACAGGGCTTCCTCGTTCATCGCCGCATGAATCTCCGCCGCCGTCCAGCCTTGGAACGCCCGGCTTTTCGACACCTCGTGGTAGCCATCCGATTCGAGCACGCGGATTGTAAGCCCGGGTGCTAGTGGCCGAACACCCTTGAACTGACGTGTCAGCGCGTCCCACGGGGTCTGTGGCAAGGCGCGTCCCCGCCGGGAATGGTGGACCCATTGCCAAGGGGCGCAACGCGGCCACAGGCTCCGTGGGGCGCGCCCTTCGGGAAACACCAGAAACTTGCGGGACACGGCACTGG
>JAKZRQ010000158.1:0-6989 GCA_047518105.1 Pseudomonadales bacterium | reverse complement strand
GTCGTTGGTCAGGCATCGTAACTATGAGACTCGTTCCTTCGATGTTCGAGTTGGCTCGAATGCTCGTTCATTGAGCACGCCTACCTTTCAACTTCCAGATCGGGAAATCAACCATCCTTCGGTCCGTCACCACAGCCATTTCACACTAGCGCCCGGAGGCCGACCAGCAGAATGCGCGTGCGGTAAGAGCTGCCCACCCGCAGCCAGGGCTACCCGTTCCACAAGGGACTGTCTGAGAACCATCCCGTCGAGTTCGTGGGTCCGCTCAGATCCATGCTGCTGCGCGCCGCGCCAGTAGGGGGCCGCGATCCTGGCCGGCAGCATCAGGCCGTCGTGCTCCATGCTGCGGGCTTCACGCAACTGCTGATAGCGCCGGATCCGAGCATCTTGCCGAGGGTGTCGTGCGCATCTACCGCCACCGTCCACGACGATGTGGGCGACAGGTACGCTCTTCGAGCCATACTCCGCGTTCAGGGTCTGCCATACATGCGGCGTCCGCCCATGGTCGCCGTGGGCATTTGTTGACCGGCGTTGCCAGCACGGGAGGGGGCCGAAGTCACCAAGAGCGTCCCGGTTCCCCGTTCATCCATGAGCAGGTAGACGGCATGCGCTAGGCGAAACATGCCGAACTCGCCGTCGAGGAAGGCGGGTGCCATAGCGGCACAGCGCCTCCGGCACATCGGTCACACCTACGCGGCCCTGCTCCGTAGGATAGCGGTGGGTGTCCCCTACGCGCCGTCCCTACGCGCCGTCCAGTTCGATGGGTTGTCTCTCCTAATCTCCTTCGACCGACTCGGACTTCATGACCGGTCCGGTTGTGATCGTGGACGAGGGCAGGCTCTAACCGATTACCGCCGCGGCCCAGTTCAGGTGCTCACTCAACCTTTCGCGTATTTGGTCAACATCCTGTCCAGACGGTTTGCAAACGACTGCCGGTCGCTTTTGGTCAAGGCCGGCGGTCCGCCGGTGTATATCCCGCTGGCCCGCAACGTATCCATGAAGTCGCGCATGTTGAGCCGCTGACGGATGGTCTCCGTGGAATACAGTTCGCCGCGCGGGTTGAGCGCATGGGCGCCGTTCTCCATCACTTCGGCCGCCAGCGGTATGTCGGCGGTGATGACGAGGTCGCCACTCCCCGCTCTCTTCACGATTTCGTTGTCCGCGACATCAAACCCCGGGCTGACCTGCACGAACTCGATGTGTGGGGACGAGGGAACGCGAATCGGTTGATTGGCGACCAGGGTCACCTTCACCCCGGTCCGTTCGGCCGCCTTGAACAGGATTTCCTTGATCACCACAGGGCACGCGTCGGCGTCCACCCATATCTTCATGTTGCGGTACCCCGGTGGAACGACGTCTGCCAACCATCATCGCGACGCACCCAGATCGGGCGTCCGAATGATGGTGACGATGCTAACCCAGACGGCACCCGATCTTTGTTGATCCGTGACGTCGATTCCATTCTCACCCTGGACGCCAGCCGTCGAATCCTCGTCTGCGTTTTGGTTTCGGCAGTTCGGGTTGAGTTGGCGTGTTCGGCGTGAAATCCAGCGAGCCATCCCTCTCTGCGGTCATCAGTCTTCATCTCCACCGCCCTACAGTAATTCCAAGGGTTGCTGGTGTCTCAGTGATGTTGGCAGAGAGGGCAGCGGATACCGAACACCGCGGTTCGCCTCGTTGTTGTGCGACAGTGCGATATCCTTTCGCCTTCGACGGCTTCCCTCACGCACCACGCGAACCCTGCCCAGGGTTCGGTCGACCACATGGACAGTCTATCGGGCCAGGGAGGCACGCTCAGGTTCTTTTGGAGCGTTCCCACGTCCTCGGCCACTCGCGCGCACCAGCCTGAAGACTTGGGCGCGTAGAGGTGCGGCGGCATCGTGATCCGATCCGCGACCGCGTCCAGCACGATGTCGCGAAGGCTTCCCCGTGGCGCAGCACGAGTGCCCTGTCCACCGCGTAGCTAAACTAGACTTCGCCGACATGGAGCTTGAGCTGGTTGATCCGTGAGCTACGGCTCGAGCGGCACCTCCGAAGCATTAGCCTGCGTCAAGATTGACCCCTCCTGAAGGACGCCGGGTGGCAGGTTTGGTCGAGTGGTCTGGTACGGGCAGGTCGGGGAGTAGGGCTCGATATGGTGATCGACGCGGCAGGCGGCTCAGCTAGGCCAGATATCGACGATTGACGCACGGACTGGCAGCCAACACCGGCTGCGAAAGTCAATCAGCTACATCCACAAGCGCGAGCCGTCTTGTAGGGATAAGGTGCTTGCTCATAGTGGATCGCAAGGAGGAGAACACGTGGACCCCACGCTCACATGGCTGGACCTGACCGCGAGCGACCGCGACAAGATGCAGCGCGTGCTCGATCTGTTCAGAGAGCAGGGGACCGTGGACGAGATGGGCATTGGGACGCTGCGGGATGCGTTGTCGAACGCTCTGTTCCCCGGCATTACTTCGATACAGACGCGCCTGCGCTATGTGCTTTTCATCCCTTGGATCTACAGGATGCTGGAAGCACGCCGCATCGCGGCCGACCGCGTCGCGGAGGAAGCCCGCAAGGCGGAGATTCGGCTCATCGACCCACTTGCCGAGTCAGACGACAGGGGTGTCATCGGGATTAGCGCCCGTCGCGAATTGAGGCGACTACCGAGCTCGGTGTATTGGAGCTGCATACGCCGCTGGGGGATTTTCCAGCACCCGCAGAGCCAGAGTTGGTATCACACCCATCTCTCGCGCCTGCGAGAAGCTGCTGCCCAACTTGGCCGCGCCGACGACCCGGGCGTCACCTGGGACGGCCAGCCGAACTGGCATCCACGGCTTCCCAATCCCCCTGAAGATTTCCCGTACACCGCGACTTTCGAGCTGTCGCAGCCCGAGGCGGAGTTTGTTCAAGGGCGGATCGAGGACTGCTGTGCCGGTACGCTACTCGCACACTTGGCCAGCCGTCCGACCGATGTGCTGGCGGACCACTTCTGGGAAGAACCCGCAGCATTGGGCGCGGAAGAGCGCATCCGTTCCACCGTGGAAGTTGCGCGTCGGTTCTCGTTGCATGTCGAGGGAATGCCGCTGGTTTACAACCTATTGCTCGCGGAAGGGCGAAGGGATGTGTTCGGGGACGATCCAGAAGGACTCGTCGAAAGGTACACCGAGGCATGCCGCGAGTGGGCCGAGCGCGAGGCAAGCGAGGACCACTTCGATCCGCCGACACTTTGGACCCTCGTCCTGCGTCGGGGGATGCCAGTGAATCCGGCACAGCGCCGGTTCGTCGAAACCTGGACGGCGCGGCTCGTGCGGGTCGGTCCCGAGAAGGCGTCGACCGATGGGGACATTCGGGCGTTGGTTGCTGATCGCGAACGTGTTCTGAAGGGGAGGCAGCGGGCACGCCTGGCGAACTCGAACCGACTCCTCGACTGGAACGGCAAGTCCGGCGTGGGCCGCTTGGACTTCAACTGGTTCCGGGCTCGCGAGATGCTCGCGGAACTCTACAAGGGTCTCGGCTGATACTCTCGCCACAGGCCCGTACCGTCGCCATGGAGCTGCTCCGGCCGCCACCGGGGCTGCGTCTCGACTTGGCAGTGCTCACCACCTACACGTTGGACCTTGAAGCGCTGCTTGCTTTGCCCCTCGCCGCGATGGCGCACGCCGACGGCGGCGTGGAGAAACTGCTCGAAGACCCGCTATTGCTGCTCCAGGCGCTTCGGGAAGCGGGAGACCGAATACACGTCTTCGTTGACGAGACGGGCATTGCGGTGCCGCGCCGGGAACGGGAGCTCTACGCCACGCTTGAGGAGAGCGTCCATCCGGTTCGCGCCCCCGGTGGCGGCGTCTTCCATCCGAAAGTGTGGCTGGCCCGATTCACTTCCGGCGACGAACGCGGAGAGACCCGGCTTCGGTTGGCCGTGCTTTCCCGGAATCTCACGTTTGATCGCTCTTGGGATGTGGCACTGGCGAGCGAGGCGACACCGGGGCAGCGACGGGTTCCTAGTTCCGGGCCACTCGGCAGATTTAGTGCCGAACTCGCCAAGTTGTGCACGACCCCGTTGCCGCAGGAACTGGCCGAGCGAGTTGAAGGCTTGTCCGAGGAGGTCGCTCGGACTGCGTTCCCTTCGCCGGAGGGTTTTTCGGACGCGCCGATTGCGTTTCATACAGTGGGTCTAGGCCGGTCAAAACGATGGGCACCGAAAATCTCAAATGGGCGGAACGTTCTTGCCATTTCACCCTTCGTCCAGGGTGGTGCCCTCGAAGCGATCCGCGACCTCGGCTGGGGCGAGAGACGACTCATCAGCCGCCAGGAGGAACTCGACGCGTTGTCCGAGGCTGCGCTAACACCGTGGAGTGAGGTGCGAGTGCTGACGGATGCGGTATCGGATGAGAGCGACGACGAGAGCTCTCGACGTCCCTCGGGGCTGCACGCCAAGATCGTGGGCGTCGAACACGGTTGGAACGTGACCTGGTTCGTTGGCTCGGCGAACCTAACCAACTCGGCGTTGAACGGGCGCAACGTCGAGGTCATGGCGGAAATCACCGGTCGGAAGAGCAGGGTTGGCATAACGAAGTTTCTCGATGGATTCGATGAACTGTGCGAGACCTACCGGGCTTCGGATGAACAATCGATCGAAGAAGAGGAAGATCACGCGGCTGAGCAAGTTCTCGAACGGGCCGTGCATGCGGTCGTGCAGGCGGACCTGCAGATCGCCTGCAGGCCGATTGAGGACTTGTGGGAATGGCGTCTGGATGGTCGGGTAGCGCTCCCCGATGGCGCGGCTTCAAGCCGGAGGCGAGCGAGGCGGCCGCCGGCTGACGCCGCGCCGTTCCGCCCAAGGTTGCTCCCCGAAATGGGACATTTCTAAATTGGAGAAAGGGGACATCTCTAAATTGCTTTGACAGCTCGCCCTTCTGGTTTGCGGATTGCGAAGAACCCGGCGAAACTAGCCACCTGCTCGCCGCCGGACTAGGACAACTCGAGCCATGACCGCGCCCGCGCGCCACTCCGAACGTTGCCGTGAGTGCAAAGTTCGAGTGCGCCAGCTTCTTGAGGCGATCCACGGCCAGTGCGTACCGAACCGTCGCTTCATCTGGTCCACACAGATCAGTTCGTACGTCGACACACCCGTCCATGGGCAGTTGCAGCGTGTAGTCGCTGCGATCGAAGCCCATCGCGGCTACCGTATCGCGGATTTCGTCCGGGCCTCGCGTCTCGCCCCATGCGACTTCTGGATACCCGACCCGGGTTTCGTCTTTGAATTCGACGAGAGCCAGCACTTCACCGCCCCGCGCAGGGCGGCACTTTCCGCGTACGCGGATGACCTTCCGTTGGGATTCTCCCCGGCGCGCTGGGAGACGCTCTGCGAACGACACAACGCCTCTGACAACGATCCCCCGTACCGAGATGAGCAAAGAGCGTGGTACGACACCCTGCGAGACCTCGTGCCGATCATTCACGGCTATGGGCCCACGGTCAGGCTCTACGCCAAAGACTTGGCATGGTGCATGCTGGATCCAACGAAGGCGACAGATCGGAAGCGCTTCGCCGAAATCGCTTTCCAGGACGCCCGGATCATCAAGTAGTTCAGCTCACCGTCGCAGCATGGCGGTCCCACTGGCGTTTGGAAGTGGCTTAGGCTCTTTGCGGACCGTGTCAGGGCGGATGTCCTGCTTCCGGGCTACCAGTGTCCCTCCACCACGACGTCACCTATCTCAGCCCCCCAAGCCGTTTGCTCCATGACCGTCTCAATCGGCGCGCGCGGTGGACCGGCATTCCCCTGCCTGCAATATGCAATGCCGGAAGCAAGTGTCTCTGCGGTGGGCACGTGCCGACGAACGCCCGCCCAAGCGACAGACCAGATCTTGGGACTATCGGTAGTGTGAGGATGCTGCAGGACCGCGACGGGCTTGAACTCCTTGGCCAGCTTTCGCATTGCGTCGCACCGCCGGCGGCGGACCGACCCGACCGCCTGATTTGCTCTGGCGCGTTCGCTGAACAGATTGAGGTCATGGCATCCGAGGATCAGTATCGGAGTTCCTTCGGAGTCAAGAAGATGGCTCTCGAGCGGTGCTTGAACCAGGTGTCGCTCCTCTACCGACCCCGCGGGATAGGACTTTCCCGTCCACTGGACGACCGCCTCCTTCTCCGTGTCGAACACGGCCACCAGTTCGGCACGGGTGTTGGTCCCCCCTATTAGGTCGACGCCGAGCGTGAGCAGCCGCGTCCGTCCCCGGAGCCGAGTCATCAGCGGGCGATCCGCGATCACGCGTTCCACTGCCTTCGAGGCCGCTGGAGTGAGCCGCTCGAAATCGTCGTCCGATCCCCAACCACGTGCGCCTCCGTCCTGATCGTATCCATCCGGAAACGGGGCTCTGATGAAGCCGCCCGGAGTAATGGTCACGTCGGCCCGAACCTGCGGCCAACCGTCCGCCTCAAGGGCACCCAACAGCATCGCTTTCGCTAGAGTCGCGTTGTCCGCCTCGCCGGACAACCACGTCCAGCCGTTCACTACAACTCTCACAACCGTACTCGTCATCGTTTCTCTTCCCCGTAGTTGAACTCGAAAACCTACGTCCGCTGGTCAGTGATTCGCGGCTACCGCGGACCCACTTCTCCTACCAAGCCGTCTCCGATCCTCGCCCCCCTGCCGTGCAACCCGACATCGCCGCGAAACCCGGTTCGCCTGGCACTCGGCAAGCAGCATACGAGTTCCCGAAAGTTGAGTTGCTCGACGTCGGGTTCGGGCAGGGCGCCATTGTCGACCATCCAGCCCGCGACGCCTGCCGCAATCGGTTGGCATTGGTTCGCACGCCATACGATGTCGAGATAGGTGCACGCTGGAGAACGGACGTAGTCGGTGATCATGGGGTGCTTCGTGAGCCGCATGTGAATACAGCCATGTCCAACTGAGTTGGTCCTGGTTCGTTGGACAGTCCGAGGGTTGGATTAAGGTGTACTCCGATTGGTTTGGGATCCTCGATGAACGCAACTTGCCGCCGGAT
>JAKZRQ010000157.1:0-11055 GCA_047518105.1 Pseudomonadales bacterium | reverse complement strand
AAAAAGCTCTTGGGTTTCACTAGTTTGACCGCGATGTCGAGATCGTGCCGATGGCGGACTGCGCTGGCCGCGCCCTTGCGGGTCTTTTGGCCCCGTGCACGTGCGCGCACGTGCTCCCTCAACCGTAGGCCCCGCTATGCTTTCGGTCGCGAGCACGCGCACAGGCCCGTGTGTACACGGGGCCAAAATCCTCCGCGATCATCACGGCCCCTGGTGAGAAATGCGGGCTAGCCGGCTAGCCCGGTCGTCGGATGTACCCGCCGCCGTGCGCGGCGACCAGGCCGTCGATCTCGAGCGCCACCAAGCGCGGCAAGACCTCGTTCACGGCCAAGCCGGTCGCTGCGGCGATCGCATCGACGGTGGTTACCTCGGCACCCACGGCCGCGAGCACCGCGTCTTTCGGCGCATGGGCCGTTTGCTCCGGTTCGATCCACTCGAGACCGAGTGCCTCCAGTACGTGTTCCGCACACTCGACCAGTGCCGCGCCTTGCCGGATCAGCCGGTGGCAGCCTGCCGACAGCGGACTCGACACCGAGGAGGGCACCGCCATCACGTCGCGCCCCTGCTCCAATGCCAAACGCGCGGTGATCAGCGACCCGCTCTTGTCGGAAGCCTCGACGATGACGATGCCGAGACACAGCCCGCTGACGATGCGGTTGCGCGCGGGAAAGTGGTGTCGACGCGGGCCTTCCCCGTGTTCGTACTCGGTGACGACCGCTCCACCTGCGGCGACGATCTCGGCCGCGAGACCGCCGTGCGCGCGGGGATAGACGTTGTCGAGTCCGCTGCCGAGTACGGCGATGGTCGCGGCCTCGGTGGCTGTCCCTGCCAATGCGCCGCGATGGGCGGCGGCGTCGATGCCGTAGGCCAGGCCGCTCACCACGGAAAGGCCGCAGGAAGCCAAATCCCGCGCCATCGCGAACGCGATCTCCCGCCCTTGGCGCGTGCATTGGCGGCTACCGACGACGGCAACGGCCGGCTTGCCGAGCGCCGCCGCGGCACCGCGGCAGAACAGGCGCGCGGGCGGATCCGGAATGGACCGCAGAGCCAGCGGCAGTTGCCGTAGTGCCAAGGCGATGTCGTCTGGGCGTGCTGGCTTGATCGGCTCGCTCGTCGTGGGTAATGGCGTGAATCTGCGCATCGTAATTGGATCGTTGCGGGCGGGTTGTACGCCATCGACCCGGCAACGCGTAGGAAATCCGTCCGTCGTGCTACCCGGCGCGTTGTTGCCGCTTGTGCCGAACGGGTTGCCCGTCGAGCCATCGACCGCCGCGACGTATCATGCGGTGAAGCAGTCGCGTGACGACCGTGTCCGTCGTTTCCGAATACAAGGCCACCCATGACCGCTACGGATTCGAACCTGCGAACCGCGGTGCGCTACGAAGCGGACGAAAAACCGCCTCCGGCCCTCGCCGCGGGCCTTGGCCTGCAGCTTGCCATCCTCATTGTCGCGGGCATCGTATTGACCCCGGCAATCGTCATTCGCGCGGCCGGCGGGAGCGAGACCTTCCTGACCTGGGCGGTGTTCGCGGCCGTCGCCGTCAGCGGCATCACGACGGTGGTGCAAGCGGTCCGCATCGGTCGAATCGGCGCGGGCTACGTCCTCGCCATGGGGACCTCGGGCGCGTTCATCGCCGTCTGCGTCACCGCCATCGCCGAGGGCGGTCCGGCGATGCTCGCAACCCTGGTCATCGTCTCGTCGCTCTTCCAGTTCGCATTCTCGTCACGGCTGTCGCTCTTCCGGCGGGTTCTGACGCCCACCGTCGCCGGCACGGTCATCATGCTGATCGCCGTCACGGTGATGCCGATCATCTTCAACATGCTGACGGAAGTGCCCGAGGGCGCGCCGACGCATGGCGCGCCGCTCTGCGCCCTGGCGACCATGCTCGCCATTTGCGGCGTGGCGCTCAAGGCCCGGGGAGCGTTGCGCCTGTGGGCGCCGGTCATCGGCGTCGTCACGGGTTCGGTGGTCGCCGCGGTCTTCGGGCTGTACGACGCCACGCGGGTCGCCGAAGCCTCTTGGATCGGGATTCCCGCCGGCGGCTGGCCAGGACTCGATCTCGACTTCGGGCCCACGTTCTGGGCGCTGTTGCCGGCATTCGTCTTCGTGACCCTGGTGGGCGCCATCGAGACCATCGGCGACTCCGTGGCCATTCAGCGCGTGTCCTGGCGGAAGCCCCGGGCCGTCGACTTCCGGGCGGTTCAGGGTGCCGTTGCCGCAGACGGGGTGGGCAACCTGCTGTCCGGTCTCGCCGGGACGGTGCCGAACACCACCTACTCCACAAGCATTTCCGTGACGGAACTCACGGGGGTCGGCGCCCGGGTGGTCGGCACGGTGCTCGGCGTTGTGCTGCTTGCGCTCGCATTCCTGCCCAAGGCGCTCGCCGTCGTCCTGGCCATACCCGGCCCGGTCGCCGCCGCGTACGTCACCGTGTTGCTGGCCATGCTGTTCGTGGTCGGCATGAAAATCATCGTCCAGGACGGGGTCGACTATCGCAAGGGCTTGGTCGCCGGGGTCGCTTTCTGGATGGGCGTCGGTCTTCAGAACGGCCTGATCTTCCCGGAATACCTCGCCGACTTCGCCGGCGGCATGCTCAGCAACGGCATGACCGGTGGCGGCTTGGTCGCCATCCTGCTGACGCTGTTCATGGAATTGACGGCTCCCCGCCGACGCAAGATCGAGCTGGATTTCGAACTCGCCTCCCTGCCGAAAATCCGGGAGTTTCTTGCCGAGTTCTCGTCCCGCAACGGTTGGCAAGACGCAATGGCCGACCGTCTCGATGCGGCCAGCGAGGAGACGTTGCTGACACTTCTCCAAGAAGAGGAACGCGAGCCGGGGCGCGAACGGCGACGCTTGCTCCTGACCGCGCACAAGCAAGACGGCGGTGCCGCGCTGGAGTTCATCGCGGCACCCGGCGGGCACAACCTCGAGGACCGGATCGCGCTGCTCAGCGAGCGGGCGGACGAGGGGCCCGGCGAACGCGAGATCTCGCTCAGGCTGCTACGGCATCTCGCGTCGTCGGTTCGCCACCAGCAGTACAACGACACGGATATCGTCACCGTGGTGGTCGATGCACCCAAGGTGCCGACGCAGTTGGCATGAACGAAGGTTGGCCACCCGGATAACCGATGGCCGGCGGGACACGATCTCCGGGGCGAGTGGGCGGAGGTTTCTCCGGTTCTTCCGTTGTGCCAACATTGCGTACCCCAATCGCATCGCGTCGACGACAGCCCATGGCAATTCTGCCCGTCCTCCATTACCCCGATCCAAGGCTTCGCACCAAGGCCAAGCCCGTGGCGGCGGTGGACGATTCCATTCGGCATTTGATCGACGACCTTCTGGAGACCATGTACGAGGCGCCGGGGGTCGGCTTGGCCGCCACCCAGGTCGACGTCCACCAGCGTGTGCTGGTGGTCGACGTCTCGGAGGCACGCGACGAACCCCACGCCTTCGTCAATCCGGTCATCGAGGTTGCCGAAGGCAAGCAGGAGCGGGAGGAGGGCTGCCTGTCGGTTCCCGGATTCTACGAAGTCGTGGAGCGGGCGGACCATATCCGGGTCGCCGCTCTCGACCGGGACGGCAAGCCGTTCACGCTGGAAGCGGAGGACCTCCTGGCGGTTTGCATCCAGCACGAATGCGACCACTTGGACGGGAAGCTGTTCGTGGACTACCTCTCCAGCCTCAAGCGGCAACGCATCAAGAACAAGCTCCGCAAGCGCGCGCCGCCGAAGAACGACGTCCCGAGCAGGCGGACTCCCGCCTGACGATTCCGCGCTTATCGTCGGCAACAGCATGGGATGGCGACTGGCTTTCGCGGGGGCGCCAGCATTTGCCGCTGCGATCCTTGCACGCCTGGTCGATTCCAAGCACGACGTCGGCCTGGTCTACACGCAGCCGGAGCGCCCAACCGGTCGGGGTAGACGACCCGCCCCGAGCCCTGTGCAGGCTCTTGCCCAAGCGGCCGGGATCGAGGTTCGGACGCCGCTCCGGCTGCAAGGAGAGGAAGCCGCGCTCGCCGAGTTCGACTACTTCGTGGTCGCCGCCTACGGGCTCTTGCTGCCGCAATCCGTCCTGGACGCGCCCCGATTCGATTGTTTGAACGTCCACGCCTCGCTGCTGCCGCGTTGGCGAGGGGCCGCACCGGTGGAACGTGCCATCATGGCCGGCGACGCCGAGAGCGGCGTCAGCATCATGCGGATCGAGGCCAAGCTCGACGCCGGAGGGGTCTTCCGCCAGCGACGGCTACCGCTCGACCGCAGATCGGAGGGCGCGACGGTGACGAATCAGCTCGCCGACCTTGGCGCCGCGACGTTGCTGGAGGTCCTCGACGCCCTGCCCGACCTCGCGCCCGCCCCCCAGGACCCAGCCGTCGCCACCTACGCCCGCAAGCTGACAAGCGCTGACTCGGTCATCGACTGGAGCGCCGACGCCGTCGCCATCGACCGCCAAATCCGGGCGCTATCCGGTCGGGCAGCCGCATTCACGACGGCACCGGGCGGCGTTCGCTTGCGGATCCTCGAGGCCATTCCAGCAACCGCCACCGACGACTCGCCACCGGGCACGCTGCAACCCGGAACCGACGGCTGGCAGGTCGCCTGCGGCACGGGTGTCCTGCGTTTGGCCACGGTGCAGCTCAATCGCGGCAAAGGCACCGCCATGCCCGTCGCCAGCGCGGCCAACGGTTTCCCCCGGGTGCTCTTCGACGGCACCCGGTTCGGCGGCCTCGATGACTGATGAGCCGCCGCAACTTCCCTTGCGCAATCGGAGTGCTGGTGGGCTACGCTGTGTGTAGACAAAGGGCCACGGGGACATCATCCGTGACGGGCGCACGGCGTGGCGGACACTTCGCGCACATCGCAATCGCGATGGCTCTGGCGCTCGCGGTTTCCCAGGGTGTGGCGGCGCCCGGCGCCATCGAGGAAGTGGTGGTGACGGCAAAGACCGGAAGTCGCATCGGTCGTCAAGACGACTCGCCGTCACCGCTTTCCAACTACGATGCCGAAGATCTGCTTGCCGCTGGACTCAAAGACATCCGCGACTTGGTCGGCGTTCTGGCGATCAACGCCGGCGCAGAGAACAACTCCGACAACCTCACCCAGAACTTCACTGTGGGGACCGCCAACATCAACTTGCGCGGGCTGGGCGTCGCATCCACGCTGGTCCTGCTGAATGGTCGCAGACAGGTCCTCTCGGCGGTGCAGACGGACGACGGTTCGAGTTTCGTGGATCTCGCGGCGCTGGTGCCGATGCTCGCCATCGAGCGCGTGGAGATACTGAAAGACGGCGCCGCAGCCATCTACGGATCCGAGGCCGTTGCCGGCGTCGCCAACTTCATCACCCGCCGCAGGTTCGAGGGCGTCGAGGTGCAAGTCGAGTACCGCAGTCGCGTCAGCGACGGTTCACAGGACGACCGGGCGATCGATGGCGTCATCGGCGGACGGGCAGGCGAGGCCGGCGAGTTCCTGTTGGCCGCGAGCTATCTCGACCGTTCGAGCCTGGTGCTGATCGAAGTGGACTGGCTGCGGCCGGCCACCAGCAGCTTCGGCAACCCCGGCAGCTTCAACGTACCGTCACTGGGACGGACCGTCGCCGATCCTGAGTGCGAACGCTACGCTGGATTGGTCCAGGAGTTGACGGACGGCGGCACCATCTGTCGCTTCGACTACGGTCCGCAGGTCACGGCGATACCCAACGAGGAACGCGCCCAGGCCTGGGGCAGGGTGGACTGGGCCCTCGGCGAGACGGCGGGCTTCTGGGCTGAATTCGGCTATGCTCGGAACGATGTCAGCCGGGACGTGTCGCCTAGCTTTCCGGTGCTGAACACGCCGCTGGTGTCCGCCAACAACCCCGGCAACCCCTTCGGCGAGGACGTCTATTTCCAAGGCCGGCCCTACGGCTTCGGGCACCCCCGGGAGGTCAACTTCTACAAGCACCGGACCGCGCGTTTGGCCCTTGGCGTCGACGGTCGTTTCTCCAACGCTCTCGACTGGAACGTCGCCCTGGTACGTGCGGTCAACGACACCACCCAGAACCCCCGCGACGTCATCGCCGCGAACTTCCAGGCGGCGCTCCTGGGATTCGGCGGCAGCGGGTGCGACACGAGCCCCACGGCCCCGTCACCGGCGGTGGCCGGCGAGGGCGGCTGCCTCTTCTTCAACCCGTTCAGTTCGAACTTCGAAGCGCGCCCTGGCGATGCGCGGTTCAATGCACCGGATTTGCGCCGCTTCATCATCGGCGACTATTTCGGCGACGGCGAATCCACTCTGACCACCCTTGAAGCGAACATCGCGGGATTCCTGCCCGGGTACCGGGCGGGGTATGCCTTCGGGGCCCAGTACCGGGACCAGACGCTCCAGTTCGCCTACGACTCCATCGCCCGCCAGGACGGCTTCGCGTTTCTCATTGGCAACGCCAACTTCGCCGCCGAGGACGACGTGCTCGCGGCGTACGGCGAAATCTGGCTGCCCCTGTCGCCACGGCTCGAAGCCACCGGTGCCCTGCGCTACGAGGACTACGGCGACAGGGTCGGACAGACCTTGGATCCGAAGCTCACGCTACTCTTCCGTGCCACGGATACGCTCGCGCTACGGGCCTCGTTCAGCACGTCTTTCCGTGCGCCATCGCCGTTCCAGACCCAGGGCGTGCAGACCAACTTCACCAACATCGTCGACCACGACGGCGCCCGCACCTTCGCCGGACGCCGGACCTTGGGGGATACGCAACTGAAACCCGAGACATCCCGGGCATACAACATCGGGGCCAGTTGGCGCAACTCGAACTGGTCGTTCAATGCGGATCTCTGGCGTTACGCCTTCGAGGACGTGCTGCGCAAGGAGAACGCCCAGGCCATCGTCAACGCCGATCCGTTCGATGACCGGGTGGAACGCACGTCCGCCGGCACGATCTCCATCGTCAACGTGGCCTTCATCAATGCCGACCGGATCGAGACCACCGGCCTCGACCTCTCCGCCCGCGCCGATTTCGCCACAGACCGCGGGATGGTGTCGGCCTGGACCGAGGCGACCTGGCTCATCGCCTACGACGTCACCGACGCTGGCGTCGCCATCGACGCGCTCGGCAAGCTAAACCGTGCCAACGTGGGTGCGCCCAATCAGCAACTCCGATTCGCCGCCGGTCTCGGCTGGACCCTCGACGCGATCCGTCTCAATGCCATGGTGCGGCACGTCGGTCCGTACGAGGACGATGGCGGTGGCGACATCGACGGCTTTAGCACGCTTGACGCCAACGCCCGCTTCTCGCTTGGAGCCCTGTTCCGCGAAGGCTCGCAGACATCGATCACCCTCGGTGCGGCCAACCTGTTGGACGCAGACCCGCCGTACGTCGACATCGCGGGTAGCTACGATCCACGTTCCGCAGACCCGCGCGGACGGCGAGTGTTCTTGTCCGCGAGCTTCAAGTTGTAGCGCGTTCCGGTCCCGGTCAGTGCTCGAATGCCTCGCGACACAAGCGTGGGTGGTCGGGCGTGATCATGGCCTTGACGCTTCGATGGAGCCCAACGCCAACATGAGCGCTGCCAAATCATCGGATTGCCATATATCAGCATTCCGATTAAGCGCTATTCTTGAAGCATGAAGACAACGCGTCTTGAAGCATGAAGACGACGCGCATCGAAGCCGCCCACAAGGATTTCGCTCCACTGGACGCCCTGGGGTAGCGTCCGGCGTTGGTTGTGGGCACCGTGTTGTCATCGTTCGATGGACCGGCAACTGTCAAACGCTTGTCGTCCGTTGGCCTGCTGCTCTACGCCGTGTGCGCAATAGCGCAACAAACGGGCCGTGTCGAAGGCACGGCGACCTGGCGCGGAGCAGCGCCGGCGGCGGGCATCGATGTCGTGGCCCAAAGCGATGTCATGCCCCGGGCACGTACGACCACCACCGACGACGACGGCCGCTATGCGCTCGCGCAGTTGATCCCGGGCATCTACCGGCTGTCCTTCGGGACGACAAACGGGGCTAGCCGCACCGTTACCACACCGGTGCTGCTCAACCAGACGACAGTGGTCCACCTCGAACTCGAGGCGCCGAGGCGAGGTCGAGGAACTGGTCGTGGTCGGTCAGCGCATCGTCCTGCGTGGCCGGGCCGCGCTCGCCAACGGCATCGACGGCCACGCGGTGCTCGGCATCCCCCTCGGTCCCGACTATCGGGACGTCGTCAAGCTAGCGCCCGGGGTCCAGTACACCCAGGACGCCGTTCGCGGTCCGTCCGCCGGCGGCAGCGGTCAGGACAACGTCTACCGATTCGACGGGGTGGACGTGTCGCTGCCCCTGTTCGGCACGCTTTCGGCGGAACCTTCCAGCCACGACATCGACCAGGTGACGTTCGAACGTGGCGGCGCCAGGGCCGTCGGCTTCAACCGCAGCGGGGGTTTTGCCATGGACTCGACGTCAAGGTCCGGCACGGACCAGTTCAAGGCGAGCATCGCGTACACCCTGGTGCCGAAGGGCCTCGCGGCTAGGCGCAAAGGGCTCGTGGATGCCGTGCAAGACCGGGGCACCGACCAGGACCGCGTCGTCATCACGGCCAGCGGCCCCATCGTGCCCTCGCGGGTCTTCTTCTACGGTTCCTTCTTCGGACCGAACGAAGACCGGAAAAACAAGGCGACTGCCTATGGGCCGGCAAAGGACTTCTCGAGCGGGCGCCGCGAGTACTACGGCAAGCTAACCTACGCGCCGACGGATGCCGTTCTCCTGAACGCGAGCTACCGGACCTCTAATCGCGAGGAGACCGGGGTCTCGGTGGGCCCCTTCGAGGCCGACGCGGTTTCTCTCGGCGGGCGCACGAAACAGCAGGTGGCGAGTGTCGGCGGCTCCTGGCAGACGCTGTACGGCACCACGTTGTCCTTTCGATACGACGACTTCGCGCTTGGTGGCACGCAACGGCCCGACATGCCGTTGACCGTCCGGCCGAGTCTGAACGGCGTTCTGGACGTCGGCAACCTGGATCGGATGGGCTACGTCAACGTGCCCGCGTACCGGGACGGTGCCGATGCGTTCAACACCGCCATCCGCCCGCTGGTGCAGCGCTACGGCTACTTGGACGACGCCGGCAACCGCCGAGGTGGGGGTGCCGTCGGTGCCCATCCGCAGATCAACGACCAGTCGTTCTATCGGCGCAGCCTCGACCTGACCTTCGAACACCAGTTGGACTAGGGCCCAAGTACCCACGAGGTACATGCGGGACTGCGCTTCGCCGAAGCACGCGAGTCGCTTCGGCGCGCCTCCAACGGTTGGGGCGCCATCGAAGTTCCGGGCGGGGTCGATTCGACCGAGGACGGCACACCGATTTTCTACGTCGCCACGGTGGAGCAAATGAGCCTGCAGCGAGACGGCCGCATGATCGAGCCCATCGACTCTTCCACCGAGACGACCGCTTTCGAGATCAACGACCATGTCCGCCTCGGCGACTTCGCGTTCAACCTAGGTGTCCTGATAAGCCAGGACGTGCTCTACGGCCAGGGGCTGCGGTCGGCACCCGGCTCGTACTCCGGCTTCGTCCTGGCGCCGGGTGAAGAGTACAAGATGTACACGATCCGCTGGCGAGACATGGTCCAACCACGCTTGGGTGCCACCTGGGCTTGGAACGGCGAAGACACGCTGTTCGCGACATTCGCCCGCTACAACCCCGAGGCGAACTCCCTAGCGAGGGCCGCTTCCTGGGACCGAAACACGCGGGCCAGTTTGCGCGTATTGTTCGACGATGCCGGGCGCATCATCGAGCACGAGCCGCATCCCGGTTCGTCCGGCAAGGTCTTCCAAGCCAGGGCGACGCCCCGACGCGTCGACGAGTGGACCTTCGGCGGGACCCGCTCACTACCCGGCTCGGTCAAACTACGAGCCCATCTGCGCAGGCGCGAGGGATCGCACTTCTGGGAAGACACTTGGAATCTCTCGCGCAGCTACGACAACGCGCCCGCGGCGGTCGCCGCCAAGGGACCGTACGTGCCGGATCTCGATGCCATCCGCGCGGAGATCGGCGCCTCGAGCTACGTCATCGCGGAACTCGACGGCGCCTATACCGACTACTGGGAAGCGGCGGTCGAGGTGGAGTGGCGGGGCGAACGCGCCTATCTGAACGCGTCCTACGTGCGCAGCCGCTACACCGGCAACTTCGACCAGGACAACACCAGTTCGATGAACGATGCCAACCTGTTCATCGGCTCGTCCAACCTTGCCGACGGCTACGGCCGGCAGCTCTGGGACAACAAGGACGGCGTGCTGCGCGGTGACCGCCCGCACTTGCTGAAGTCGTTCGGCTACCTCGACCTGCCCTGGCGCGCACGCCTCGGCATGTACCTCGTCTACCAGTCGGGACAGCCTTGGGAAGCCTGGGATGCAACCGCCTATGGCTTGCCTACCTACTTTTCGTCCACCATCCGCTACGCCGAGAAGGCAGGCAGCCGGCGCAGCCCGAGCCATTGGCAACTGGACTTGAGCTACACGCAGCGCTTTCCCTTGTTGGCGAATGTCGAGGCCAAGCTCCGCATCGACCTCTTCAACGTGTTCGACCGGCAGACCGGCTACAACCTGAACCCGTTGGTCACGGACGCCACCTTCGCCCAGGCGCGAAGCCACTTCGATCCGCGACGCGTGCAGGTTTCCCTGGGCGCGGAAATCTAGAGAGCGGCGACCGTCGAGATTTCCGCGCGCCGGAACCGGCGCAATGGCAGCATTCGAGATATGCGGGTTTAGCGTAGGCCGATTGCCCAAGGGGTTCGAATTCCAGTCCTGCCGGGTCAGCCTCCCTCCGAACGATGATCAGGCAATCCGCCATATCTGGCATAGCTGGCTTAGTCCGCCGCTCCGACCTTCGAGGCTTGGCGGCGGCGACGTGGTTCGGGTCCTTAGGTCCAGGCTCCAGCGTTGTCGGCAAGCGGGTTGCGTCCAGGTAGCCTCCAGGGCTATTCAAAAGTCGTCCTGACGGTGTGATCGGCGCCTCGGCTCAATTTGGCGCTGGCCATTCAAAAGTCGTTGTGGTAGAAACGGCGTCATGGACAGGCCGGACATGGAGAACGCTGGTCGTTGGCTGCGCGACGT
>JAKZRQ010000156.1:0-8687 GCA_047518105.1 Pseudomonadales bacterium | reverse complement strand
GTCGTGTCCCGCAAGTTTCTGGTATTTCAGCGCGTCCCAGGGGGTCTGTGGCAAGGCGCGTCCCCGCCGGGAATGGTGGACCCATTGCCAAGGGGCGCAACGCGGCCACAGGCCCCGTGGGGCGCGCCCTTCGGGAGTTCGCCATGCGCGACACTACCGCGTTGTGGTCCTTGCCAATATGCCCGATATTCCCTGCGGACCACGCCTTGCATTGACGCGCATGGCGAACTCTGAAACACCAGAAACTTGCGGGACACGGCACTAGTAGGGAACCCGCGCTGCCGATGAGCCGATCACGCTCGGCCGGCGCGAGGTCGTCGACCGCGGTGCGCGCCAGTTCGTTGCACCGCCCGACATCCGGACACGGGCAGCGATGTTCGGACTCAAGCTCAAGGACGTGCCCACCGACGAGATCGACGCGCAGGCCTTGGTCAGGCTCGTCCGACCGGCTCGTCGCCGCGCAACGACGAGCGCAACGCGGCGCTGAGGTCGTCGGCGTCTTCCTCGCGTCCGCGCCCTCGGCGTCTCGGGCGCCGTTCCTTCGCAGGTGGGCTACCCTCTGAGCGCGCCGAACGCTCGGCAGCGACGGACTCTCCCGAACCGATCGCGCCTTCGCTGGAGCTTGAATCCGTGTCTTCGCCCGCCGCCGCTCCGTCGGAGGAAACGTTCGCACCGTCGGGACGGGGTCGGGCAGTCGACATTGGGTTGCGCCGCACACGGCTCGACAAGTCGACGATGTTCCGCCGCCGGCCCTTCACCGCGTAGTCCTCGGGGTGGCAGGTCATCACCACCACCTGGATATCCTCGGAGACTCTGCTCAGCAGATCCCGAATCCACGCCATTCGCGCTGGATCGGACTGCGTGAGCTGGTCGTCCAGAATGACGAAGGTTTTGAGTGCTTCCGCGATGGACAGGCGCAGCAGCAGGGCGATTTGCTCCTGGGTGCCGACGGACAGCCCGTCGAAGCGCCTCTCGCCGCCAGCCAGCTCGATGCCGGTGGCGTCGAGCCCGGGACCGATCGCGAGGTCGCCGTAGCGGCCGCCGGTCAAGTCCGCCATGCGCTCGCTGACCGGCCGCACGAGGGCGTTGCCGAGATGCACGGCGTCTTCCTGTTCCGCTTCGGCCAGGGTCTCGCGCAGTAGCCGCCAAGCGCCGTATTCGAGCTCGAGTTCCCGTTCCTGGTCGTCCAGGGCCCGAACGGCCTGACGCGCCAGTTCGGCCTGCTCCTCGATGTACTGGCCACCGACCTGGGAAAGTGCGCCCGCAGCGGTGTGGAGTCGCATTTCGAGTTGCTGAACACGCCCGCCGGCTTCGGCGGCGGCGTGTTCGGCGTCGTCGAGCGCCGCAGGATCGATGTCATCGTCGCCCGCCGGCAGCGCGTCGAGTCTGGCGAGACACTGATCGCGAAGGACTCTCGCGGCATCCAAGTCCTCGCCATCCGTCTGCGCGCCGAGCATCGCCGCCTCGCCTTCGTGCCGGGCAAGTCGCTGGCTGGTGGCCACTACTTGTTCGTTCACCTCGGCCAACGTCTGCTCCAACCGGGTCTCCTCGGTGACCAGATCGTCGCGTTCCTGCCGCGCGGCGTCGACTTCCTCGCCTGCTTCGACGCCAATGGCCAGCAACTCGGCCTCGGTCGCCTCCCGGTCGCGCCGCAGGCCGTCGAGTTTGGCGTCGGCCTCGGCGAGAAGCTTGCGCCAATCGCCGCCGGCCTCACCTTGCTCCGCCAGCGTGCTTCGTTTCCCGGCTAGCTGCGCGTGAAGGTTCGCGATGTCGCGCTCATCGCCGGCGACCCTGGTCTCCATCCGCTGGCAGAGCCCCTCGCGCTCCTGAATCGCCTTGTTCAGTTTATCGATGGCTCTCTCGATGGCGGGTTCGTCGTCCGGCAGCTCGTCGAGACCTGCTACGTATTCATCGACGGACTCGTTCTCGTCGAGGTGTCCGGCAAGCACGCCGCGGCGTCGCTTGGCCTCTGCGTTCGCGACGAAGACGCGGCGTTCGAGCTCGTCAATGTCCTCGGCGCGCACCTGCGCCTCGGCGGCTTGGCGGCCCGAGTCATCCGCCGCCTTGCGCCGCGCGTCGGCCCTCTCACGGAGATCTTCCAAGTCGGCAAGCGTCGCGCAGCCGGTGCGGGCGAAGGCAGGTTTCGCCGCCCCGTCCCAACGTTGCTCCGCAGCAGCGGCGGCGTGCGCCAGATCACGGTCGCCGCCGCGCACGTGGACAACGCCGATACCGGCCAAATCCAAGCGCAGTTCCTGCTTGGCCTCGAACCCGGCCTGTTCACCGGCATCGATTCGTACCTGCCGCGAGTCGCCGTCGATGGTGACTTCGGCGTCACCGGCTCGTTGCAGAGCGACATCCACGACGAGGCCGACGGCCAGTCTTGCGCGCGCGATGCGCAGGTCCGTGTCCAAGGTTCTCAAGCGGTCGAGTTCGGTGGCCGTGGGCGCGTCGAAGGCATCGGCCTCTTCGCGAGCCGCCTCGGCATCGCGTGCGTGCGACGCAGCCTGCTCGGCGTGGTTTTCGGCGGCGGCGAAAGCCGCTTCGGCCGCTCGCGCCGCGTGCACCGCCGCAAGATGCCGCCCGCAATGACGCTCAAGGTCGAGATCGTCGAGGTCATCGCGGTCCTTCTCGGAGGCGTCCTGCGCCTGACCCAGAAGGGTGTGCTTTTGGCCAAGATCCGTTTCGCGTTGTTCGACGTCCGCGGCGAGAGTGGTGACTTCCGCATCGAGCGTAGCCAGCTCATTGGCGCGTTCGAGGTCGCGGCCGAGTTCCTTCCGACGGTGCTCCAACGTCAGCAGCCGATTTCTCGTCTCCTCCTCGCGCAGCCGCCGTTGCTGCTCGTCAGCGCCCGTTTCAAGTCGACCAACGCTTTGCCGCGCCGCCTCGACCCGGGGCGCGAGGGCATCGCCGGCCACCTTGGCTTCGCGCAGCACGGCTTCGAGTTCCAAGCCTTCCTTGCGTGCGTCTCGGACTGCGGCGACCGTCGCGTCGCGCCGGGCGAAGAGATCCTGAATGCGCTCGACTTCGGTCTCCGCAACGGCCAGCTCTTCTTCGGCCGCGGCACGTTCTCGGCGCTGGTCGCGCGCCGACCGCAAATCGTCGAGCAGCGCCCGCGCGCACTCCTGCTCGGCCTGCGCTTCGAGCAGCTCCCTGCTAAATTCCTCGATCCGCAGTCGCGCGCCTTCGCTGTCTTCGACCTGGTGGCGGACGTTGGTCTCGTTAGCCTCGGCATCCCGGCGTTGCTCGCGAATCCGGGCCCACGGCGAAGCCTGGCCGGACCGTTTTCGTCCCGTCGCCGTGAACGCCTCGTCGACCTTGTCCTGCACCGCCGCGACGACGCGCTTGAAACGCGGGTCCTCCGCCATCGCCTGCAATGCCTCGGTGAGCCGTTCTCGCCCGGAATCGGCGGGGTCGCCCGCGAGACTGCGGCCTAGGATGGCGACCACGTCGCTCTGCGCGCCGAGCAGCGCCGTGGTGATGAACGATTCCGGCACGCCGCGTTTACCGCCGCGCCCGCCCGGGGCTTCGATGCCCCAGCGAAGAATGTTGCGCAACTCGCCGTCGACTTCGCGCCCCTTGTAGTCCTGGCTGAAATCCTCGCCGTCGCAGGAAAAATCAAGATAGGTGAAGCCGCCACTGCCGAAGCGCTTGCGCACGCGCCAAATGCGCTGCGCTTCCTGCTCGAAGGTCAGCGTCACCGTCGGCGGCGCGTCCGCTTGCCAATCGTGCAATTCGTCGGCGGCGGTGGACGACGATTGCAGCAGCAGAGCCGCGCGGATCGCCTTGACCAAGGTCGACTTGCCGAGTTCGTTCGGCCCGTGCAAGACATTGAGGCCGGGTTCGAGGTCCACCGAGGCGGACGCGATGCCCGCGCAGTCGGTGACTTCGAGGCTTTTGATCCACATCGCTCAGCCCTCCCGCGCCAGTCGGTAGAGCTGATGCAGCGCGCGCTCGGCGATGGCCGGTTCGGTCTCGGCGCGGGCCTGCAGGCGGCGCGCGGCGGCGAGCAGCACGGACGGCAGTTCGGCGCCGAACTCGATCGGCGCGTCGGTGGCGAGGCGCAAGCCGCCGCGGTCCACGGCGAGGACGCCAACGCGCGGCGTCGTCGCCATCGAACCGCCGAGTTCGCTCAGGATGCGCTCGGCCTCGTCGTACTCCGCCATCGGCACCGTCAGGTCGAGGGCCAAGCGCAACACGGTCTTGCGCAGATTGGGGTCGGTGCCTAGCGCCCGCAGTTCCGCGATGGACCGGCAGGTCGCCTCGCGCCAAGTCCACAAGCCGACCGCCTCGGGCCGAACCAGGGCCCGGCGACGGCGATCCAGCGGAAAGAACACGATGGCGACGTTGCCGGTGTCCCGTTCGCCGAAATTGGTCGCTTCCGGCGCGCCCGGATAGACCGTGGGCGCAGGCGCGTCCGGCTCGACGTCGCGGAACGCATGGGTGTCGCCGATTGCCAGGTAGTCGAGCCCGCGCGCCGCCGCACTGCCGCGGACGATAGGGAAATTCGTCTGGTGGCCTTCGATGTCGAAGGTCTGGCCGTGGACAAGGCCGATGCGGATGCGCTCGTCGCCCGCTTGCCGCACCGGCAGCGAATCGACGAGACCGGTTTGACCGGCGTGCGAAGTACACGGGCATGCGAATATCACCGCACCGTCGCCGACGGGCAGTTGCCAGCCCGGCTCGTCCACGACATGTACGTAGCCCGGTAGACCCGCGCGGAACGGGTGGTCGCGGTGATAGAGGGAGCGCGGTGTCAGCGGATCGTGGTTGCCCGGTAGCAGCACCACCGGGCGGCGCCATTCGCGCCGCTGGAACTCGCTCAACACGCCGCCCCACCACTGCTTGTCCGGTGCCGGCTGATCGAACAGATCGCCGGCGCAGAGCACGGCATCCACGCCTCGGCTCTCGGCCAGGTCCAGGATGCGACCGACGACCTCGAGCCGCGCCCGGGTTAGCCGCAACTCCTGATCGCGGTCGAAGGATGGAAAACGACGACCGAGGTGCCAGTCGGCGGTGTGCAGCAAGGTCAGCGCCACTTCGTTCTCCTTCGCATCGGGAAATCCCCTGTCCGTATCGTTCACGCGATCACAAACTCGGCGGTCAGCAACCGTTCGGTTTCCGGGCGCTGGAAGCGGCGCTGGTGCGCGTTGTCCTTCCAGCGTCGATAGACGTCGTCGTCGCGGGCCGCGAGTTGCGCGATCCGCTCGTCGATGCCTTCGATTTCGGTCTCCAACTCACCCACCCGCGCCACGGCGCGGGCGCGGTTGTCGGCACCGAGCGCACCGTCGCGCTGGCGTTCGGCGGCGGCGAGGCGCTTGGCGCAGCGGTCCCGGGCGCGGCGCGAGACCAGCATCCGGTCGGCGATGTGTTGGTCGAGCTGATCCATGGCGCTCTCGAAACCGGATCGGTCGTGGTCCGCCGCGACGCACTGGTCGAGAAACAGCTCCTCGTCGACAACCTCGTCCAGGTGCTCGGCGGTGACCGCCAGCGGCGGATCGAAGACGCCGACGTCCTCGCAGCGTTGGCGCACGAGGTCGAGCGCCGCAGCCGCGGGCCGCAGGACTTCGGCATCCTCGAACACCGCCGTCGAGCGCAGCCGGTCTTCTCGCTCGAAGCCGCGATAGGCGATTCTCGTCAGCGCCAGCCGGCCGCGCACGCCGCGATGCCGGCGCAGCACCTCGGGGGCGTCCGCGCCGAGATGGAAACGAACCCGGAACGCACCGGCCCCGGCCCGCCGGGCCTCGGCCACCGCCGCCTCGATCAGCGGATGGGCGACGTGCAGCGAGCCGATGTCGGCCACTCCGCCACGAGCGGCACCGTCGCTGCGGGCGGCACTGTCGCGGGCCGAACCGAGCGCCACCGTGGTGCCGGCGGCGATCAAGGCCGGCAGCCGCCTGGACGCGCCGATGTGCAACACGCGCCGACCGCCGCGCTCGGTGCCGCCCCAAGCGACGTCGATGGCGTCGAGATACGCAGTGAGCACCCGTTCGAGTTCCGCGTCGAGCTTGGCGAGGGTTTTGGGGAGATCGGTTTGGATGCCGCGAAAGACGTCGCGGACGGACTCGTCGAGACTCCGTTCGATCAGACCCATGGTGCGCCCGCGAACAAGCTCCAACTCCTGTCGGCGACCTTCCAGTTTGTCGCGCAGGCGGCGCAACTCGTCCTCGACCTCGCCAACCGACCGCGCTCGGTCCCAGATGCGTCGCACTTCGGTTTCGAAGTCCGGGCCGAGCGCCGAGGCGAGATCCTCCGACGCTTCCGACCGAGGCGTCTGCAACACCACGTCGGACGCGTCGAGCACCCTGCCGAACAGGTCGAGCTTGGTGCTGAGTATCTCCAAAGTCAGCCGCTGTGCCTCGTTGTCCTTGGCGAGGAAGTTGATGACCGTGACGTCGCGCTGCTGCCCATAGCGGTGGCAGCGACCAATGCGCTGCTCGATGCGCTGCGGATTCCAGGGCAGATCATAGTTCACGACGGTGTCGCAGAACTGCATGTTAAGGCCCTTCGCGCCGGCCTCGGAGGAGATCAGCACTACCGAGCGGGTCTGGAATTCGTGGATCAGGGCGCGGCGCATCGCCACACTCGGGCTCGACCGCTGATGCGCCGGCACGCCGCCCTCCTTCTCTTCCCGCCAGACCCGCATGGCTTCGCGGGCACGCGGCGAATCGTTGACGCCGCGGAACAGGGTGATGTCCGTCTCGTCGAGTTCGGTCTGAGCGAGGAGCAGATCGCGCAGGTAGTCCTGGGTAGTGAGCGACTCGGTGAAGATCACCACTTTACGCCGATCCTCGGAACGGGCCATGACCATCCGCACAGCGGTGACCAGGCTCTGCGCCTTGCTGTCGCGAGGCAGCGCGTTGGCGCGGCGCACGAAGTCCTCCACCAGCGCCAACTCGTCGCGCACCGCAGCCGCTTCCGGCGCGGCGGCCGCGCCACCTCCACCAACCGCTGCGTCGGCATCCGTGTGGTCGGCGGAAGCGCCGACGTCCGCAGGATCGTCTTCGAGATCGTCCGCGAACGACGCAACCGCATCGGCGTCTTGCTCGCCGCCAAGCATCGACCGCAGCCGGTCGGCGACCCGGTCAAGGCTGGCGGCGAGCGCCGCCGTCGACGACGCCATGCGGCGGTGGAAGCCGAGCAGCAGCAACTGGCGCGAGCGTCCTTGGAACGCGCACAGCCGGGGCCTCAGCAGATACTCGGTGACGTCGTCGTAGAGGGCGCGCTCGGCCGGACTCATGCGGTACTCGAACAGCCGGGCGCAGCGACCGACGAACGGCTTGTCGAGAAAGTCCTGCGCCTGGCGCCTCAGCGTGCGCTGCACCACAGTGCCAAGCCGGCGTTTGAGTTCCTGGGCCTGCTCGGCCGCGACCCGGCGTCCGTCGCCGCCGGCGCAGAAGACCTCCTCGAACACCGGCTTCGCACCGAGCAGCGTGCCGCTGCGGTCGACGTACTGGACCAGCGCCCACAGTTCGGTCAGCGTGTTCTGAATCGGCGTCGCCGTCAGCAACAGCACCGGCGAGGCGCCGATGACCTCGCGCACCCGATGCGCGGTCAGCGCGTGCCTGCTGTCGTCGCGGTAGCCGCCGTCGCTGTCGAACCGCCGATGGATGCCGGCGAACACCTCGTGGGCTTCGTCGATCAGGCAGAGATCGAAGGGCGGCCCCGCCGTCAGGCGTTCGAACCCGCGGCTGCCGCCTGCGTACTCGCGGCCGACCAGGAAAACGCCCGGACCGGCGATGTCGACCTTCTCGTCCGTCGCCTCCGCCGCAGCAATGCCGAACAGGTCGTCGAGTTCGTTCTGCCATTGCCCCAGCAGCGGACGCGGCACCACCACGAGAACCCGGCTCGCTCCCTCCGCAAGCAGTTGCGCGATCACGAGGCCGGCTTCAATGGTCTTGCCGAGGCCCACTTCGTCGGCGAGGATGCAGCCGCCTTCCGGGATTCGGCGCAGCGCGAACATCACCGCGTCGATCTGGTGGGGATTGGGATCGACCCGGCTTCGGCGCTGCGACGCCACCTGCCGAAGGCGTTCGCCGGCGCGCCGCAGCCGCACGAGTTCCTCCGCGTAGTAGCGGCGATGAATCGGGTGCGCGACCATGCGGGAAAACGGTACGTGGGCGGGCACGAACATTCAACAGTCAGGCCGACGGTTCGCGCCAGTTCGCCGCTGCACCGGCCCGCGCCGCCTCCGGCCAGCCACGCCATCCGATGAGGACTGTACAATGACGAGACGCCGTTGAACCGGAGCCAAGGTGCCGATCCCAGACAGCGACCACCGGCACGTCGTCGAACAGGGCGGTCGCGCCTCGTCGACGGCCAGCGCGCCTCCGCTCTGCGCTTCGGCAATCCCCGCGTCCAGGCCCTGCTCGCCTTCCGGGTGCTGCCCGACGGCGTCCAGAACCGGATGACGGCTCCTCAACAACGCTAACCCGCATTTCTCACCAGGGGCCGTGATGATCGCGGAGGATTTTGGCTCTGTGTACACACGGGCACGTGCGCGTGCTCGCGACCGAAAGCATAGCGGGGACTACGGTTGAGGGAGCACGTGCGCGCATGGGGCCAAAAGACCCGCGAGGGCGCGGCCAGCGCAGTCCGCCATCGGCACGATCATCGACATCGCGGTCAAACTAGTGAAACCCAAGAGCTTTTTGACGCCGACAAGCGGCCTGGTGAGAAATGCGGGCTAG
>JAKZRQ010000155.1:0-29437 GCA_047518105.1 Pseudomonadales bacterium | reverse complement strand
AATTGTCCGAGTCGGATCGGGAGATGTTGACGGCGTTGAGCCGCTCGGCGACGGCGCCCGCGCGCGAGGTGACGCGCGCGAAGGTGCTGCTGAGATACGCCGCCCGGCTGTCGATTTCGCAGATACAACGGGAAGTGGGCGTGTCGCGGCCGACCGTGTACAAGTGCATCGACAAGGCGTTGGCGGCGGGCGCGCGAGCGGGGTTGAAGGATCGGTACCACAGCCCGAAGGGGCCGGAGATCCTGCCGGACGCGAAGGCCTGGGCGGTCAGCGTGGCGTGCCGGCAGCCGAAGGCGCTGGGACTGGCGGCGGAGTTGTGGACGCTGTCGGCGCTCGCCGCCTACCTGCGGCGCGAAGCGGAAGCGGCCGGGTTTCCGCGCTTGTCCCGCGTCAGCAAGACCAGCGTCTGGCGCATCCTGCGGGAACACGACCTGAAGCCGCATCGGGTGCGCTACTACCTGGAACGGCGCGACCCGGAGTTCGACCGCGAGATGCGGGAGGTCCTGATGGTCTATCGGGATGTGTTCCTTACGCCGGCGTCGGCGCGCGACCCTGCCGCGCCCGCCGTCCACACCGTCTCCGTGGACGGGAAGCCCGGCGTTCAGGCCATCGGAGCCACCGCCCCGGACCTGCCGCCCGAAGCGGGCGAACAGGCCACGATGTCGCGCGACCACGAATACGTCCGCCACGGGACGTTGTCCATTCTCGCCGCGCTGGACTTGCACACCGGCGAAGTCATCGCCGACGTCGAGCCGAGACATCGCAGCAGGGAGTTCATCGCCTTGCTGGAGCGCTTGCATCGTCACTATCCCCCCGGGGCCGCCGTCCGCGTCGTCCTCGACAACCACTCCGCGCACATCTCCCGCGAGACCATGGCCTACTTGGCGACGCGCCCCGGACGGTTCGAATACGTTCATACGCCGAAACACGGTTCCTGGCTGAACCTGATCGAGTGCGCCTTCTCGAAGATGGCGCGCACCTTCCTGCGCCACATCCGCGTCGCTTCCACCGAGGAACTGAAATCCCGCATCCTCCAAGGCATCGCGGAAATGAACGAAGAACCCGTGCAGGTCCGTTGGCGGAACTTCGATCTGGGCATCGTATGAAATGTCAATTGTTTTGTGAAACGAACTACTAGTACCTCCGCCAATCGGGCCGTTGTGGGTAGAGGCTCGCCATCGACTCCGAGGTGTTGGCGCAGTCGTGCGGCCAAGTTCCAGCCAGCCTGCCACGGACGCTCGTTCGCGCTACCGCAGTCCAGAGATTCGCCACGAAGAGATCTCATACATCCCAGCGCGAGTCCGTTTTGCGCCTTGGCGTGTGTGATCGCGCCTTGTACGGCGATATAGCCTTCGTCCAAGTGGCTGGCGTCTAGGGCAGGTGCCGCTTCACCGAGCAAGTCGCCCAATTTCTCGGCGAGAAGAAGAACCTTCGACCTTTTTTCATCGTTCACGTCATACGGGTCCCAACCCAACGTGGCGGCGACCGCGCAGAAGCGGGACTCGTCGTCGTCCGCCGTCTGAATCGCCGCCCACTCCTCCTGAAGAAGCGTGCCATCGACACCGAGACATACTAGCCGACGACTCACTCCATCAATGAAATCGGTACATGTCTCGCGCAATTCGTCTGTGTCGATCCAGACTTCGCCCTGCCCGAGAAACTCGACTCGCGTCCACGGCGATGGACCACTCGACCACCTCAAGCGTGTTCGCGTGCCGGAAGAGACGATTTCCAAGTTGGGGAATGCGTATCCCTCGCGGCTGGCTTCCAACGCGTGTCGACGATGGAAGTCGGGATCGCCCTGTTTGTCGGGATTCTCGAACTCGTGGATGAGGAACCACCAGTTCGTCGCCAACCACTCCGCAAGCGGATAGAGTGGAACGTACAACGACTCTCTGACCGTTTTCGCCCGCGTGTCAAGGACGCGGGAGACACAAGACTCGCCAGCTTGTATTCGCAGAGATGCCGAGGTCGCTGCCAACTCGGCCCCGGCAACGCCCTCCGGGTCAAGCCAATCGAAATCGAAGCTAAGAATGGACATACAATTCCTCAATGTCCTTGGGCCACTCCCGGCTGTCCAGCAAGTAGCCCTGGTAGGAACCGCTACTGCGCTTCACGAGCCTGCCTTCGAAGACCTTGTCGCCGTCTTTGTACCAGACGTAACGGGCGAATATCTCCTCCCACGGCGCACCGGTGGCCCACGACCGTAGACAAGGTTCTTGAGGCCACTTGGTGCCCAAGCCACGGGCCGCTCGACCGTGAACGCGCTGGGTGAGCCCGCCGTCGATGACGAAGTTCGTGCCGGTGACGAAACCGGCGGCGGGCTGGCGAGAAACGCCACGGCGGTGGCGATTTCGCGCGGCGTGCCAGACGGCCGGGCGATGTCCGGGACAGGATATCGGCGTAGGCTTGCGGCGCTCGGTTCGGACGCAGAACGATACTTGGCACCCCTCTTCGGCATCCACACGCCGGCGATGCTGCCGCGCTACCATTCGTGACATCGTGTCACTGACCGCCCGGAGAGGAGCACAATGTCGGATCGATTGCTAGGCAAGCGCGTTCTGGTCACCCAGGCAACGGACTACATGGGACCGGCGACCGTGGATGTATTCGGTGCCGAAGGCGCCGTCGTGCTCGCCGACGACGGCGACCTGGACAGCGTCGATGCCTGCCGTGCGGTAGTGGCCCGGGTCGGGCGCATCGACGTGCTCGTCGCCAACCTCGCCTCTCCCAACTTCAGCGGCACCGCAGTCGCCGAGATCGGCGAAACCGACTGGCGCACGCCTTTCGCCATGCTGGTGGACCCGTTGCACTGGTTGACGCAGGCCGTCCTGCCACAGATGATCGAACGTCAACAAGGGAAGATTGTGGTCTACGGCAGCGCGACCGCGTTGCGCGGCTTGAAGACGCTGGCCGCCTACTCCGCCGCTCGGGCGGCGCAGGTCGGCTACGTACAAGCCGTGGGCGTCGAGGTGGCACCGCACAATGTACAGATCAACCTGATCGCTCAGAACTACGTGGAGAACCGGGAATACTACCCGCCCGAACTGATGCAAAAACCGTCCTTCGTCGCCTCCCTCAAGCGCCAGGTGCCGGCAGGTCGCCTTGGAACCGCCCGCGAGGATGCCATGTTCGCTCTGTTTCTCGCGTCCGAAGAGTGCAATTTCCTGGTTGGTCAAGCCTTGCCGTTCGCCGGCGGGTGGGTGCAGCGATGAACCGCGCGGCGTCTCCAGGACCGAAACGCCCGCGCGCCATCGGCTGCGGGACGGCCGCCTTGGCCACCGTCGCTGCCGTTGGCGGCTTGGCCGACCCCGGCAAGGACTACGCCGCGCGTTGCGCCGCCTGCCACGACAAGCCGGCGGATGCGAAAACGCCCGGCGTCGAGGCACTCAAACGCATGAACTCGACCCGGGTCCGGCACGCGGTGGTCCAGGGCAACATGCGCCAGCACGTCCAAGGGTTGGACCGCTTCGGCGTGGAAGCCCTCCCCGGCGTGCTTGCGGTGGATGACTTGGTCATCGTGCCGTCGGGCTATGGCATGTTCGGACAGATGCCCGGCAACGTGCTGCTGGTGTTCGAATTGGGTGCCCGCGGCAGCGGTCCTGGCGACGGGGAAGCGTCGTCCGCAGACGCCGACGCATCTCCTCGGGCCGGGACCTAGCCGGACATCGGCGATGACCGCCTGCCGCGTGCCGACGTGGGCGCTCCAATCCCCGGTGGCGCGGCTGGCCACCGTCGACGGATCGCGTCCGCACCTGGTCCCGGTGGTGTTTTGCGCGTTGCGCGGCGCAATCTACATTCCTATCGACGGCAAGCCGAAGTCGACCACCCGGCTCAAACGGGTGCGCAACATCGAGCGTAATCCGGCAGTTGCCCTCCTCATCGACGAATACGCCGACGATTGGTCGAAGCTGCGGTGGACGCGGATCGACGGCCGTGCGGACACCGTCCCTTCCGAGTCGTCCATCCGGGCGGCCCTTCAAGCCAAGTACCCGCAATATCAACACACGGAGCTTGGTAACGAGGCAATTCGCATCGCAATCGGGCGTGTGCGGTCGTGGTCGGCAAGCGCGCCTATGGATAGAGCAGAGCCTTAGCCCGCATTTCTCACCAGGGGGCCGTGATGATCGCGGAGGATTTTAGCCCCGTGTACACACGGGGCCAAAAGACCCGCGAGGGCCTCCCGCGCGAAGCGCGGACGGGCGCGGCCAGCGCAGTCCGCCATCGGCACGATCATCGACATCGCGGTCAAACTAGTGAAACGCAAGAGCTTTTTGACGCCGACAAGCGGCCTGGTGAGAAATGCGGGTTAGCGCTTCGGGGCGAATTGGAGCACGTCAGCGACGCCGGCGACGTGTGCGACGGCACACTAGGACGCGCAGACATCGACGATCAATCACCCCCGGCTTCGACGGATCCCGCGTTGGTCTTCGAGACCGTCGGCCTCGAACAGCCAGCCGCCTTGTAGAGCGGGCCGATTTCCCACACGGACGTGGGCCAATGTCGCTAACCATTCGGGCGTCTTCGGGGCCATCATCCGGTCTCCCGAACGCGCTCAACGAGAACCGATGTGGTACTTTCCGACAATGCGCCCGAGACCCCTAGACGAACCCCTTGGCTTGCCGCCCGATCCGGTTGCGTCTGCCTCGGTCGCGACCGCGCGCAGAACGTCGCTTGCTGCCATCCACGCAGGCGCGTTGTACCGGCCCACGCCGCCGGTTGAACTTGACGACGACGGCTATCCCCACCGCGACGGGGCGCACGCGCAAAGCTGCTACCACGGGAGCGTGCGCGCCTACCTGGGTTCGACGATGCGGGCGCGCTATGCCCACCGCCAGCACGTCTTGGTCGCGGTCGATCAGGGGTTCTTCTTCGAACAGGGCAATCCGTCGGCGGTCGTGGCACCAGACCTGATGGTCGTGTTCGGTGCGCCAGATGGCGACCGCCTGTCCTACAAGCTGTGGGAGGAGCCCAAGGTGCCGGACTTCGCCCTGGAGGTGCTGTCCAACAAGACCTGGCAGAAGGACGTCGAGGTTAAGCCGGGGCTGTACCGGGATCTCGGCGTGCGGGAGTTCTGGACATTGGATGTATTTGGGAAACTGCCGGAGCAGGTGACGGGATTTCGAATGAACTCGACGGGCGCCTACGAACCGATCCCGGCGTTGCCGAGCGGAGGCTATGCCAGCGAAGTACTCGGGCTCGAGCTTTTGGAGGACCACGGCAGCTTCCGCTTTCGCGACATGGAGACCGGCAGAATCCTGCCCGACTACACCGAATCCGAACGGTTGCGCAAGGCGGCCGACGCGGAGGCCAAGGCAGCCGAGGCGCGGGCCAAGGCGGCCGACGCGGAGGCCAAGGCAGCCGAGGCGCAGGCCAAGGCGACCGACGCGGAGGCCAAGGCAACCGAGGCGCGGGCCAAGGCGGCCGACGCGGAGGCCAAGACAGCCGAGGCGCAGGCCAAGGCGGCCGAGGACAGGATCGCGGAACTCGAAGAAGTCTTGCGGCGCTCCCGACGAACCTAGGGACTCGCAGGCTTCGCCGGTCGGTCAGCCCCCGCTATCCGTCGAGCAATTCGCCGAGCTTGCCCAAGAGATCCTCGCCGCGCACGTTCCTGGCCAGGATGACGCCTTCGGCATCGATCAGGACATTCATGGGTATGGCGAGCACGCCGAACAGCGCGGGAACGGGGCTGTCGTAGGCTTTGAAGTCGCAAGTGTTGGTCCAGGTGATGCCGTCTTCGTCCGAGGCTTCGGTCCAGTCCTCCTCGTTGTCGTCCAGCGAGAAGGCGAAGATATCGAATCCGCGCTCGCCGTACTGCTCGACCGCAGTCTTCAGAGTAGGCACTTCCGCGCGGCACGGGCCGCACCAGGACGCCCAGAACTCGATCAGCACGAACTTGTTCTCGGCCAGCGTGTCTTCGAGACGGTAGGTCTTGCCGTCCACGCCCGGCGCGGAGAACCCCTCGACCTGGGCACCTACCTGCACGACGCGGGAAGTTTCCCTCATGCGGATGCCGGTCTCGATGCGTGACCGCAACGCCGTCACCGGCGACGGGAGATCGCCAAGGGCTTGCAACTGGTCCAAACGGCTGAGCGCTTCGGTGCCTCCCATGCCGCCCATCTCGATGGCGAACACGCTCGCGCTCGGGTCGTCGTCCGAGAGCGCGATTTCGCGCAGCGCCTCGCGCCGAATGCGGTTGAGTTCGTTGTAGAGCCGGACGGCTTCGGTGGTGAGTTCCTCCCGCTCCGGGCCTTCTTCGAGGTCCGCCTTCGCCGCCATTACTGCGGCGTAGTCCTTGAGAACCCCCTGGTATTCCTCGGTATCCCGCCAGACGGCGACGACTCGTTGATTGTATGGGCCGCCTAGGGCGGTCATCCCGGCTACCGGTCCGGCGTAGGCGACGCGGACTTCGCCCGGTTCGAGAATGAACTGCACGCTTCCCTTTCGGTCCCCCGCCGCGTCGTGGGCAGCCAGCGACACCCGGCCCATGTCGTCGGTGACCTCTCCAGCGAGGCGGAAGCGGCCGTCGACAATGGGCACCCGGGCCATCTCGGCGCTCGACCCCAAGACTGCGGTGGAGCGGCTGAGTACAGCCTCGCCTTCTTCGACGGCGTCACCGACATCGCCGACGATCACGTAGTCCGCCGCGGCAGCGCCAAGGCCCACCGCCAGAAAGACGATTCCAAAGAACGCGCTACTCAGCTTGTGCATATTTGTGTTCCACATTGTCTAGGTAGAGTCTAGGTAGAAATGTTTGGGCAGAAATACCAGATTCACTCTCGCCCCACGGCGAGGGTCTTCTGAGGACTCGTGCATCTTGTCACGACGTCGATAATCGTTTTTCGCTTCGCTAGATTCCTTTGCGCGCTCCGAATGTTGACGCTTGGGTTGCATTTCGAACGAGGCCGGAAGAATGCGCGCCCGTCAGGGCGCGCCGTTGCCACAGGCAGCGCGCCTAGTCCAGCAGCTCGGCAAGCTTCTCGTCAAGGTGGTGGCCGCGCAGATCCTTCGCGACGATGTCGCCGGTGCTGGACTCCACTAGGTAGTTCTTGGGGACGCCGGTGACGCTGTATGCAACGGGGGCTTCGTGATCGGTCCCCATCCCTACGTCGATCCAAGGCAATTGCTCCTCGGCGGACGCTTCTTCCCATGCCTCGCGTTCTTCGTCGATGGTGAACGAGAGAATCTCGAACCCCTTGTCCTTGTAGCGAGCGTAGGCTTCCTTCATGTGCGGAATCTCCGTCCGGCAGGGACCGCACCAGGATGCCCAGAACTCGAGCAGGACGTATCGGCTTTCCGCCCGCACATCGGCAAGGTTCACGTCGTCGCCGTCGAGGGTCGCCGCTGTGAAGTCCCGAATGTTGGCGCCGATGGCGAACCGTCTCCTCTCCTCGGCCCGTTTCACGGCGGAGGCTTCGGCCTTGGCGAGGCGGTCCACAATCCGGGGATCCTCCGGCGTCAACTCGGCAAGACCGCGCAGGGCTTCCAGCATCCACGGCCCGGAAAGCCAGGTCGTCTCTATCGTCAGACGCCGCACCACGGGGTCCGGATGGGTGCGGGCGATCCGGGATCGGCCTTCGGATTCAACGGATAGAAACTTGCTCTGCGTCTCCGAGATCAGGTCCACGCGGTTTCGTCTCGCCTCCTCGGTCTCGCCGTCCACCGGCTTGAGCACCTGATCGAACGCCGCTAGCGCCGCCACGTATTCGTCCGAAAGTCGCCAGGTGTTGTAGACCGCGTCGTTGTAGTAGCCGCCTTCGATCACGAAACGGCTGCCGCCGGACATGTGCAATTTGAGCTCGCCCGGCTCCAGAATGAAGCCGTTGCCCTTGATGGGCGCTAGGCGTCGTCCTTCGGGTGTGACCGCGTTGAGTACGTAGAAGTACGCCCTTCGCGGTTCGTCCACGGCGACCTCCAGGCGGAACTTGCCGTCGGAACCGATGGCTGCCTTGGCCACTACGTCCAGGGTCGACTCGATGGACGGCGCTGTTCTTTCCGAGGTGGAGTCCTTCGACCCTGCGGTGGTCATCGTGGACGCAGCCGACATCATCGTTGCGCCGCCGGCCGGCTTGGGGTTCCAGACGACGAAGTCCCCATTGGAGTAGACCGCCGACACATCGACCTCGAGCACCATGGTCGACTCGTCATCGGCAAAGGCTGGCTGTACCGCCAGCAGCGAGAAAACCAGCCAGCGTGCCAGGTTACACATAGGAACTTCCTCTTGGTTGCCCATTGCGCCGGTACATTGGACTCCCGGCACCCGGATGGCAAATGAATCCGGCACCCTCGTTGGCCAAATGGTTTTCAGTTCCCAAGTACCTCTCGGCTTCCCCAGCCTAGGTTGCGGAGTCGCCCTCGACGAGGGGGCGTCCGTCGTCGTTGGCGATCACGCTTCGACAGGCCTCCACCGCTTTGTCGAGTCGGCCAACGCCGTCATGTCGGCCGTCATAGGTCGGGGTGCTCAAGTACAAGGGTCTGTCCGGAGGCGACGTTGGCCCGCGTGGTCGTGGCGCCATCCGGCCATTCCACCGCCAGCGTGTCCACCATCGTCGCGGAACCCAGGCCGAACACCTGCACCGTGGGGTTTTGCGAGGTGTAGTTGCTGCCGATGACGATCTCGCGCAGCAGTTCCTGGTCGCCGAGGGTCGCCCGGATGCGGGCACCGGCCGCCTCCGTGTTCGGCGGCGAGCCGACAAGACGCACTTTCAGATAGTGGTTGCCCTCGGTGTCGTTGCGCCACAGCGTAGCGGCATTGTCGATGCCGCGATGGGCCTGGAACACGTCCACGTCGCCGTCGTTGTCGAAGTCCGCGCAGACGGCGGCGTAGCCCCGCTCGCGGTCCGCGACGCCTGCGGACAACGCCTGTTCGGCGAATCCGCCTACTCCATCGGCGACGAACAGTCGGCTGGCGTCCATGTCGAAGTGGTCCGGCGGAAATGGTTCGATCCAGCCGTTGGTGTGGTAGATATCGAGATCGGTGTCGTTGTCGAAGTCGGCGAAACACGCGGCCCAGCCCCAGCCGCCGTCTTGAACGCCAGCGCGTTCAGTCACGTCCTCGAACACGCCGTCTTGATTGTTGTAGAGCCGGTTGCCCAACTCGAAACGCTGTTCGCCGTCGGCATCCGGTCTGCTCCAGATGGAGGTTACGAACCAGTCGAGGTCGCCATCGCCATCGTAGTCGCCGAGGGCGGAACCCATGCCGTTGCGATCCATGATCACGTCGCGGTCGGTGACGTTTCGGAAGGTGCCGTCGGTGTTGTTGAGGTAGACCATGGAGGTGCGGAAGTCCCCGGTAATCACCAAGTCCGGGTAGCGGTCGCCGTTGATACGGGCGAACGTGGGCGAAAACGTATAGTCGAACCCCGCCCCGCCAAAGGACTCGACGGGGTCTGGTTCGATGATGTCCGGCGAGATGCCCGCAGCCAGGCTCACGTCGGTGAACCGGATCACGCCGTCGACCGTATCGTTGCGCCACAGGTGTTCGGTATCGACGTGGTCGCCGACGTCCCGAGGAGTTCCCCAGTGGGTCAGGAACAGATCCAGGTCGCCGTCGATGTCGTAGTCGCCGAATGCCGCCGAAAGCGTGTACCTGGCGGCGACGGTGTCGATTCCCGACCCCGGGGTCACGTCGGCGAAAGTGCCGTCGCCTTCGTTGCGGAAGAGGAAGCTCGGGTCGTATTCGATGCCGCCCAGGAACAGGTCGAGGTCGCCGTCGCCGTCGATATCGGCGAACGCCGGGCCGCTGTGCCGATAGTTCTGGCCCGGCGACTTGGTGTAGGCCACCCCGGCAGCTTCGGCGACCTCCTCGAAACCGTTGTCGCCGAGGTTGCGGTAGAGCAGGTTGGGACCGATATCGCCGCGCAGCACGAACAGATCAACCAGGCCGTCGCCGTCGAAGTCGCCGCTTGCCACGCCGCCGCCGAATTCTTCCGGTTCCGAAGCCGGCGTGGGGTTCAAATAGGCGTGCTCGTAGACGATGCCCGACGCCCCGGTCGCGTCGTTGAACCGGATGGCGATGGATTCCGGCTCGGGCGGTGTCGGCGCAGGGGGCGTGGGTGCAGGCGGCGGAGACGGATCGCCACCGCCACCGCCACCGCATGCCACTGTCAGTAGTAGTCCAAGTATCGCAGCGGTTGCGCGCATGGCCCGTGGTTGCGTCAAGACCCTATCGTCCCCCGGCTCACACCGGTCACCTTGCCGCCTACGGCGGGCCACAGGCCGTCACACTGCGCCTTTCCTACTCCTACGCCGAACTCCCCTTGCCGCCGCCTAGCGGACAACCGGCATCAGAACGACTTGTGAATCGACAGCCTGTACGAACGTCCCTGGGTCCATTCGTAGTAGGAATTCAACGAGAACTCCTGCCGTTCGCCGGTTTCCGGGTTGAGGTTGGTTGTTTGGGCGAACGAATCGCTCAGGTTGTTGACCGTCAGCGTGGCCGTCATGCCGCTCATCCACGGGAACGCCGGGAACAACGTGTCCTGATCGAGGTTGTAGCTCAGCACCAGGTCGTAGTTCTCGGCAGGCTCCGTGAGTTCCTCCCTGGTGGCCGATTTGATGACACTCGTATCGTCCGCCGTCAGCACATCGAAGCTGACAAACAGACCGCCGTGCGTCCAAGTGAATTGCATGCTGGTCTGGTGCCTCGGAACCGGCGCAACGGTCGTGTCCTCCGGCCCGCTGTCGTCCCGCGTCGAGACCAGTTTGTGCACGATGCCGGTCGACGCGTCCTGTACCACTTCGAACCGGTTGGTGTACGCACGCCGCAGGGTGAATTCGAAGTCGTTGGCATCGGTCTGCCAGGTGTAGCCCACTTCGAGGTCGTAGCCGTCGCGGTTCATTGCCGAGGTGTTGATCCAACGGCGGTCCACGACGTAGATGTCCTCCTCGGCACTGTAGATCACATTCGACGGCAGATCGTTGAGGTCATCGAGGATCGGGACACTCAGCTTGATGATGCGATCCACGAACTCCGTTTCGCTCCAACCGGCCTTCAACAAGGCACCCGGCAGGAAGGACGGCGAGAACTCGGCCGACACGGTTAGCGTTTCGGCGGTTTCGGGGGTCAGTTGGTCGTTGCCGCCTCGGTACTCGATGACGTTGCCGCGCTGTTGGGCGAGCCCGATTCTGCCAGGAAGCCAGTACCAAAAGAAAGCGTTGTTGTTCTGTTGCACTCTCGACAGCAACTGGTTCAGTTGCGGGGCTACGAAGGAAGTCGACAGGTTGGTCTTCAACCGCAGGCTGTCCATCGGCTCGTAAATCAGGCCGACGCCCCACGTGGTCTTGGCGCCCGGGTCCGCCGCGTCCAGCGTCCCGCCCTCGTTGGTATCGGTCTGCCGGTAGTCCACCTCCACGTTGGAATACGAGTCGTAGCGGGCCGAGAAGGTCAGCTTCAGGCCTTGGGCGAAATCCGAAGCATTGCTCGCGCCAATCACCGGGACCAGCCCTTCCAAGAACACCGCCTGGTTGTCGCGGGCGATGCGCGTGCTGAACGGGCCACTGCCAGTGGCCGAGCTGGAGTTGATCAAGAAGCCGCTGAACTCGGAGAAGGCGTCGAGCACGTCCTCGCGGAAATCGTAGCCCGCCGACAGCGTGACGGGGCCGCCGGGCGCGTCGAAGAAGCTGCCTCGCACCTGCGCTTCGAACCGGGTCTGCTGATTCTTGGACCCCGCATCCACGTCGGGAATAATCCAGGGACTGATGTCGCCGAAGGGATCGATGGGCTCGGGCGGCGCGCCCCAGACCGTGCAACTGCCACCGAAGAACGTGGAATAGGTATAGCGCGTGCCGCCGAGCTCGGCCGTCAGCGCTTGGCAGGAAGCCTCGGGCTGGCCGCTCTCGCGCCCGATTCTCGTGTCGGTGACGCCATCGCTGTTCATGCCCAAACCGAAGGCCCTATCCAGCACGTTTATGCGCGTGGTGTCGGTTTCCTGCCGGGACAGGCCGTATTCGGCTACCCACGTCCAGGTGCCTACCGAGCCTTCGAGGCCGACGCCGCCGAACAACTCGTCGGCTTGGGATTCGAAGGAGTTGGGTGGCTGGTCGACGGCCAGGCCCTGAATTTGGAGGAACTTACCGAACGGATTGAAGGGGCTCCCAGCGTGCAGACCACAGCAGATTCGGTTCAGGCCGTTTTCCGAGCTTGAGTCCTTTGTCCCCAATCGCAAGGTGGCATGCAAGGCCACGGTATCAGCGAGATCCTGATCGACGCCGATGTTGACCACGTCGTAGGTTTGTTCCGGCGTCAGGCTGACGCCCACTTCGGCTTCATCGCCCCAATACTGTTCACCGAACGCGTCGATGGTATTCAGGTCGTCGGTGTGGCGGAACCCCACGGGCAGGTTCAGGTCGTTGAGACAGGTGGCGATGGCTTGCTGGTCGGGGTCCAAGAGCGCGTATTCGGCGTTGGTGAGCAGGGCCCCGTCCAAACCCCAAAGAATAGCCGTTGCCGGCACGCAGGAATCGTTGTAGAAATTAGTGTAGACGCGAATTTGCGGCCCCAGTGCGGTGTTTTTCTGATTTTGCGTGTTCAGCCGGGCTCCGTCAGTGATCGACTCGCGCAGGGACGAGTCCAACCCGGAGTCCTGGTAGCGCTCGTAGCCCACCGTGGCGCGCCCGCCGGTCCAGGCAAAGCCACCGGCGATGCTCACGCGGGTTTCGTCGAATCCGCTCTTGTGGGGACGGGAGTAGTCCACGTCCACTTCGACGCCGGAGTAGTCCGACCGGGTGATGATGTTCACCACGCCGCCGACGGCATCGGAACCGTACACGGCGGAAGCGCCGTCGAGCAGGATCTCGATGCGGTCCACCATGGAGAGCGGAATCGTGGAGATGTCCGTGACGCCGCCCAAGATGCCGCTGTAGCCCACCCGGCGGCCGTCCACCAGGATCAAGGTGGATTCGCTGCCGAGACCGCGCAGGTTCACGGTCGCGGCACCGGTCTTGTTGCTGACCCCGTTAAGCTGAGAGCCGTAGGTCGCGTTGGTGCCGTTGACGTTCTGCGGCAGTTGCTGCAGTACGCGAGACAGGGTGAATTCGCCGGTAGCGCGAATGGCCTGCTGGTCCAGCACGATCACGTTGCGCGACAGTTCGGACGGCTGACGGGCGATGCGGCTACCCGTAACGATCACCGTCTCGACTTCGGCCGTGGATTCGGCCTCGGACGCCTGCGTCTCGGCAACGTCGTCCTCGTCCTGCTCCTCATCCTGTTCTTGCTCCTGCGCCACCGCGATGCCCCCGCTGGTGCCCATTGCGGCCGCAAGCAGAAGCGCGAGACTGATCTGAAACGCCGATCGACCGACGCGATCGGATTGCACGGTCCCCGGTATCAATGATCCCATGGTTCTATCCCCCATTATTCCTGCTCCCATAGTGATGGCAAGCATACCAGATTCCCGGTATCCGCCGTAAAACTAGCAAGGCTCGCCGCAGTTGCGGCTTCTCGCCTGTTCAATTGAACAACTCCTCGAGCTTCTCGTCGAGATGACGACCCCGAAGGTCCTTCGCTACGATGTCTCCCGAGTGGGAGTCCACCAGGTAGTTCTTGGGCACGCCGGTAACGTTGTACGCCGTAGGCGCGTCCGCGTCCGGTCCCATGCCGAGGTTGATCCACGGCAATTCCTCTTCTGCCGACGCCTCTTCCCACGCCTCCCGATCATCGTCGATGGTGAACGAGACGATCTCGAAGCCCTTGTCCTGGAAGCGCTCGTAGGCTTCCTTCATGTGGGGGATCTCCGTCCGACAGGGTCCGCACCAGGACGCCCAGAATTCGAGCAGGACGTATCGGCTGTTGGCGCGAACATTGCCGAGTTCCACCTCCTCGCCGTCCAAGGTGTCAGCGGCAAAATCGCGGATGTGGGCGCCGAGGGCGAATCGCTTGCGCTCCTCGGCACGCTTCCGGGCCGACGTTTCGGCCAGTGCGAGGCGCTCCAGGACCCAGGAATCCTCGGGTGTCATTTCGGCCAGCCCGCGCAGGGCTTCAAGCATCCACGGGCCGCTCAGCCACGTGGTTTCGATGATCAAGCGCCGGACGACGGGGTCCGGATGCGTGCGCGCGATGCGCGACCGGCCTTCGCCCTCGATGGAATGCATCCGGTCCAATACCTCGTAGGCCTGATCGAGGCGCCGCTGTTTCGCGTCCTCGGTCTCGCCCTCCACCGGCTTGATCATCCGTCGGTATTCCGCCTGGGCATCGACAAAGTCGTCCGACAACCGCCACGCGTTGTACACGGCGTCGTTGTAGCGCCCGCCTTCAATCACGAATCGACCCCGGCGCGACATCCGCAAGGAAAGCTCGCCCGGCTCCAGGATGAAGACGTTGCCCTTGATCGGCGCCATGGGGTTGCCTTCCGGACTGACGGCGTTCAAGACGTAGAAGTGGACTTTGCGCGGCGCATCGACCGGGGTCTCCAGTCGAAACTTCCCGTCGGGCCCGATGGCGGCCCTGGCGACCACGTCCAAGGTCGACTCGGGCGAGGGGCGTTCGCCGGAGGGGGCGCCTACCGTGGCCGCTGCCGACATCGAGACCCCGCCGCCCCCGCGTTTCGGATTCCAGACCACGAAGTCGCCGTTGGCGTAGATCGCCGAGGCGTCTCCTTCGAGGACCATGGTCGACTCCGTGCCGGCAACAACCGGCGAGCCGATTAGACCTCCAAGGACCGACCAAGCTGCCATAGTTCTGCGCACGTGCAATTCTCCTGCATGGACCCGTCCGTAGCGAGTCTAGACCTCTAACGTCTGGCTGAATACTGAATAGCGTTCATGGGTACGGTCGGTTGTTGCATCCGAACGCTCGCCTGTCGGCAAGCCGTGCAGGCTGGTAGCATGCGCCGTCAAGGTACTTGGGTGGGGTGACGACCTTGACCGACGGGCACATCAGGCACGATTGGCAGACTGCGGAGATTCTCGCGCTATTCAATCAGCCGCTGAACGATCTGCTGTTCGCGGCGCAGTCGATTCACCGCCAGCGTCACCCGGCGAACGAGGTGCAGATCAGCACTTTGCTCAGCATCAAGACCGGCGGTTGCCCGGAGGATTGCAAGTACTGCCCGCAGAGCGTGCACTACGATACCGGTCTCGATGCCCACAACCTCCTTCCCCTGGAGGATGTGGTGGCCGCCGCGACCAAGGCCCGGGATGCCGGCGCCACCCGTTTCTGCATGGGCGCGGCCTGGCGCAGTCCAACCAATTCCCAGACCCGCAAGGTGGGAGAACTCGTCGAAGCGGTGAAGGGTGTCGGCATGGAGACTTGCGTCACCCTCGGGATGCTGACGCCGTCCCAGGCCCAGACACTGGCCGACGCGGGTCTCGACTACTACAACCACAACCTCGACACCTCGCCCGAGTACTACCGCAAGGTCATCACCTCACGCCGCTACCAGGACCGGCTCGACACGCTCGCAAACGTGCGCGACGCGGGCATTCACGTCTGCAGCGGGGGAATCGTCGGCATGGGCGAGACGCGCGAGGACAGGGCCGGGTTGCTGCAACAATTGGCGAACCTCCCCGAACACCCCGAGTCCGTGCCGATCAACAACCTGGTCCAGGTGGAAGGGACGCCCTTGCATGGCATCGAACCCATCTCGCCCCTCGAACTCGTGCGCTGCATCGCCGTCGCCCGCATCCTGATGCCGACGTCGGTGATCCGCTTGTCCGCCGGACGTACCGATTTGACCGAGGAGGCGCAGGCGCTGTGTTTCATGGCCGGCGCGGGCTCGATCTTCTGCGGCGATCAACTGCTGACCACGCCCAACCCGACCTTCGATGCGGACATGGCCCTGTTCGACGGCTTGGGCCTCAGCCGCCGCGACGATCTCCCGTTTGCCGCGAGATGAGCGCGGCCGAGGTTCCACCGCCGACTCCACCGGGCATGTTCGGCCCAGGAAGCGTCACCTTCGCGCCGCCCGACGCCGGCCGCCCGACGCAGTCCGTGGAATGCGGCGCCCTAAGAGATTCGCGCCAGGGCGAGCGCGCTAGGGCGAGAGCGCCAGGCCGAGAAGCGCAGCGGTCGCGTCTTGCGGCAGAATCGAGTAAATCGAGCAAATCGAGCAAATCGAGTAGTTGACCCGCTTCTAGACATTCCCGCTTCCATAGGAGTCCTGGTGCTGTACTTCGACGACATTCCCGACGACTACCGTTCGGTCGTCGGCACTTGGGAACTGAAGGCCGACGACATGGTCGCCTTCGCCCAGGCTTGGGATCCGCGCCCGCTGCACACGGATCCAACCGCCGCCCAACGATCGCCATTCGGCACTCTGGTGGCTTCCTCCGCCCATCTGTTCGCGATCGTCACGCTGCTGTTTTTTCGTCACGCCGACGGCTTCCAGATCGTTGCGATGCTGGGCAAGGACAAACTGCGGCTACCCAACCCGGCGCGCGCCGGCACCACCCTCACCTACGAGACCCGCTGCATCGGCAAGCGGAAGTCCACCAGCCGAGCGGATCTTGGGATCGTGACCGTCGCGGACACCGTGACGGACAACGGCGGCAAGGTCGTGCTGAGTCAGGAAGTCACCTTGATGGTCCCGTGCCGCCCGTGAGCGTCGGCAGGCGCCAGCGGCCTGCGTCCGCGCAAGCGGCGGAAATGCAAGCCGCCGTGCAGCAGTTGCTGACGGCGCACGCTTTCTACTCGCCGCTGGAACTCCTGTTGGCCACCAATCGGCTCGGCTACGACGACTACCAAGCCTGGCGGAGGGGCGAACACGCAGCGCTCGATGAGCTGTTCTCCGAGGGCACGTCCGGGGTCCAGACGTTGATCGAGCAAGCCGATTCCTGGGCACGAGACCTCGGTCTCGAACAAGGACGGGTACCGCTCCTCGGGACCGATGCCCACGCGGGCGCCGAATTGCGCGCATCCGCCAATCCCCGTTTGGACGACCTGCTGCACGCCGAATACCGGCGGGACGTGGACCATGAACAGCCCGACCTGTTCCTGGACGGCGCGGAGATGGAAGCCCAGAACGCCCTCATCGACGTGCTGACGATGCGCGACCTCGCCTCGGTCCGAGTCCGGCTACGCGCTCTGACGAGCCTGGACCCGAGTCACTGGTCCGTTGTCCATGCCGAAGCGCTGATCGAAGTCCTGGAAGCGCCGCCTCCAGAAGGCCCGGAGGAAGCCCTGTCGAGGCTCGGCATCCTGGAACACCGTTGGCTACCCGCCGCTGCTGCCCTGCTGCGGGCAGGCGCGCGGGACTTCCTGACGCCGTGTTGGCGGAACATCGGCCGCGCCTTGGAGAACGCGCCCTTCGACCCCGGCGAACCGAAGAACCATGCCAGTTGGGCCTACCTCAACGGACTCGATTGGGAGGGTGTCCGACGAACTGTTCTGGACGCCTCGGACTGGAAATCGGCACCCGCCCTGCAAATCCGCCTAGCCGAGGCCGAGTGGCGACTGCGCGACCGCCGGGCGGCCCTTGGCGTGTGGTTCGCCCTGTGCTGGCAGGCGCCCGCGCACTTCAGAGACTGCATCGAAGCCGCGGACTTCCCCGACTCGTCATTGAAGAACGCTTGGGGTCTCGCCCAGAACCAGGACTTCGACCTGCCCATCACACCGCCCTGGTTTCCCGCCTGGATGGTGGTCGAGGAGCCCGGAATCGCGCGTGGAGCGGTGCCCTGCGGCGGCGACACCGATCCCCAACGGACCTTCGACCACCTGCTCGCGCTGCGTGGCGGCCTCACAGACCGCGAAGATCGCGATCACCGCCGAGCCCTGAGGGGCCTCCACCCGGAACTCCTAGGGCGCTACCTGGGCACTCTCGGCGATTGAACGATGGCCAGGCATTACGGCCGTGCTAACCTCGCCGGCGGGCTACCGCGACAGTCTCGCGTTGACTCCGAGGTAGGCTTGGCGCGGCATCGACGGGAAATAGCGGTAGCTTCCGAAGGCGAAGTCGGCGCGGTCCGCATAGGCTTCGTCCAGCAGGTTGATGAGCCGTGCGAATAGCTGCACACGTGGCGTCATATCCCATGTTCCCCGCCAGTTGACCACCGTGTGGCCACCGTAGCGGGCGGTATTGGAGGCGTCGATGGAGTGCGAGCCGACCCGGACGAGCTCCAGTTCCGACGTCGCCCTTGTCCCCTCCCAGCGCCAGTGCGCACTGGCGAGACGGGCGGGCGCGGTATCGACCTCGTTGCCATCCCGGATGAGTTCGCCGCCGCCGACACTGCGGTTGAAGGCGTAGCGGTGGCGTCCTAGCGATCCGACAAGCTCGAACGTATGAGCTTCCGCTCGCCACGCGACTTGCGCCTCGATGCCCTTGGCGTCGGTTGCGCCATCGCTGACGTTGAAGCCATTGGCGTCGCGGAAGATCAGGTGGCTGGTGGTCTCGGCATAGGCCGCGAGATCGACGTCGAGCATCCCCCAGGAACCGCGCGCGCCCACTTCCACCGAGCGCACGCTCTCGCTGTCCAGGTCGGCGACGGTCTGGCCGCGTTGCAGACGATACAGCTCGGTCGTTTGGGGCGGGCGAAAGCCCAGACCGGCGACCGCGTAGAGCACGCTGTCAGGGCCCGTCGACCATTCGATGCCCAAACGGCCCGCAGCGTTCGCGTAGGCGTCGTCCCGGTCCGCCGGGCGGGTGTAGAGACAGCCGCCGAATCCGCAGACAGACCCGTCGTCGCGGGTGTTGCCCACCCCATGATGGTTGTCGTACGCGTAGGTGTTGCGCTCCAGGCGCGCGCTCGCCACCACTTCGACAGCGGGGGCAATGTCCACGCCCGCGTCGTAGAAGGCCGCCAAAGTGACGCCGTCCACGTCGAAGTCGTAGTGCGTGCCCGGTGGGCGGGTGGCTACGAGAAACGCGGAACCTCGGGTGGGTCCGTCCTGGCGTTGGGAGAGCGTCGCGTGGAAGATCTCCGCCACCATGCCGGCACTCCACCGCCAATCCCCCTGTGCGGCCACGCGAAAGATCATGCCCGCACTCGACTGGGCGTTTTTCTCAAGCGGCTGACCAGGCAGGAAGTGTTGCAGGAAGGCCATTGAGGAGCGCCGCAGGTAAGGCGTCAAGGTTACGGTACGCTCGCCGCTCAAGGGCCGTCGCCATGCGCTCGCCAAGCGCATGGACCAAGCGTCCCGGTACGCCTCTGGATTGGGGTTCGACTTTCTCAACGCCGAGTCGTACGCCTCGAAGCCGCGCACGAAGCCGCCCGTTTCCTGGTTGAGAAGCGTCGCCGTCGCCGTGGTCGCCACCGCCCAGCCGGAAACCTCGGACGCAAACCCGGCGTAGGCCTTCTGCTGGCCGTATCCCGTCTCGTCCCGGTAGCCTGCGGACGAGGTCGACAAGGCGGCGACCCGCCAGTGGTCGCCGCCGCCGTCGAGCCTGGCCTGGCTGTACCCGTAGGGGCCGGCCTCGACGCTGCCGCGCCAGTCCTCGGCACTCATCCGGGTAACCGTATTGATGACGCCGTGGAGCGCGTTGCCGCCGAACAAGGCACTCGCGGGCCCGCGAACCACCTCGATGGCGGTCGCCTGCTCGGTGTTCATCTCGAACAGGTTGTTGACGTTGCAGAAGCCCGCAGGGCGGATGGGCACGCCGTTCTCCAACAACAGGAATTCCCCGCAGGCGCCCGCTCCAGTCAGTACGCCGGAACGAATCGCCGTCAGATGCTCGTGACCCGAGCCGCGCGACACCCACACGCCCGGCACGCGCACCAGGATTTCGTGGACATGACTGGCGCGGGTCAGTTCGATGGCCTTTTCATCGACCACCGCGACGCTGCCGGTACCGCGATGGCGTGGCAACACCGAGGCTTCGGCCCGGACCACGACCTCTTCGAGAACCGGTGCGGCATGGGCGACGGTAGAGACGGCCAACAGGCCGGCCGAAACCACCCCCATCGCACGCAATGCACCGTCCATGTACCGCACGACCGATACCAACACGGGGCCTGGTCGCGCTACGACCTCCCGAAATTATCGTCGTACTTGCGCAACTCCGCCCGGCCCACCACCAGGTGATGCACCTCGTCCGGACCATCGGCGATGCGCAAGGTGCGCTGGCCGGTGTACATGCCGGCCAAGGGGGTCCATTGGGAAACGCCGGCGGCGCCATGCATCTGGATCGCCTGGTCGATGATCTGGCAGGTGCGTTCCGGGACCATGGCTTTGACCATGTGCACCCAGACCCGTGCTTCGCGGTTGCCGAGAACGTCCATCGCCTTGGCGGCCTTCAGCACCATGAGGCGCATGGCCTCCACCTCGATGCGTGCCCGTGAGACCAGTTCCAGGTTCTTCCCCAGTTGCACCAGGGGCTTGCCGAACGCTTCCCGCGACATGCCGCGACGCACCATCAGGTCAAGTGCCCGTTCGGCCTGGCCCACGGAGCGCATGCAGTGGTGGATGCGACCGGGCCCAAGGCGTCCCTGGGAGATTTCGAAACCGCGGCCTTCGCCAAGGAGAATGTTCTCCTTCGGCACCCGGGCGTTGTCGAATCGAAGGTGCATGTGCCCGTGGGGGGCATCGTCCCGGCCGAACACGGTCATGGGCTCGATGATCTCGACGCCCGGGGTGTCCTTGGGCACCAGGATCTGCGACTGCCGGCGGTGCGGAGGCGCGTCCGGGTCGGTCTGAACCATGGTGATCATGATCTTGCAGCGGCTGTCGCCGGCGCCGGAGATGTAGAACTTCTCGCCGTTGAGCACCCATTCGTCGCCGTCCAGGCGTGCTTGCGTCGCGATCTGCTTGGCGTCCGAAGAGGCGAGATTGGGCTCGGTCATGGCGTAGGCGGAGCGGATCTCGCCGGCCAGCAGCGGTTTCAGCCACTTCTCTTTCTGCTCCGGCGTACCGTAGCGTTCCAGTACTTCCATGTTGCCGGTGTCGGGTGCGCTGCAGTTCAGGCACTCGGAGGCGATCGGGTTCTTGCCGAGTTCGGCCGCGATGTAGGCATAGTCCAGATTCTTCAGGCCCTCGCCGGTGTCGGCATCGGGAAGGAAGAAGTTCCACAAGCCGTTGGCCTTGGCCTTGTTCTTCAAGCCGCCGATGATGTCCTCCTGCCGCGGCGACAGGCTCCAACGGTCGCCGTGCTCGAACGCCGCTTCGAAGTAGGCCGAGGTGTTCGGCTCGATTTCCTCGGCGATGAATTGCTTGACCGCCGCGTACAGCGGTTCGACTTCCTCGCTCATGACGAGATTGTTGAGATCGGCGCTGAGATCCGCGCCCACGGCTTCGGCCATCGGTTGCCCTTAGTTTGCTTGCTCGAAGAGACGAATTGTAGCAGCCGTCAATCCTCGGCCGGGAACCAGCGACCGTCGAACGCACTCGCGAGCGGCGGTTTGGTAGGATGCACGCCAAGACTCCTTGAGCGGCGCGCCGCGCCCGACCACGATGAAGAAGTACCCGCCAACACCCCAAGAGCTGCGCGAGTGGATGGACAGCAAGGGACTGTCCAACAAGGATGTGGCGAAGGCATTGCGGCTATCCGACGGGCGGGTCGTGCGTTTCTGGACGTCCAAGAAGAACCCCAGGCCCATTCCCTATCCGAGCTGGTACACCCTGCGGCACAAGTTCGGCAAGGGGCATGGCCGGGCACCGGGCCGAAAGCGAGACCAAAAGCGGGACCAATCGAAGGCGAAAGAGTCCCAGCCGGACAAGCCCAAGGCATCCGCAGGTCAATGAAACCCTGTCGACCTGCCCTCCCGCACCCGTCAAACGAACGATGACATCGCAGCACATCCCCCGCGTTGCGCGGCCGTTTTCGGTGGAGGTCGTTCTTCCCGGTAGCAAGTCCATCGCGCTGCGCCACATTCTCATGTCCACGCTCGCCGACGAACCGACGCGTTTGATCGGGGTGCCCCGGTGCGACGACGTGGACGCCATGTTCGATGCGGTCGGCCGCCTCCGGGTGCTCGTCGAGCGTCAGGACAAGCAGGCGCGGTTGACCCCGCCGGCGATGCCCTTCGCATCGGATGTCGAACTCGATCTCGGCATGAGCGGCGTATCGTTGCGCCTCCTGCTCGCCCACGCGGCACTGCGCGACACCACCACCCGATTCACCGGTCACCGGCAACTTCACCACCGCCCGAACGCGGACCTCCTCGCCGCGCTTCGGCTCCTCGGCTGCCAGGTCGAATCCTTCAACGACGGCTACCTGCCGATCACGGTCAGGGGACCTCGCGATCCGGCATCGACGACTACCTTGGCAACCGGGATCACCAGCCAGTATCTGTCCGGCTTGCTGCTGGCAGCACCCGCCTTGGCGCAGGGGCTGACCATCCGCTTGCACGGCGACCCGACGAGCGCTTCGTATATCGGTGTAACGAAGGCCGAGATGGCGCGGCGCGGCGTTCACGTTCGCGCCGTCGACGAGGCTATCCTATCGGTGCCGCACGCGGCCTACCGCGGCGGCGACGTCGTGATCGAAGGCGATGCCTCCGCCGCCACCTACCACGCCGCGCTGGCGACATTGCACGGCGGAACGGTCACGTTTTCGAATCTCGGGAACTCCACCCGACAAGGCGACTACGCCTTTCTCGGATTGTGCGAGCGGATCGGCGCCACGGTGTCCCGGAGCGAGAGCCGGGTGACCGTCGCGGGACCGTCGGCGCTTGGCGCGTTTGGCGAGGGTGGTGCCGTTGGCCAAGGTGCCGTTGGCCAAGTGGACATGATCGACATGCCCGATGCGGCGCCGACGCTGATGGCCTTGGCGCCGTTCCTGCCGGCGCCGACGCACATCACGGGAATTGCCACGTTGCGGGTCAAGGAATGCGACCGCATCGCCTGCGGTGCCGCGGAACTTCGCAAGGCGGGCGTTCGGGTCGAAGAATTCGACGCCGCGATGACGGTGTATCCGGCACCCGAACTCCGGAGCGCGACGTTCGACGCCCACGAGGACCACCGCATGGCCATGGCGCTGTCGGTGCTCGCGAGCAAGGTCGGCGGTTGCAAGATCGTCGGGGCCGACTGCGTCTCGAAGACCTACGCCGACTATTGGGACGACTTTGAACGGATTTGCTGACCGGCCGAGCCAACCGGGTCGCGCGGTTTGCTGATCCGCCCTACCCAGTACGCAAGCCGGCCGTTCGAGACGAACGGCACCGCCTGTCCCCAAGGGCGCCGTTGGCCGCGCGCAGCGGTTCCTTGGTGTATCGGGTGAGGTAGGCGCGACGAAGCTGTGCCGTGTTGTTGGGACCGCTGCGGTGCAAGCTGGTGCTGGAACACACCGCAACGCCGCCAGCCGCCATTTCGACGAGCACGCCGATGAGACGACATGCCGTCCACCCGCGCAACCCGGCAAGCGCGGCGCACGCGCCCGGGGTTAGCGTTGTGACGGGCGTCCGATCACGGCGTAAGATCGCACGATGCGCAAGGTGCTCGTGGTCGATGACGACTCCCACATTCGCGACGTCGTCTGCTTCGCGCTGCGCCGGAGCGGATTCGACGTGGCGGAGGCCGCAGACGGTCGCGCGGCGCTGCGTACGTTTGAACGCGAGAAACCCGACCTCGTCGTGCTCGACATCCTCATGCCCGGAATGGATGGATTGGACGTCTGCCGGGCGATCCGGGGCGAATCGGCTGCCGGCACCGTCAGCGGCGGACGCAACGTGCCCATCCTGTTCCTGTCGTCCAAGGACGCCGAACACGACCGCGTGGCCGGCCTCGAGGTGGGCGGCGACGACTATGTCGTCAAACCGTTCAGCCCGCGTGAACTGGCGGCACGGGTCAAAGCCCATTTCCGCCGCGTGGAGGCGCTCGGGGAGCCGCCGAGCCCCCGCATCGCCCTCGGTTCGCTGGCCATGGACTTCGACGCTCAGTCCGTGACGGTTGGCGGCGAACCGGTGGACCTGACACGGACCGAGTTCGGGCTGCTGGCCACGTTGGCCCGCAAGAACGGAAAGGTCCTCGATCGGCAGGCGTTGACCGACGGTGCCTATCGCGGCCACCGGGTCGTCAGCGACCGTACCATCGACAGCCATATGCGCCGTCTGCGCGCCAAGCTCCGCGCCACCGGCATCGATCCGGTGCAGACCGTTCACGGGGTCGGCTTCCGATTGCAGGTCCCGTCCGAACCGTCGGACGGCTGACCTCCAGCAAGCCCGACGAGAGAACCCGCACCGTGCTCCTGCCTTGGATCCGGTTCCGCCTGCACACGGTGCTTGTCGTGCTCGGCCTATTCGTGCTGGTTCTGCCGGTCGCGGGCATTCAGGTTCTGCGCCTGTACGAGAGCGCCTTGGTGCGTCAAACGGAATCGGCGCTCATCGCCCAGACGGCCTTCGTCGCCGCCTCCTTCCGCGTCCGATTCCGCGAAACGATCGACGACATCCAAGGGCACAGCCGACCGGTAGAAGAGCATGCATCCGCGGCCGGAGCCCAGCGTCTCCCTGTCCTCGACCTCGCAGAGTCCGAAGTGTTGGCGCCCTTTCCAGACCCCGACGACGCGCGAGGCGCTGAAGCAGACCGCGCCGCCGCAGCGACTGGCGCGGCCGTGACACCGATCCTGGAAGGCGCCCGGACCCGCGCCGACATCCGGGTGACCGACCACCGCGGCGTAGTCGTGGCGACCAGCGGAGGCGATCTCGGGAAGAACCTTTCGGCGGCGGAAGAGATCGAACTGGCGCTATCCGGCGAAGCCGTGAGTCGGTTGAGGCAAGTGGAGGGCGTCGACAGACCGTCCTTCGCGGTCGTGCGGGGCGCTGCCGTGCGCGTGACGGTGGCCAGCCCGATCGTGCTCGGGGACCGCGTGATCGGCGCCGTGTTGTCGTCGCAGACGCCGTCCAACATCCTCGACGCACTGCACAGCAAGCGTTTCCTGCTGCTGCAGGCGGTCGGCCTGTTGTTCGCAGTCGTGGTGGCGACGGCGATCTTCACCTCGCGCACGGTTGTGCGCCCCATCCGCCGCCTGGTGGCCGGTGCGGAGCGCGTCGCCCGGGGCGACGCCTCGCACTTCGACATCGACCGCTACCGTACCGTGGAGCTTGCGCAGCTTGCCGCCAGCGTCGCCTCCATGGCGGCAAGCCTTCAGCGCCGCACCGGATACGTGCGCGACCTCGCACGCAGCATCAGTCACGAATTCAAGACACCGCTTGCGGCCATGTCCGGCGCCTTGGAGGTGCTGGGGGATCACTTCGAGGAGATGACCCGGGCCGAACGCAAACACTTCATCGACAACCTCGCGGGCGATGTCTCGCGCCTGGAGTCGCTGACCAAACGACTGCTCGAACTCGCGCGCGCCGACATGCGCGACCACGCCGCCGGCGTGTCCTCCGTTGCCGACTTCGACCACGGGCCCGAGGGGCTGGGTGTCGACATCGATCTGCGCGTCGGCGGCATTCCCGATACGCTCTTGCCCCTGGACCACCAGTCCCTGCGCGCCATCGTCAAGAGCATGGCGGAGAACGCCGACCAGCACGGGGCGTCGGAACTCTTCATCGAGGTCACCCGGGACGGCGCGGACACGGTACTCACGGTCGCGGACAATGGGACCGGAGTCGCGTCGGACGACCGGGCAAAAATGTTCGAGCCCTTCTTCACGACGCGCCGGGAACACGGCGGCACGGGCCTCGGACTGGCCATCACCAAAGCGTTCATCGACAACGCCGGCGGCACCATCGAATACGTGCCTCCGGCGCATCCGACCACAGCCGGCACGACTGCGGCCGCCGTCGGCGCCACGTTTCGGATCCGCTTTCCCCCCGGAGAAGCGCGTCAATAGCCAAGCGCCTTGTCGATCACGCCTTCCAAGGCTTGGCCGCGCCGGAGCCGTTCGAGGTTGCGCACGAAACGATCGAGGTTGCGCGCGGACCGGAACTGGCTGGCACCCGCAGTGTGCGGAGACATGACCACCCCGGGTAGCCGCCACAACGGGCTCTCCGCTGGCAGGGGCTCGCGCGGCGCAACGTCCAGGGCGGCGCCACCGATGGTTCCCGACTCCAACGCCTGGACCAGATCGTCCTCCACCATGACTTCACCGCGGGTGACGTTGACCAGAATCGCACCGGTCTTCATCCGCGCGAATGCGTCTCGGTCGAACTTGCCCCGCGTCTCGGAGGTCAGCGGACAGCAGACCGACAACACGTCCGAAGACCCCAGCAACTGGTCGAATCCATCCGGTCCGAGCACCGCGTCGACTTCCGCCGACGCCGGAACCCGGTCGCGGTCCAGGGCAACCACCTGCATGCCGAACGCCGCCGCACGGCGCGCCATCGCCCGCCCCGTGCCCCCGAAACCGAAAATGCCCATGGTGGAACCGGTCAACTCGGCTTGCTTGGCGCGCATTTCCCCTCGGTGGTTCCAGCCATCGGGACCCAGGCGGAGCGCGGTCGCGAGTTGCCGGGTCAGCATCAGCAGCAAGCCGAAACCGTGGTCCGCCAGATGTTCGCCCACCAAGCCCTTCTCGCTGGTGAGGATCACGTCGCCGTTCCTGAATTCGTCGTAGAGGTAGTCATCCACGCCCGCCGCAATGGCATGGACCCAGCGCAGCGTTCGGGCGGCCGAATAAAGCGATCGGGGGACGGCGCCGAGGATCACGTCCGCGTCGGCCACTTCAGGCAATGCCGTTTCCAGGCTCGCCACCACGACCTCGGCCCCGCCGCCGGCGCGTCGGATTCGCTCCACATCCTGCGCTTCCACAACGGGCAGCGTTAGCCCCGGGACAATAACGATCTTCATCAACACTCCATGGCTGGGACCCATCACCTCGCCGGGTTCGGGTCGCAGGCTTTACCCCACAACGCCTTCAAGAGTAGCGTTATCGCCAAGTCCCCGCGACAAGGACAACGCCATAACGCCATGCGCAACGGCTATCGCGTCATCGACATCGACGCGGCACCGGTGTTCGGCGTCGGCGATCCATCGGCGTCGGCTCAGTGAACGCCCCGTGGTTCGTAGCGCTTGCCGTCGTAGGTGTGGAAGAACCGACCCAAGAGCGGATGGGCGATCTGGCTGAAGTCGGGACTCGGCTCCAAGTGGCGTTGTGCAACGTAGGTCGTATGCGCGGCCGTGTCCACAAGGACGTGGTACCAGGGCCGGTCCTTGGGCGGACGGGACGCTGCCACCTGTTCGTACCACTCTTCGGATAGCGAGAACTCGGCGTCCACGCCGCAGATCACGCCCCGATAGCCAACCTTTCGGTGCCGTACGATCTGTCCGATGGCGAACTTGACCGACATTCACGGACTCCGCGAACCGCCTGTTCGCCGTCGCTTCACCCTCGGGACATCCGAGCGACCAAGTCGGGGAGCATTTGTCGGACGGTGTCCACAACCGCCTGGGTGCGGGCGTCGACTTCCAAGTTCAAACGATCGCCGACTTGGACCTGGCCGAAGGTCGTGCGCGCCAGGGTTTCCGGGATCAGGCTGACCGTGATCGTCGACCGGTTCCGGTCGATGTCGGCAATGGTCAGGCTGGCGCCATTGAGCGCGACAAAGCCCTTGTCCATCAGGTAGCCGAGCCAATGGCCGGGGACCTCCACCGATATCCGCCTAAGCCCGGGCTTCGCGACAATGTCCGTCACCACGATCGCGGCGGCCACGTGGCCTGAGAGGATGTGCCCCCCGACCTCGTCGCCAACCTGGAACGAACGCTCGACATTGACCCTCGAGCCCGTCCTGAGCCCGCCCAGATTCGTGTTCTCAAGTGTTTCGCGGATCAGATCGAAGGACACGGCTTCGTTCACCGCGCCAACGGCGGTCAGGCAACAACCGTTTAGGGCGACGGAGGCGCCCGGTTCGAGGCCTTCGCCAAGCGCACCGAGATCGACGGTCAGCGCGGTGGTTCCCTCACCGCCATGGATCCGAGTGACTGGACAGACGCCTTGAACGATACCGGTGTATATCGCTGTCGTCCCTCGCGTTCCGCCGAGGGCTAGGCGCGCTGCACGTGGCAGCGGCGCGCACTCTCCCGGCCTCGTTCGAAATGCAACCCAAGTGTCAACATTCGGAGCGCTAAAGGACTCGAGCCCGCATTTCTCACCAGGCCGCTTGTCGGCGTCAAAAAGCTCTTGGGTTTCACTAGTTTGACCGCGATGTCGATGATCGTGCCGATGGCGGACTGCGCGGGCCGCGCCCGCCCGCGTTTCGCGCGGAGGCCCTCGCGGGTCTTGGTGAGAAATGCGGGCTAGCAGCCCTGCAGGTTCACGCTCGCCGCCACGAGCGGCGTCGACAGAGGGCGCATCCAACGCGTGGCAGCAACCCGTCAATGACACGATGACTAAACTATATGAATATCACATTTGACTAACTTAACTGCTCAGAGTACATAGATCATTATTCGCGGAGTTATATATGGATATTTCAAAGGCCAACTGTCTCGAGTGCCATGCGCCACTGAGCATCGAGCGTATGGTGTGCCGTCGCTGCGGAATCGCCGTCCAGGGCGATGTCGAAGTCTCGCCCCTCGGGCAGCTCGACCTCGACGATCAGGTGTTCGTGACCGCGTTCGTCCGCAGCCACGGGTCGATCAAGCGCATGGAGGCGCTGTTCGGGATCAGCTATCCAACGGTCAAGAACCGGCTCCACCGGATCGTCGCCCTGCTCGATGCGTCGTTCACGCCGCCACCTTCGGGCAACGCCGAGGTCCTCGATCGCCTTGCGCGCGGCGAGATCGGCGTCGACGACGCCGTCGAGCTGCTGACCTGATGCTGCCGATCCTCGTCGTCATGGTGTTCGGGCGCGGTCGATGGATTGTCCCCATCCTCATACCGGTCCTCCTGCTGTGGCCGCTCGCCTTGATTCCCATCGCCCACGGACTCGTCGCCCGAGACGCCCGAGGCTTTGGGCTGTTGAAGGTCATCGCCGCCACGCGGGGCCTGCGCATCGCCGTCAGGGGCGGCGCCGGCGAACGATTCCTGATTCGCGTGATGTGAACCCTTGGAACTCGGAGACAGACATGAACGAAGATCGCCGCAAGATTCTCGACCTGCTGGTCGAAGGCCGCATCGACGCCGATGGCGCCGAACGCTTGCTCGACAAGCTGTCGGAAGGCAAACCGCCGACGCCCTCGCCGCCCTCGCCGCCTTCGCCACCGGGCGCCCCCGAGCGGCACGAGTTGCCGACAAGGGCCGTACCGCGCTACTTGCGCTTTCAGGCTACCGCCGAGGAGGGCAATATGGACGCCCGAATTCCCTTGGCCTTGATCAAGACCGGGATCAAGCTCGAAGCGATGCTCCCCAACGGCGCCAATGACGAATTGAAGAATCACGGGGTGGATCTCAGCCAGTTGTCGGGCATGGCGGCCGACGAAATGGTCGAAGCCCTGGCGGAACTCGAAGTCGACATCGAAGGCCCCAAAGGCGAGCGCGTACGGGTCTTCTGCGAGTGAGCCGCCGCTGGACGCGGGACGAACACGCGTCGAAGTAGAGATATTCGAGTCAGGTGAGGATCGGCGGGCGCCGGACCCCTCGCTCCATGCGGGGATAGCCGACCCCGATCAGGTAGAGGCCCTGGGGCGACGCCGTCGGCGGAGCCTGCCTCCGGTCGCGACCGTCGAGCAGCGCCCGCATGGCGCGAG
>JAKZRQ010000154.1:0-5360 GCA_047518105.1 Pseudomonadales bacterium | reverse complement strand
CTACGTGCATTCCACCGCAGATGGCGTCCGCGAACTGCGCCGCCCGCAGCACCTCGGCAGCGTCGACGTCCGGGCCGAGCTCTCGCCGTGGGCGTCCGCAAGCTTGGCCATGACCCACACCGGCGCATCCTTGGACCGGGATTTCTCAACCTGGCCGGCAACTCAGGTGGACTTGGACGGCTTCCGGCTGTGGCGCGCCAACGTGGACATCGCGCCAACGCCCCGGTGGAAGCTGCGTCTCGGCGTCGAGAACCTGCTCGACGAGAACTACACGACGGTATTCGGCTACCGGAGCCCGGGTTTGACGGCAATGATCAAGGTGATCGTGGAGCTCTGATCGACTGCGTCAAGGCGCCCGAGTCCGATGTGGCGCTCCCTCCAATTCGTGATTGCCGTACACTTTGAAGTGGCGTTGGGCAAAACAGGGGATTGCAGAGTGAGTCAACCCAAGAGTTCGCAAGCATCGGGCCGGCGCCAGCCGTCACAGAGCCAGCGTGGTGCCGGCAGGGTGGGGGCTGCGGCCGGATCCGGCCCGCAGGGCGGGTCTGGCGGCCCCAGCGACGATGTCCTGCGCGATATCCACAGGCGCATGGTGCGCATACGCGTGTTCGAGACCGAAGCCGGCAGAATGGGGGAAGCCGGCAAGATTCCCGGCGCGCTGCACCTGTACGTTGGCGAGGAGGCGGTAGCCGCCGGCGTCATGACCCACCTTTCCGACGACGACTGGATCACCAGCACCCACCGTGGCCACGGTCACCTGATCGCCAAGGGCGGCGAATTCAACCGCATGTTCGCGGAACTCTTCGGCCGGACCACGGGCTATTGCCGGGGCAAGGGCGGCAGCATGCACATCTCGAACATGGAGCTCGGCATGCTCGGCGCCAACGGCATCGTCGGTGCCGGGCCGCCGATTGCGGTGGGCGCAGCGTTCTCCACCAGGTTCCGCAAGACCGACCGGGTGGCGGTGTCGTTCTTCGGCGATGGCGCCAGCAACGCGGGCGCCTTCCACGAGGCGGCCAACATGGCCGCGCTCTACAAGCTGCCGGTGATCTTCGTGTGCGAAAACAACGGCTACGGCGAGTACACGCCCCAAGCCAATCACCAGGTCATCGTCGATGTCGCCGACCGAGCGCCCGGCTACGGCATGCCCGGCGTGGTCGTGGACGGCATGGACGCCATCGCGGTCTACGAGGCGGCCGGGGCCGCCATCGAGCGGGCACGGGCCGGGGACGGACCGACGCTGCTCGAGTGCAAGACCTACCGCTTCTTCGACCACGTCGGGGTGCGCGGCATGGGGCTTTCGTATCGCACCGACGAAGAACTCGAGGAGTGGCAGAAACGCGATCCGATCCACATGTTCGAGGCGCAACTCGCCGAGGTCGGCGTGCTCACGCGCGATGAAGCCGCGGCGATCCACGATGCCATCCTCGCCGAGGTGAAGGCCGGCATCGAATTCGCGGAATCGAGCCCTTCCCCGGATCCCGACACGTTGCTAGACGACGTCTACGCCTAACCGAGGAACTACCATGGCAAGTCCCACCCAACGGGAGATCACCTACGTTGCAGCCATTGTCGAAGGCGTCCGAACCATACTCGGCGAGCAGGACAACGCCTTCCTCGCCGGCGAGGACGTCGCTGGGGCCGGCGGCGTGTTCGGCTCCTACCGGGGGCTCTTGGAGGAATTCGGCCCCGAGCGCGTGGTCGACACGCCCATCTCGGAGGAAGGCCTCGTTGGCCTCGGCGTCGGGGCTGCCGCCACGGGCCTTAGACCGGTCATCGACATCATGTTCATGGACTTCATGGGCGAATGCATGGACGAGATCGCCAACCAGATGGCGAAGATGCGCTACATGTTCGGGGGTGCGGCGAAGCTGCCGATCACCGTGGTCACCATGTCCGGGGCCGGCATGAACATGGCCGCACAGCACTCGCAGAGCCTCGAAGTCTGGATCTGCCACCTGCCCGGACTCAAGGTGGTCGCGCCGTCCACGCCCCACGACGCCAAGGGCTTGTTGATCGCGGCATCGCGGGACGACAACCCGGTCTTCGTAGTGATGAACAAGCTGTCGCTGCGCAACCGCGGCGTGGTGCCGGAAGAACCCTACGAGGTGCCCATCGGCAAGGCCGCGGTGGTGAGGCCCGGCCAGGATCTGACCATCGTCACCTACAGCCGCATGGTTTCCGAAGCGTTGACCGCCGCCGAGACCCTGGCCGGCGACGGCATCGACGTCGAAGTGATCGATCTGCGCTCGCTCCAGCCCATGGACACGGATACGATCATCGATTCGGTAGCCAAGACCCACCGCGCAGTGGTGGTGCACGAGGCGGTACGCTTCGCCGGACTCGGCGGTGAGATCGCCGCGCAGATCCAGGAACTCGCCTTCGACGACCTCGATGCGCCGGTGGCGCGGGTGGGCGCACCGTTCTCGCCGGTGCCGTTCAGTTCGACGCTCGAGCACGCCTACCTGCCGAACGCGGACAAGATCGTCGCCGAGTCGCGTGCCCTGCTCGGCATGTGATGACTGTCGCCATTGTCGCGAACCCCGCCTCCGGCAAGGACATTCGGCGCGTCACCGCACGTGCTTCGGTGTTCGACAACCAGGAAAAGTCGGCCATGGTGCGGCGCTGCCTGATTGGCATCCGCGCTCTCGGCGACGCGCCGATCCGATACCTGCCCGATCCGAACCGTCTGGTCGCCGCCGCGCTCGACGACCTCGGCATCGAAGCGGATCCCGTGGACATGGAGATCACCCGGACGGCTGCCGACACCACCCGGGCCGCCGAGAAGATGCGCGGGGCGGCCGTGGTCGTGACCCTGGGCGGGGACGGCACCAACCGGGCGTTCGCGAAGGGCTGGCCGGATGCGCCGCTGATCCCGCTGTCCACGGGCACCAACAACGCCTTCCCCGTGATGCGCGAGGCGACGACCGCCGGTGCCGCCGCCGGCCTGCTGGCAAGCGGAGGCATTCCGCTCGAAGCGGTCGCGGCCCAAGCCAAGCTCATCCATATCCAAATCGACGGCGAACCACCGGACATCGCCCTGATCGACGCCGTGCTCACCCGGGATCGTTTCGTCGGCGCCCGCGCGCTCGGAGACCCCGGGCAGCTTGCTGCCGCCCTGCTGACCCGGGCCGACCCCGCCGGTGTGGGCATGACGTCCGTGGGAGGATTCGCCCGGCCCTTGGGTGCACGGGAAAACGCCGCACTGATGCTCGCCTTCAGCACGGACGGACCCCGTCAAGTGCTTGCGGCGCTGGCGCCCGGCCGCTTCGAGCGCGTCGGCTTGTCGGCGGTTCGAACGTTCCGGCTTGGCGAGACGATGCGCGTCGCCGGCCCGGGCGTTCTCGCGTTCGACGGCGAACGCGAACGGTGGTTGAACCCGGGCCAGGGCGCAACGCTGACCGCGTTGCGCAACGGTCCCTGGGTGATCGATGTGGCCAAGGTATTGGCGTACGCCACACCCTGCGGCCGCGGCGTTGACGCCGCAAACCAGGACTGAACGGAAGGAGGAGGAGCGATGCCGGCAGAGATCTACCTGGTCAAGGTCGGAATGACCATGCACGAAGGCACGGTGGATGAGTGGTACGTCGCCGACGGCCAGCGCGTCGAAGTCGGGGCGATGCTCTACCGGCTGGAGACCGAAAAGGTCAATCTGGACGTGGACGCCGAGACCTCCGGCATCGTCAAGCACCTGGCCGACGAAGGCGCGACCTTGGCGCCTGGCGAGGTGGTCGGCTACATCTACGCCGAGGGCGAGACGATTCCCGATGTGCTGCCGGAACCGAAGCCCAACCGGGACATCGGCGTGGTCAGCGAGGATCCGCCGCCAGCTCCTCCACGCTCCCCCGCCCCACCGTCCCCCGCCCCGGCGGCGGGACCCGCGCGATCCAAAAGACGCACCGTGGCCTCCCCGGTCGCACGTAAGCTGGCGGAGGAACTGGGGGTCGATCTCGCCATGGTTGCTGGAACCGGACCACGCGGGCGAATCACCAAGGAGGACGTGCAGAACACGGCGGCAGCGCTGCGGGCGGCACCGTCGAGACCCCCACCCAGGCGAGGCCCGGCATCGGCGACTGGCAAGAAGGTTCCCCTCTCCGGCATGCGCCGGACCATCGCCGAACGCATGCACGCGAGCCTGCGCGACAGCGCGCAGCTCACCATGGACATGGAAGTCGGCATGGACGAAGCCGTGAAGCTACGCCGCGATCTCGTCGCCGAATGGGAGGGCGACGGCATCCGCGTCACCTATACGGATCTCGTGCTGGCCGCGGCAACCAAGGCGCTCGCCACCCACCCGGCGATGAACGCGGCGCTCGTGGACAACGCCATCGAGCGCTTCGACGCCGTCCATATCGGCTTGGCCGTTGCCCTCGACGAAGGCCTGATCGTGCCGGTCATCAAGGATGCGCAGTCGAAATCGTTGAAGGAGATCGCGAGCGCGTCGGCCGACCTCGCCAAGCGTGCCCGGGACGGCACCCTCACCATCGACGACGTCGAAGGGGGATCGTTCACCGTGACCTCCCTTGGCATGTTCGGCGTCGATACGTTCACGCCCATCCTGAATCCGCCCCAGGCAGGCATCCTGGGGGTGGGCCGCATCTACGACGGCATCCGCTGGGAAGGGGACTCGCCCGCCAAGACCGCCATGATGCGGTTGTCGCTGACCTGGGACCACCGGGTTCTCGACGGCGCGCCCGCGGCCGAGTTCCTCGCCTCGATCCGCAGTTGGCTTGAGGCGCCCTACCGGCTTCTCGTCTGAGCGCCCCAGGGCCGAGCACGCCATCGACGAAGTGTCCGCCAGGAGCGAACGGCCGATCCTGCCGACACCGCCCGCTGGCCGCAGCGGCGCCTCGTCCGGTGAGTGGACCTACCGGCCGACGACCTTGACCCGCAAGCCGTCGAGTTCGTCGGTGAGTTCTATCTGGCACGACAAACGACTGGTCGGGGCAACCGCGCCGTCGAACTCCAGCATGTCCCGCTCCATGTCGCTGGGCGGTCCCACGGCTTCCATCCAGCCGGGATCCACATGCACGTGGCAGGTCGCGCAGGCGCAACCGCCGCCGCATTCGGCGTCGATGCCGTCGATGCCCTCCGCGCGGGCCAACTCCATCACGATGTCCCCCACGTCGCCGTCGACGGCAACGATCTCGTCGTCGAGGGTCTCGAAGAACACCGTCGGCATGGCCAATACCTCGCAACGGACAGGCTAGTGCGCGCCCTGTGGGCGCGATTGAGAATGCTTACGCATTCTCCGGGCTTCGTTCGAAATGCAACTCAAGTGTCAACATTCGGCGTGCTCAAGGAATCTAGTGCGCGCCCGTGGGCGCGTTTGAGACCGACTTCCGCGGGTGCTTGAAGGC
>JAKZRQ010000153.1:0-3223 GCA_047518105.1 Pseudomonadales bacterium | reverse complement strand
TCGAGACCATGCCATACAGGGTCTTCACTCGGAATCAGCTTTTAGTCAGCTTCCTGTCGCGCATGAAGAGTCGCCGGACTGGCAGGGCGTTTCTTGAGTCAAGAGGCGAAGGTGTTCGCGGCATCCTTGAATCCAGTGAGGTACATTCCGGCCTGCGACCCGAGTATGAACTCTTTGGTGAGGAGCTGCGCCTGACGATTTGGGCGCAACAATCGCCACATGAGGGACGGGAGGAACTAGAGTGATCACTCTTGCGGCTTGGCGCGCGTCGCCCGTGTCCTGCGCCGCGCGATGTCTGCGGTCTTCGACGCCCCGTCGCGTTCGGCCTCCCGCCTCAACCGCGCCGTCGAATCGTTCGATCGGCAAGTACAGAGACTATGGGAGGGATACGACCTCGCCATCTGAATGCAACCCAACTGGTAGTACTAGCCCCACTCAAGGAATCTAGGAGACGGAAGACCATGCAGGACAACACCCTGCCGGCCTACGACCGAGCCCCATCCGATTGTTTGAAGCGGCTGTGCCGCGACGGTGGATTGCTCCGGCCGCTGATTCAACTCAACGGCGACGGCGCAGCCGAACAGCACGGGGGCGTACCCTTGGATGTGCACTTCCGACGCGAACACGAGATACATGTCTATTGCGGACACCCGAGGATCATCCGCGCCAAACTCGCCCAAAGAAAGCGGGAAGTGAGATTGGACACGGAGTATGCCGATTCCGACGAGACCCTGTTCTGTGGTTGGAGCATCGACAGCGACCCGAGGCCCCTCGCGGAAGCGCTCGCGGCGTACCTAAGACGGGCAGATGTCCGGTCGAAAGCGGAAGGCGAAGGCATGCTCCAGGCCCGATGGGCGCATTTGGGCCATGCCGAGACGCCCGGCTGGCCGTGGACGATGATCGACCGGGAAGCACAGTTCGGTTTCCCGAGTAAGCAAGTCCGGGGCGCGGCCGACGAGCGGGCGGGAGTCGAGGTCGGCCCTGCACGCCAAGTCATCCTCGACATCGCGCGTTTGCGTGAGCCGAAGTGGAGCGAGCCCGGCCAGACCGGCAGCAAGCTCGACCAGTTGGCGGTGGACGACGAGGGGAATCTGGTTCTCGTCGAGATCAAGGACGCGGCAAGCACCGGCACGGCGCGATTGTGCTACGCCCCCCTCCAACTCCTCAAATACGTGTATATCTGGCATAGCGCGCTAAGGCGGTTGGCGGTTTGGCAACAACTCCGGCGACTCATTGATGCCCGTCGCACGCTTGGCTTGAGCCCCGATCTCCCGGAGCTGACGGGTGGGATTCGGGCGGCGGTTTGTTTCGGGGGCTTCGGCGAAGAGCCCAGCGATGAGGTGAAGCGCCGGTTCTACGAAGTGTTGGGGATCGTCAATGCGCATCTTCCCGCCGGGGTCCTCCCGATCGAAACCTGGAAGTTCGCAGAGGGACGCGAGCCGACGCCGCTGTGAGACCCCCACGATGAGAACAACCCCGGACTAGGCAAGGGCCAGGTTCGAGGAGCGCTCGGGCGACGGTGCGCTCACCGGGGTTGCCGATCTCGTCCGGCTCCATATTCGGATACAACCTTGCCATCGGATTTCTTGGCCACCTTGCGGATGGGGACGCATCGGCCATTGCGACGGCAACTGCCGTCGCGGACGCCAGGCCATCAGGAATCGTGGTTTAATCCCCACCCTTCGAATTGCGGGCCGAGTTGTCGCCGACGATCGGTCGAAAGATGGACCCCGGTGGTTGCCGCCACCAGAGCGAGTTTGTCCCCTATGTTGAGCGAGACGGCCCCAAAGCTTGGTCTGGGACCTAGCCTTCAACGCGTGTGTTCCGAGCCGGACCACCCGAAGGCCTTGACCGGTGTCGGTACGCGCTTCGCCGGGCTCCAAGAAGAAGTAGACGCCTCGGGCCGGCCACCGGATTCGGCCGGAGCACTCGGAGGGTCGGCGCGTTCCGCCGAGCCGCTTCTCAAGCGATACGAACGAGCCGTAGAACTACCTCAAGTGGTCGATTCGCGTCATCGGTGGAGACCGGGACTTTCTGCAATTGGGTATGGCATGTTGGGGGGGGTGCCACCTTGATCGTCTTCCTCCAGTATCGCCTGCCATACGAGCAATTTGTCGGCATTTTGACCTCAGCGTGCCGACGAGCGTCGTAACCCACTGTTTTATAGATTTGTTCCTGAAACGCGCCCGCAACTCATACAGTTGGCTTCATAGTCGAATCAACACTGAGTAAGCACGGCGTCGCGGGCACTAAACGGGCCTCATGGTTGTCGTCGAGGTGAATGGTGGCAACGGCATCCTGCTGCACGTGACGGGCGCCGTACTGGTGCTCGCGCGCATTGCGCAGCCCATCGGCCTACGCCACGACCGCCAGAACCATCCGCTCCGGATAGTCGGCACGGCGGCAACAGGCCTGTCAACGCTTGTCCTGGGCGGTATGGCGTTGTGGCAAGCCGTCGGGACGCTATAGCGTTCTTGAGCACGGTCGAACTGAACAAACGAGCCAAGTTTTGGGATCCGTGGAGAATACTGCAAGCATTCTCGATCCCGCCCCGCCGACGCCGCCGACCGGGTCGTCTCCACGTGCGTCGGCCGATTCCCCTTCGACGCCACCCGGGCCGGCCTGTGCGTCCACGACGCCCTCGATCGGTACGTCGACGGCCGCGAACGCCAACAAGCGGCCGAAGCGGAACGTCGAGGACCTGGTGGGCTGGCAGCTCGGGCGGGCGAGCGTGAAGCAGCACCTTGGCCGGGCGGGTATTGAACGACCGTCGGACGACGCCGACCGCCGGAACGGCGCCGAGATGGACCGCTGGTGCCGACTGGGGACACCCACTTAGGATGGTGCCGATTGGGGACACCCACTTAGGATGAGGGGTATCGCGTAGGCCTTCGCTGGTCACTGCGGCGGACACCACGCGCGTCTCCTCCGCGCGAAGCGGCGGACGACGTTGCCGCGAGTTCCGGTGCCAGAGCCAGCGTCCACTACGTGGTCCACACTGTCGGCGTTCGCGCCCCAATGGCCGTGGCAGGTATCCATGGTCGCACTGCGTGGCAGGAGTAGGTGTCCCTTGTTCGCTGCTCTTGTTCGCCGCTCCTGGCAGATCGTCGTGAACTCAACGGCTCTTGGGCGGGACAGGTTCGTGTAGCTTCCTGACGATTTCGTCGGCGTTGTCGTCGTTCTCTCGTAGTCTTTCGGCCCAAGGGCGCCCGGGGTGTAGTAC
>JAKZRQ010000152.1:0-22177 GCA_047518105.1 Pseudomonadales bacterium | reverse complement strand
CAGCTACCACACCCACCGCCTGGTGCGCTCCGAACGCGACGGCGGCCGCGTCCGCCAGCGCACCCTGCTCAACCTCGGCCGCCACTTCGACATCGACCGCGAACGCTGGCCCCTGCTCTGCCAGCGCGTCGAGGCGGCGCTCGCCGGCCAGACCGACCTGTTCGACGACGTGCCGGCGGACGTCGAGCGCGAGGCGCAGCGCATCGTCGCGCAGCTGGTCGCCCGCGGCGCGCAGCCGCCCGGGCCCGGCGATGCGCAGCCGGCCGGCGACCTGCAGACGGTGGCGGTCGACTCCCTGGCCCTGGTGCGGCCACGCAGCGTCGGCGCGGAGCACGTCGCCCTGTGGGCGCTCGCGCAGCTGGGGCTGCCGGCCCTGCTGGAGTCGCTCGGCGTCAACGCCGCGCTGCGCGACGCGGCGCTCGGTTCGGTCGTCGCGCGCATGGCGTTCCCGGCCTCGGAACGGGCCACGCACCGCTGGCTGCGCGGGCGCAGCGCGGTCGGCGAGCTGCTGGGCGTGGACTTCGAGACCGTCGGCGCGATGCAGTTGTACCGCGCCTCGGACGCGCTGATGGCGCATCGCGAAGCCATCGAGGCGCACCTGTTCGACGCCGCGATGGAGCTGTTCGACACGCGCCCGACGGTGACCCTGTTCGATCTGACCAACACCTACCTCGAGGGCGACGCGGCGGATCTGCCGAAGGCCAGGCGCGGCCACTCCAAGGAGAAGCGCAGCGACTGTCCGCTGCCGACCTTGGGCCTGGTGCTGGACGCGAGCGGCTTCGTGCGCCGTTCGCAGGTGTTCGCCGGCAGCGTCCGCGAACACGAGACCCTGGAGGCCATGCTGTCGGCGCTCGGGGCGCCGCGCGGGGCGCTGGTGGTGATGGACCGCGGCATCGCCACCGAGGACCGGGTGACGTGGCTGCGCGACAGCGGCTACCGCTACCTGGTGGTCAGCCGCGAACGCCGGCGCCGGTTCGACGCCGACGCCGCGGTGGCGCACGGGACGCGCACCGGGCGGACGGTGCATCTGCACAAGGTCGTGTCGCGGGATCCCGACGAGGTGCGCCTGTACTGCTACTCGCCGGAGCGGGCCGACAAGGAGCGCGGCATCGTCGAGCGCTTCGGGAAGCGCTTCGAGCAGGCGCTGACGGAACTGTCCGACGGCCTGTCGCGGCCGCGCACGCACAAGAAGCTCGGCCGGGTCTGCGAGCGCATCGGCCGGCTCAAGGCCGACAGCCGCGGCGTGGCGCGGCACTACGTCGTCGACGTCGTCCCCGACGCCGACGGCGTCAACGCCGCCGCGGTGACCTTCGCCCGCCGTCCGCTGGACGGCACGATGGCCACCCATCCGGGCGTGTACTGCCTGCGCAGCAACGAGACCGACTGGGACGAGGCCACCCTGTGGCGCACCTACACCACGCTGACCGACCTCGAGGCCGTGTTCCGCTCGCTCAAGTCCGAGCTCGGGCTGCGGCCCATCCACCACCGCAAGCCGGTGCGGGCCGAGGGCCACCTGTTCATCACCGTGATCGCCTACCAGGCGGTCCAGGTCGTCCGCAAACGCCTGGCCGCCGCCGGCGAGCGCGCCAGCTGGACCACGCTGCGCAACATCCTCGGCGGCCAGCAGCGCGTCACCGCCACCTTCCGCCGCGCCGACGGACGCACCCTGCACGTGCGCACCGCCACCGCCGTCGAACCCGGCCAGAAGGCGATCTACGACGCGCTCGGCGTCGATCCCAACCCCGGCGGCACACGCAAAACCGTTGTCTGAGTCCCTACGGAATCCGCTTCTGCGGCGCTTTGTAGTGCCCTAACGGCGCGACTGCGCCCGTAACCCACTGATCCTACGCAACTTCCAAATGCCCTTGGTAAACTTGGGCTAGTTTGACCGCGATGTCGATGATCGTGCCGATGGCGGACTGCGCTGCCCGCGCCCGCCCGCGCTTCGCGCGGGAGGCTCTCGCGGGTCTTTTGGCCCCGTGTGTACGCGGGGCCAAAATCCTCCGCGATCATCACGGCCCCTGGTGAGTATGGTCGATGTCCTACATACAGGCTGCGGCGGATGCGCCTATCGTGCCCTCCGAGACACACCGAGATGGTTCGACGTCATAGACCTCTCGGTCACTGCCGAATAGAATCCGACAAGAGGACACCTCGGATGACGAGTCCACGCAGAACGATGCCCGCCTTCGACACCCACAAAGCCGTCAAGGCTCTATGCGGCGCCGGCTTCAACGACGCCCAGGCGGAAGCCGTCGTTGAACAGATCAACGGCGCCGTCAACGAGAACCTGGCTTCCAAAGAAGACTTGGATCGAACCGGGCAGAGCCTGCGTACGGCTATCGCCTCGCTCGCCACCAAGGAGGAGTCGCACACCGCGATCGCACTTCTCGCCACCAAGGAGGAGTTGCGCACCGCGATCGCACTTCTCGCCACCAAGGAGGAGCTGCGCAACGCGATCGCACCTCTCGCCACCAAGGAGGAGTTGCGCACAGCCATCGCCCAACTCCAACTTCGCATGACCGTCAAGATGGAAGAGCTCACCGGCAAGCTCCTCAGATACATGGGCGGCGGCATGGCCTTGGTGGTTGCGTTGATCAAGGGGCTCGATCTCCTGACCGGCTAGGAACACTGGGTCGACATCGACCCGGCGGCCCGAGAGACGGGGGTTACTTCGCGCTCGATGATGGTTCGCCGGACCCTGGGACCACGGCAAGACGAAAACGGTGCTCTATCCCGTCCGGTGGTGTCGACATGGGCAACCTCGCGATCAGGCGGCGAGGGCATCGAGACGCTTCCAGAGATCGGTCAAGTCGACGATCTGTCCCGAAGCCCGGGACTCGTCGATCTTCATGGCCGTCAGACCCGCCTCAAGCGCGTCGGTCACCGACACCGGGAGCGCTGCGCCCTCCCGCAGGTGACGCGCCACGTCCTTCGCCATCTTCCCGTCCGCGCCGTAGTGCTGCGACAGGCCATCGTCCTCGTAGCTCGCATCGAAGACGCGTTCACCCGAGATGGCGCGGTGAGCCTTGAGATAGCCCCGCACGAAGTCGCCCTCGGCCATGCCTTCGCTGCCGATCACGCAGAAACGCCGGAAGTGGTCGGGCGTATGCACGTTGGTGTGGAAGCACAGCTTCGCTCCGTTCTCGTACTCGATCAGCGCCACTTGATGGTCGACGATGTCAGCATCGCCGGAAAAGGCGCTGTCCGTGCTCTCCCAATACGACGGCCACCGGTGGTACACGCTCTCGTTGTTCCACCCCTTGTGCCGCTGTGCGAACACCGAGTTGCCGCCGAAGCTGACCACCCGGCGGGGCCGCGATTTCAAGAGCCCGGCGTACAGGTCCAGGTCATGGCAGCACTTCTCCAGCAGGAACCCGCCGCTAAGCGTCGATTTGCGCCGCCAGTCGCGAAAGAAGAATGCGCCATGGGCCGGCGGGATGTGCTCCGACGCTTCCACGCTGACGATGTCCCCCAACGTACCATCGCGCGCCAGCCGGGTCAGATCCACGTACAGGGGCGCGTATCTCAAAACCAGTCCCACGATGACCTGGTCCGTCCCATGCCCGCGCAGTTCCCGAAGCAGACGAAAAGTCTCGTCTTCCGATACCACCACGGGCTTTTCGCAGAAGATCTTCATTCCCGCTCTCAACGCCGTGGTCAGGTGGTCGCAGTGGAACGCGTTCGGCGAACCGATCATCACCAGGTCGAGAGATTCCCGGTCCAGCATGGTCTCGAGGTCGGCGTAGCCACGCATCCGTCGAAACTGTTCCGCGTCCATCCGCCTCACCCCGGCGGGAGCGGGGTCGGCGTAGGCAACGAAGTCGAACTCCGGAACCGTTTGCCGGAACACGTCGGCCAGGTACCCCAGCCTGTCGCCCAGCCCACATAGGCCAATCTTCATCGGTACTTCCTCCAACCCCGATGGGGTGCCAATATCCCGCCCTCAGCCACAAGGATCATCGTGGGCAGTTTCGACAACGATGGTCACGCCGAGCTTAACGCAACACGTCTCGGCCAACCGGGCCGGACGGGCGATTCGAAGCCGTCGAGAGCGTGATCGTGATCGAACAGGGCATCGCCGGGGGGGGGTACTCGGCACCCACCTCGAAAGCCCCTTCCTGAACTCCGCACGGGCGGTCTGAGCGCCCCGGGGCCGGGCCCGAAGGGTCGATCAACGCTTAACGTCCTCCAGAGGTCGATTCGGTGCTACCCAGTGCTACTATCTCCGCCGATCCCACCTCTAAGAAGCATCGTCTGATGACCGTCAAGTCCTCGGTGTCATTGACCGACGAGCTTGCCCGGCTATTGAGTTGACGCTTCCCCGACCGGCAGGTTTGAGCCTGGAGAACCCCGCCCCGAGTTTACCGCCGGATCTTGCGCAACTCCTCGAGCGTCCGCTGCTGCGCCGTTGCAGCCGCCAATGTCGCCTGGGCCATGCCGTAGTCCATCTCCGCCGCCGATTCCGACAGCGCCCGCTCCGCCCGCTGTTGGGCCTCGAGCGCCGCGGCTTCGTCGATGTCGTCGGCACGCAGTGCCGTGTCCGCCAACAGCGTCACGATGCCGGGCTGGATCTCGAGAAATCCTCCGGAGGCGAAGAAGACCTGTTCCTCGCCGTTTTCGTCGCGGAGCTTCACCGGGCCGGGGCGGATGCCGGTCAGCAGCGGTGCGTGGCCGGGCAGGATGCCGAGTTCGCCGATGGTGCCGGTGACCGACACCGAGGCTACCCGGCCCGAGAAGATCTCCTGCTCGGCGCTGACGATGTCGCATTGCATGGTTGCGGCCACGAGTTGTCTCCCCTATCCCGTTGCCGCGAGCGTTTCGGCTTTCTTGCGGGCGTCTTCGATGGTGCCCACCATGTAGAACGCCTGCTCGGGCATGTCGTCGCACTCGCCGTCGAGGATCGACTTGAAGCTGCGCACGGTGTCCTCGCGGCTGACGTAGTCGCCGGGCTGGCCGGTGAACTGTTCCGCCACGAACATCGCTTGCGAGAAGAACTGTTGCATCTTGCGGGCCCGGTAGACGAGCGCCTTGTCGTCCTCGGAAAGTTCGTCCATGCCGAGGATGGCGATGATGTCCTTGAGTTCCTGGTAGCGCTGCAGCACCTCCTGCGCGCCCCGGGCGACCTCGTAGTGTTCCTGGCCAACGATGTTCGGGTCGAGCTGGCGGCTCGAAGACGCCAGCGGATCCACTGCCGGGTAGATGCCGAGGTCCGTGATGGCGCGGCTCAGCGTCACCGAGGAGTCGAGGTGGGCAAAGGTCGTTGCCGGGGAGGGGTCGGTGTAGTCGTCGGCCGGGACGAAGATGGCCTGTACCGAAGTGATCGAGCCGGTCTTCGTGGTCGTGATTCGCTCCTGCAGGATGCCCATCTCGGCGGCCAGCGTCGGTTGGTAGCCCACTGCCGACGGCATCCGACCGAGCAGGGCCGAAACCTCGGTCCCGGCGAGCGTGTACCGGTAGATGTTGTCGATGAAGAGCAGCACGTCGCGGCCTTCGTCGCGGAACTTCTCGGCGAGCGTCAAGCCCGAGAGACCGACACGCAGGCGGTTGCCGGGCGGTTCGTTCATCTGCCCGAACACCAGCGAGATCTTGTCGAGGACGCCGGCTTCCTTCATTTCGTAGTAGAAGTCGTTGCCTTCCCGGGTGCGCTCGCCGACCCCGGCGAATACCGAGAGGCCGGCGTGCTCGATGGCGATGTTCCGGATCAGCTCCAGCATGGTCACCGTCTTGCCGACCCCGGCGCCGCCGAACAGGCCTACCTTGCCGCCCCGGGCGAAGGGACACATCAGGTCGATGACCTTGACACCGGTTTCCAGGAGTTCGTTGCCACCCTTCTGGTCTTCGTAGGACGGCGGCTTGCGGTGGATGGGTAGAATCTCCCTGGCGTTGATCGGACCCTTCTCGTCGACCGGGTGTCCGAGCACGTCCATGATCCTTCCCAAGGTCTCCTCGCCCACCGGTATCGAGATCGGCTCGCCGGTATTGCTGACGGCGAGGCCCCTCGACATGCCTTCGGACGGACCCATGGCGATGGCGCGAACGATGCCGTCGCCTAGCTGCTGCTGGACCTCGAGCGTCAAACCCGTTTCGGTGACGATCAGCGCGTCGTAGACCTTCGGCACTTCCTCGCGATCGAACTCGACGTCGATAACGGCACCGATAATTTGGACGATTCGTCCGTTTGCCATACCTCTAGTTCCTCAACTCGTTCATCTACCCGCAATTCGGGGTCGGGTCCTAAACCGCGGCCGCGCCGCCGACGATCTCCGAGATCTCCTGGGTGATCGACGCCTGGCGGGCGTTGTTGTAGAGCAGCGTCAGTTCCTTGACGATCTCTTCCGCGTTGTCCGTCGCGTTCTTCATGGCGATCATCCGCGCCGCCTGTTCGCACGCCGTATTCTCGATCACCGACTGGTAGACCAGCGACTCGATGTAGCGCTGCACGAGACCCTCGATCAGTTCCCGGGCGTCGGGCTCGTAGATGTAGTCCCAGCGGTGGCGGAACTCCTCCGCATCGAGGGCCGGCAGGGGCAGAAGCTGGCGCAGCACGGGCCGGTGAGTCATCGTGTTCACGAACCGGTTGGAGATGATGTCCAACTGTTCGATCCGCCCTTCCTCGAAGGCGTCGAGCATCACCTTGACGCCCCCGATCAGGTCGCCGATCTCCGGCGTCTCGCCGATGTTGCCCATGGTGGCCACCACGTTGCCGCCCACCGAGCGGAAGAACTGTGCCGCCTTGTTGCCGATCAACGCCATGTCCGCGTGTAGACCGGCTTCCTCGCGTGATTGGAGCGTGCGGATCAATTCCCGGAACAGGTTGACGTTCAGCCCGCCGCAAAGTCCACGGTCGGTGGACACCACGATGTAGCCGATGCGCTTCATCTCGCGCGTGGTCATGTAGACGTTCCTGTACTCCGGAGCGGCGTGGGCGAGGTGGCCGATGACCTGCTCGATGCGCTGGCTGTAGGGCCGGCCTTCCTGCATTCGATCTTGCGTACGCCGCATCCGGCTCGCAGCCACCATCTGCATGGCACGCGTGCTCTTTTGCGTCGTCTGAACGCTAGAGATCTTCTTTTTTATCTCGCGGCCGGCGGCCATTGCTATCCTATTCCCTCTTCGAACTCGCCCGCGCCGATTACGGCGCGTGGTAGGCGTGGCTTGCCTGGAACTTGTCCAGCGCCGCCTTCATGTACTCCACGATCTCGTCGTTGTAATCGCCGGACGCGGTGATCTCCGCCATCCACTCGCCGTGCTCCGTGTTCATGTAGGCGAGAAGGTCGCGCTCGAAATCGAGTACGCGCCCCACCGGAACGTCCAACAGGTAGCCCTCGGTGGCTGCGAACAGCACGACGCCCATCTCCGCCACGGACATCGGCGCGTACTGCTTCTGCTTCATCAGTTCCTCGACCCGGGCGCCGTGGTCGAGTTGGCGGCGGGTCACCTCGTCGAGGTCGGAGGCGAACTGGGAGAAGGCGGCGAGTTCGCGGTACTGGGCCAAGGCGAGCTTGATGCCGCCGGAGATCTTCTTGATGAACGGGACCTGCGCGGCACCGCCGACCCGGGATACCGAGATGCCGGGGCTCATGGCCGGTCGGATACCGGCGTTGAACCGGTCGAGTTCCAGGAAGATCTGTCCGTCGGTGATGGAGATCACATTGGCGGGGACGAAGGACGATACTTCGCCTGCCTGGGTCTCGATGATCGGTAGGGCGGTCAGCGAACCGGTTTGTCCCTTCACTTCGCCGTTCGTGAACTCTTCGACGTAATCCGCGTTCACCCGCGCCGCACGCTCCAGCAAACGGGAGTGGAGATAGAAGACATCACCTGGATAGGCTTCCCGGCCCGGTGGTCTCCGAAGCAGCAGGGAGATCTCGCGATAGGCCCAAGCCTGCTTGGTCAGGTCGTCGAAGATGATCAGGGCGTCCTCGCCCCGGTCGCGGAAGTACTCGCCCATGGCGCAGCCCGAGTAGGGCGAGATGTAGATCATCGGCGCGGGGTCGGCGGCGCTGGCGGCGACTACGATGGTGTGATCCATTGCGCCGTTCTCTTCGAAGGTGCGCACGATGTTGGCGATGGTGGACATCTTCTGGCCGATGGCCACGTAGACGCATTTGATGCCGCTCGCCTTCTGGTTGATGACGGCGTCCACGGCAATGGCCGTCTTGCCGATCTGCCTGTCGCCGATGATGAGTTCCCGCTGGCCGCGGCCGATGGGGACCATGGCATCGATGCACTTGATGCCGAGCTGCACCGGCTGGTTCACGGTCTGGCGGGCGATGACGCCGGGGGCGACCTTCTCCACCGGGGAGGAAGCCGAAGCATTGAGTGGGCCCTTGCCGTCGATGGGATTGCCGAGGGCGTCCACCACGCGACCGAGGAGTTCGGGTCCGGTCGGTACTTCGAGGATGCGCTTGGTGCAGCGTGCGGTCATCCCTTCCGACAGGCTCTCGTAGCCGCCGAGGACGACGCAGCCCACGGAATCACGTTCGAGGTTCAAGGCCATGCCGAACAGGCCGCCGGTGAACTCGATCATTTCGCCGTACTGGGCGTCCGCAAGGCCGTGGACGCGCACGATGCCGTCGGCGACGCCGACGATGGTGCCCTCGTTGGCCGCCTGGGCGGAGACGTCGAGGTTTTCGATGCGGCCGCGAATGATGTCGCTGATCTCGGCCGGGTTCAGTTGCTGCATTTACTTGACCTCTTCAAATCCTTCCAACTGCGCTCTAACTGCGCTGGAGCGACTCCACGAGCCGAGACAGCCGCCCGCGTACCGAACCGTCGACAACGGTATCGCCGGCGCGCACGATGGCACCGCCGACTAGGCTCGCATCGACGCTGACGCTGACGTTCACGTCCTGGTCGAACCGCCGCCGAAGCGCCGCGGTGTAGGCGTCGACTTGCGTGTCAGTGAGTTCGACTGCCGCGGTGATGTGCACGTCGAGGATCTTCTCGGCTTCCGCCTTCAACACCTCGTACTGGGCGGAAATCTCCGGCAACAGGTCCAGACGGTGGTTGTCGGCGAGGACGTGTACGAATCGGCGGCAGCGGTCGTCGATTTCGTCGCGCACGACATCGACCAACTGGTGCGCCTTCGCCGCGCCGGTGAGGGATGGCGCCGCGATGAGCGCGCGCACTTCCTTCGTCTGGGCAGCCCGGGCGAGCAACCCCAGCATCGGCGACCACTCGGCCATGCGGTCGAGCGAACGCGCAAGGTCGAACACCGCGTTGGCGTAGGGACGTGCCAATGTGGCGACTTCTGCCACGGTCGCGCCCTACAGCTCCGCTGCAACCCGGTCGAGCAGCGCGTTGTGCCGCTCGCGGTCGATCGACGCCTCAAGGATGCGCTCGGCGCCCATCACGGCCAGATCCGCCACCTCGGCACGCAACGCCTCCTTGGCGCGATTGACCTCCTGGGCCACGTCTGCCTGAGCGGCCTTCAGTATCCTTTCGCGTTCCGACTCGGCATCGGCGCGGGCGTTGGCGATCATCTGCGCTGCTTGGCCGCGGGCATCATCGACGATGCCCCGCGCCTCGGCCCGCGCTGCGCCGAGAATCTCCTCGGCCCGGGCTTCCGCGTGTTCCAGGTCGCGCTGTGCCTTGGCCGCGGCTTCGAGCCCGTCGGCGATGGTCTGCTGGCGCTCGCGCATGGCGCGAATCAGGAACGGCCAGATGAACTTCCAACAGAACCAAACGAAGACGAAGAACGCAATCGATTGTCCGATCAACGTACCTAGGTTGACGCTCATGCCTGTACCTCGCGGTCAAGCGGTGGAACGATCTATATCGGCGGCGCGAAGATCACCATCAGGCCTACACCCACGCCGATAATCGGCACGGCGTCCACAAGACCGAGAATGATGAACATCTGTGTACGCAACACCGGCAGCAGCTCGGGCTGACGGGCGACGCCCTCCATGAACTTGCCGCCCAGCAAGCCGACGCCGATGGCGGCACCGACCGCACCAAGGCCGATCATCAGCCCGGCGGCAATGTACAAGAGAACCTGCATCTCCATTTATTGACTCCTAGTTAAAGTTAGTGCTCTTCCGAGACATCGTGTGCCTGGGCGAGATAGACCACCGTCAGCACCGCGAAGATGAACGCCTGCAGCGTGATCACCAACACGTGGAACACCGCCCAGGCCCACTGCAGGACGGCGGCGGCGAGACCGAGAACCAGCCCCCCGTACATGAGGGCGATCAGGATGAAGATCATTTCTCCGGCGTAGAGGTTGCCGAACAGGCGCAGTCCCAAGGAGACCGGCTTGGCGATGAGCGTCACGGTCTCCAGAACCAGGTTGACCGGGGCGAGATACCAGGGAAACGGGTGGAACACCAGCTCGCGCAGAAATCCGCCGACGCCTTTTTGCTTGATGCTGAAGAAGATGATGAGGCCGAACACGCTGAACGCGAGCCCGAGGGTGACGTTGGGATCGGTGGACGGCACGACTTTCATGTAGTGGATGCCGGCGGCCCCCGCGAGGCCGGGTATCCAGTCCACCGGCACAAGATCCATCAGATTCAGCAGGAACACCCAGACGAAGATGGTCAGGGCCATGGGGGCGATGAGCGCGTTGCGGTGCTGAAAGATGCTCGACACCGTGTCGTCGATGAAGTCCACGACCATCTCGACGGCGTTCTGCAAGCCTCCGGGCACTCCGGCGGTCGCGTTCTTGGCGGCACGTCGGAATATGAGGCAAAAAACAACGCCGAGCGTCACCGACCAGAACATCGAGTCTACGTTGATCGCCCACAAGCCCATGTCCGCGGCTGCTTCCGCGTTCTCGGCAAAACCCCAACTGCCATCCGGGTTCTTCCCGTACGTCAGGTTGGTCAAATGGTGCTTTATGTAGCCGCTGGCGTCTTCGGCCATCGAACTCTCGCTTCCGTCAATCCCGCGGTTGCGTACCGCCTGTCTCCACACTTCCTTGCCGCTCGCCAGCGGTGCTCATGCCGCCTACCAGCGGCGCCGCCAACTGTGCCATCAACGCAGCGACGAGCCCCACGAAGAACCCGAGGCTGCCCGCCCGCAAGACCGCGAGAGCGACAACCAGGAGCGCCACCATGAGCCCCATCTTCACCAGCCACCGACCAAGGAACTTGCCCCCTTCGACGACCGCTTCCCGCTTCGCGTCCAAACCGCCGCGCCCGGCTCGACCCGCCGACCACGCGAAATACGCGTTCGGCAGGAAAGCCACGATGCCACCGAGGAACGCGGACTTGGCCTCGTCCACGCTCCAAGCCAGCGCCAGGACCGCCACGAGTACCGTGACGGTCCCCTGCAGGGCCACTACCCGGACCGGCGTTCCCCAACGTCGGCCCAAGCCGACCGGCTTGACCACGTTCACCGACCGCACCCGCCCCGCGCGGAAAGTCCACGCGACCTATGGCAAAGGACGACCCGGGGTTCGCGAAGGGCGCGCATTATACGGACGGGCTTGGCTGTGTTCAAACGCGGGACGAACTCGAGGCGACGATTTCGGAGCCTACTGTTCCAACTTCGCCCCCATGCGCGCAAGGATCCCGTCGAGCTCGTCGAGGCTCGAATAGCGCACCACCAACCGGCCCCTGCCCTTGCTTTGGGCAATGATCGACACCGGCGCGCCCAACCGCTCGCTCACGGTTCTCTCCAGCCGAGCGGTGTCGGGGTCCCGATCGGGGTGCGCGGGCGAATCGACCGCGCTCAGCAACCGCTTGACCAACGCTTCCGTCTGCCGCACCGACAGCCCCTGCGCGACCACGCGGCGCGCTGCCGCGGTTTGCTCTTCCGCCGGCAACGCCAAGAGCGCGCGCGCGTGTCCCATCTCCAGTTCGCCGGCATCCAGGATCTCTTGCACGCCGGACGCGAGGTTGAGCAGCCGCAACAGGTTGGTCACCGCCGTACGCGATCGGCCGATGGTGTCGGCGAGCTCTTCGTGGGTGATGGCGTACTGTTCCAGCAGCCGCTTGAGTGCGCCAGCCTCTTCCAACGGGCTGAGGTCCTCGCGCTGGATGTTCTCGATCAACGCCATCGCCGTGGCCTGGCGGTCGTCCACATCGCGGAGTACAACCGGGATGGTGTCCAATCCCACACGCTGAGCGGCCCGCCAACGGCGTTCGCCGGCAATGATCTCGTACCCGCCCGCCTGCCTTGGGCGAACGATGACCGGCTCCAGCACCCCCTGCGTGCGGATCGATGCCGCCAGTTCTTCGATGCCCTCGTCGCGAATGATCCGCCGCGGCTGGTGGACACCTCGGTACAGTTGATCGATAGGAAGTTCGGCCGTTCCCTCGGCGGCAGAAGGCGCGTGTCCCATGGGCTCGCCGAGGAGCTCGTCGAGGCCCCGGCCGAGGCTCTTGCGCTTGCCAATCACCCACTCACTCCCTTCGTCAGACCGCCACCGACCGTTGGTCTTGCACGGCGTTCGCTCCGTCGACGTCGGCGCCAACGGTCGCGCGCCTTGGGGCAGCGTGTCTCGCGCGGACCTCCCCTGCCAAGGCACTATACGCCTTGGCGCCGGTGCACAGCCGATCGTAGAGAATGGCGGGCAATCCATGGCTGGGCGCTTCCGCCAGCCGGACGTTGCGTGGAATCACGGTGCGGAACACGTCGGCGCCGAAGTACTCGATGAGTTGCCGCGACACGTCGCGGCTGAGTCGGTTGCGAGGATCGTACATCGTACGCAGGATGCCATCGATGGCCAGATCCGGATTGCCCCGTTGGCGAACGCCCCGGATCGTCAGCAACAGGTCCGTGAGACCCTCCAACGGGAAATACTCGCACTGCAGCGGGATCAAGACCCCGTGCGCCGCCATCAGGGCGTTCAGCGTAAGGACGTTCAACGACGGTGGGCAGTCGATGACGATGAACTCGAATTCCGCTGCGGCGTCCAAGCGCGTCCGGAGCCTGGTTCCCCGGTCTGCGGCGTTCAACAAGGTGACCTCGGCCGCCGTCAGGTCGCCATTGGCCGGAATCAGGTCGTAACCGCTCCTTGTGTGCTGCACAACCGCGTCGAACGACGCGTCCTCGACCAACCACTCGTAGCACCCGGTTTCGAGCGTGTACTTGTCGATCCCAGAGCCCATGGTGGCGTTGCCCTGGGGATCGAGGTCGATCAGGAGGACCGCCGGACCATCGGCGGCGAGCGACGCTGCGAGGTTGATGCTGGTGGTGGTCTTGCCGACGCCACCCTTCTGGTTCGCGACCGCTATTCGCCTGGCGGGCTTCCCGAACCGAGATGCTTGCAGTTGAGCCAATTCTCGCCACCCCTAGCGAATGCGCATAGCGAATGCGCGGCAATCTCGAATCGCGTCCTTCAAGACGCGCCTTGGGACCGGCCCACGACCGTCACCCAGGTCTCGCCGGATCGTTCCTGGCGGCGGATTGTTCCACCCTCGAACAACGCAGGGCTCAACCGGGCACCGGACTGAAACAGCGCGGCGCCCTCGGGCTCGATCAAGCTGCGCACCAGCTTCCATGCGGCAGGCGGCGCCACCAACGCCCGCGCCGTAACCGTATCAAACAACGCCCCGCAGGGGTATCGGTTCGACCTTGACAGTTCGGTGACGTCGCACGCGATGATCTCCACATTGCGAAGTTCCAGTTCGAGGACGACTTGCGTCAGGAACCGCACCTTGCGCTCGCTGCGTTCGATGAGGGTGACAGCCGAGGCGGGGCGCGCGATGGCCAGGGGCACGCCGGGAAAGCCCGCGCCGGCACCGACGTCGGCCAACCTTCCCGACCACCAAGGCAAGAGCGCAAGGCTGTCGTGCACGTGGCGGACGCGCAGCCGTCCGATGTCGCGACGGGAAATCAGGTTCTGCCGAGTATTCCAGCGCCGGATCAACGCCTCGTAGGCTTCGAGCTTGTCAACGACGCCTTGCGGATCGACGCCGCGGTCTTCGAGGAACCGCCACAGGGCGTCATGCTCGGCGTTGTTCGCCAGCATCGCGTTTGGCATGGACGACAAGCAGCGATAGCGCCGCCGGGGTGACTCCCGGCACCCGCGCGGCCTGTGCGATGGTCGCAGGCTGCCGCGCTTGGAGCTTGTCCTTGAGTTCGTTCGACAGACCCGAGATCGCGCCGTAATCGAAATCGGCTCGCAGCGGGACGCGCTCGTTGGCCTTCACCCGGGCGATTTCGTCATCCTGGCGAAGCACGTAGCCTTCGTACTTGGCGTCCGTCTCGAGCTGCGTCAAGACCGCGTCGTCCACCTTCGAACCGCCGGCCCTCAACACCTCGCCAACGGCCCCGGCGTCGATCCCGGGACGTTTCAGAAGTTCGTAGAGCGATGCGGGCTTGTCCACCGCTTCACCGGTCGTGGCGGCGATGGCTAGAGCCAGATCATTGCCCGGAACGGCCACCGCTTCCGCCAGCACCGCCGCACCTCGTTCCAATTCGCGTTTCCTGGCCGAGAACGCGGCCCACCGCGCATCGTCCACCAGCCCCAGACTGCGTCCCCTTTCGGTCAGGCGCAGATCCGCATTGTCCTCGCGCAGGCGCAACCGGTACTCGGCCCTGCTCGTGAACATCCGGTACGGCTCGGTCACACCCAGGGTCACCAAGTCGTCGACCAGCACCCCGAGGTAGGCTTGGTAGCGCTCCGGGCACCAGGCACTGCGTCCCGATGCCGCCAACGCGGCGTTCAATCCCGCGAGCAGTCCCTGGGCCGCAGCTTCCTCGTAGCCGGTGGTGCCGTTGATCTGTCCGGCGAGGTAAAGCCCCGGCAGGCGCCGTGCCTCCAACCCCGGGGACAATTCGCGCGGATCGACATAGTCGTATTCGATGGCGTAACCGGGGCGCAGGATTTCCGACCGCTCCAACCCGGGAATGGTCGCCAGCAGGGCCGCCTGGACCTCGCGCGGCAGCGAGGTCGAGATCCCGTTCGGATAAACCGTGTCGTCGTCGAGACCCTCCGGCTCCAGGAAGATCTGGTGGCGTTCCCGGTCGGCGAAGCGGACGATCTTGTCCTCGATGGACGGACAGTACCGCGGCCCGGTCGACTCGATCCGCCCCGAATACATCGGCGAGCGCTCGAGGTTGGCGCGAATGACGGCGTGGCCGGGCGGCCCGGTGTGGGTAATGTGGCAATTCACCTGTGGCGTCGTAGTGGCGGCGGTGAGGAAGGAGAAGAAACTCGGATCGTCGTCGCCGGGCTGGGCGTCGAGGCCGGCCCAGTCGATGGTGCGGCCGTCTAGGCGGGGCGGCGTTCCGGTCTTGAGCCGACCCATGGCAAAGCCCAGCGCCTGAATCCGCCGGGCGAGGCCGATGGCCGGCGCTTCGCCGGCCCGGCCGGCCGGCCAGGACTCCTCTCCCAGGTGAATGAGCCCCCTAAGGAACGTGCCCGTGGTCAGCACCACCCGGCCGGCGGCGATGCGAGCGCCCTCGGCGGTAACGATGCCGGCGACGCGCCCACCCTTGACGATCAGGTCCTCCACGGCCGCCGCCATGACGTCGAGACCCTCGGTCCCGGCGATCGCGGCCTGCATTGCCTGGCGGTAGAGCTTGCGGTCGGCCTGGGCGCGGGGCCCCCGCACGGCCGGACCCTTGCGCCGGTTCAAAAGGCGGAACTGGATCCCGGCCCGGTCGGCGACCCGGCCCATCAGCCCGTCGAGGGCGTCGACCTCGCGCGCCAGATGGCCCTTGCCGAGGCCGCCGATCGCCGGATTGCAGGACATCTCGCCGATGGTGTCGAGCCGGTGGGTCGCCAGCAGGGTGCGGGCGCCCGTCCGCGCCGAGGCCGCCGCCGCTTCCGTGCCGGCATGACCGCCGCCGATGACGATGACGTCGTAGCCGCTCATTGTTCGCTATCCGCCGTGCCCGTCGAGTTCGCCGGGAATGTAGGGACCGGACAATGCGAAGTCAAAAGCGGCGGCGGCGTTTCACGTGAAGCAGACGCGCGAGTGGCCTATTTGCCAATGCAGAATTCGGAAAACACAATATCTAGTATATCTTCGACGTCGACCCGCCCGGTGATGCGGCCGAGCGCCCGGGCCGCCAGGCGCAGGTCCTCGGCCGATAGTTCCGCCGCCCCCGCGTCTTTGGCCCGGCCGAGCGCCTGGCGGCAGGCTTCGAGCGCGCTGCGGTGGCGGGCCCGGGTCACGACCGGCGCCCCCTGGCCATCGAGCCGGCGCGACGCCTCCCGGGCGAGCGCGGCCAGAACGTCGTCGAGCCCGCGGCCGGTCCGCAGGGACAGGGGCCAGGGGACCAGGCCGGAGAAACGGGCGGGCGGCGGCGCCAGATCGGTCTTGTTGGCGAGCACCAGGGTGTCGGCGGCGAAATCCAGATCCAGGCTATCCGGCGCGGGCGGCGCGGCCGTGTCGATGACGACGAGGCGGAGGTCGGCCTCCGCGCCCCGGGCCCGGGCCCGGCGCACGCCCTCCGCCTCGACCAGGTCGTCGCTCGCCCGGAGGCCCGCCGTATCGGCCAGAATCAGCGGATAGCCGTCGAGCTCGAGCCGTACCTCGAGCACGTCGCGGGTGGTGCCGGGCTGCTCGGCGACGATGGCGACGTCGCGCCGGGCGAGCGCGTTCAACAAGCTGGACTTCCCGGCGTTGGGTGGACCGAGGATCGCCACCCGCAGGCCGTCGCGCAGCCGCTCGCCCCGCCCCTCGTCGGCGAGATGGGCGCCGATTTCCGCCGAAAGCGCGGCGATCTCCCCCGGCGGTCGCGGCCAGACCCCCTCGCCGACATCGCCCTCCTCCTCGCCGAAATCTATCTCCGCTTCGATTCCCGCCAACAGGCGCAGCAGGCGCCCGCGCCACGCCTCGTAAAGCCCGCCGAGCCGTCCCGCCATCTGTTCCAATGCCTGGCGGCGCTGGCGGGCGGTATCGGCGGCGATCAAATCGGCGAGGCCCTCGGCCTCGGTCAGGTCCAGCTTGCCGGCGAGGAAGGCGCGGCGCGAGAATTCGCCGGGCTCGGCGGGGCGCAGGCCCGGCAGCCGGCCGAGCGCCTCCAGCACGCCGCCGACCACCGCCGGCCCGCCGTGCAGGTGCAATTCCGCCAGATCCTCGCCGCTGTAGCTCCCCGGCCCGGGAAACCACAGCACGAGGGCCTCGTCCAGGGCCTCGCCGTCGCGCGGATCGTCGAGCCGGCGGCGGCTGGCCTGGCGGGGTGTCGGTGGATCGGCGCGGGTCAGCGCCCGCAGCGCCGCGCCTGCCTCGGAGCCCGAAATTCGGAGAACCGCGATGCCGGCGCGGCCTCGGCCGCTGGCCAGCGCGAAGATGGTTGCGCCGTCGGCCATCGCGGGTGCGCGGGGCGCGGGCGGCTTACTCCGCCGCCTGGCCCATCTGTTCGAGGCGGAGCTCTTCCTGGTCGAGGTCCAGCATCAACCGCGCGACCCGGCCGCCGCCGATAACGTGGGTTTGCAGGATTTCGTCGAGGTCCCCGCTCGTGCGGTAGGTGTACCAGGTACCCTCGGGATAGATCACCATGGTCGGGCCGAGTTCACAGCGGTCGAGGCAACCGGCGATGTTCACCCGGACGTCGTCGAGCTTGAGCTGTTTCGCCTTGGCCTTCAGGTAGTTGCGAAGCCTGACCGCATCCTTCTCCATGCAGCAGCCGCGCGGATGGCCCGGGTGGCGCTCGTTGGTGCAGCAGAAGATGTGGCTGCGGTAAAACTGCCCCTTGGTCTCGGCGTTCACGGTTCTTGGCCCCTCCTAATCCCGTTTGGGCGTGCCCGTGCCCGAAAATCCACTGAAGAAGGCCTTTTGCAGGCGCTCCCAACCCTCCGCGCCGCCGGCCGGCATCCAGGTCTTCAGCAGCGCCTCGGGATCGCTTGCCCGCACGAAGGCACTCATCCGTTGCGCCAGCTCCTCGGCGAGCTTCTCCTGCATGGCGCCCACATCGGGAAGGCCCAGGGCCGCGCGGGCTTCTTCCGGCGTGCAGTCGATCTCGATGCTGATCTTCATGGCCCCTGGATCCCGTGCTAGGTTGCCCCGGCGCTGGGTCGCCACCCTATGCGAGGCCGTGCGCCCGCGCAACGACCACCGAGGCAGCCACCCATCCCTCTCAACCGTGAAAGTGATCGCCATGGGTAACGAACTGGGCGAGGAAACCAGTCCCTATTTGCTGCAACACCGGGACAATCCGGTCCACTGGCGGCCTTGGAGCGAGGCGGTGCTGGCCGACGCGCGCGCCATGGACAAGCCGATCCTGCTCTCCGTCGGCTATGCCGCCTGCCACTGGTGCCACGTCATGGCCCACGAAAGCTTCGAGGACAACGAAATCGCCGCGCTGATGAACCAGCTCTTCGTCAACGTCAAGGTCGACCGGGAGGAGCGGCCGGACCTCGATGCGATCTACCAGAACGCCCTGGCGCTGCTGGGCCAGCAGGGCGGCTGGCCGCTCACCATGTTCCTGACGCCGGGGGGCGAACCGTTCTGGGGCGGGACGTATTTTCCGCCCGAATCGCGCTACGGCCGGCCGGGCTTTCCCGAGGTCTTGCGCCGCATGGCGGAGATCTGGACCGACCAGCGCGACCAGGTGAGCCAGAATACCCGATCCTTGATGGAAGGCCTCCACCAGCTCGCTGCGCCCAAGGCCGAGCGGGTGGCGCTGCAACCGGGCCTCTTGGACGACGCGGCCACCCATCTGCTGCACGAGGTCGACCCTTTCCTGGGCGGAATCCGGGGGGCGCCGAAGTTTCCGCAAGCGGCGATCTTCACGCTGCTGTGGCGCGCCTGGCTCCGAGGCGGGGAGGAGAGCTATCGCAAGGCCGTCGTCACCACCCTCGACCAGATGTCGGAGGGCGGGATCTACGACCATCTGGGTGGCGGATTCGCGCGCTATTCGACCGACGACCGCTGGCTGGCGCCGCATTTCGAGAAGATGCTCTACGACAACGCCCAGATGATCGAGATTCTGTGCCTGGTCTGGCAGGAAACCGGCGCGGACCTCTACCGCCAGCGCGTCGAGGAGACGATAGAGTGGGTTCTGCGCGAGATGATCGCCCCCGACGGAGGCTTCGCCGCGACGCTGGATGCCGCTTCGGAGGGCGAGGAGGGCAGATTCTACGTCTGGCGGGAAGAGGAGATCGATACCCTGCTCGGCCCGCGGTCGGAGGCCTTCAAGGTCGCCTACGATGTTTCGGCGCGGGGCAACTGGGAAGGCAAGGTCATCCTCAACCGCTCCCGCCGCCTGGGGCTCGGCGAGGCGCTGGACGACGCGGCGCTCGCCGCCGACCGCGCGGTGTTGAAGGCGACGCGGGACGCGAGAATCTGGCCCGGCTGGGACGACAAGGTGCTGGCCGACTGGAACGGCCTGATGATTTCGGCCTTCGTCACCGCCGCCCAGGTCTTCGACCGGCCTGAATGGCGCGACGCGGCGGTCCTGGCGTTCGATTTCGTCGCCCACCGGATGGCCGAGGGCGACCGCCTCTGGCACAGCTACCGGATGGACAAACTCCGCCAGCCGGCCATGCTGGACGATTACGCGGCCATGGCCCGCGCCGCCCTCGCGGTGCACGAGGCGACGGGCGAGGCCCGCTATCTGGACCGCGCCCGGGCCTGGGTGGGCGTGCTGGACCGGCATTTCTGGGATTCCGGCGCCGGTGGCTACTTCTTCACCGCCGACGATGCCGACGATCTGATCACCCGCCAGCGCCACTGCATCGACAACGCCACGCCCGCCGGCAACGCCGTCGCCGCCGAGGTGGTGACCCGGCTCTGGCACCTGACCGGGGAGAGCGCCTACCGCGATCGGGCGGAGGCGCTGTTCGAGGCCTTTTCCAGCGACCTCGGGCGCAATTTCTTCCCCCTCACCACCTATCTGAACAATCTGGAGACGGCCTTGCGGCCGATCCAGATCGTCATCGCCGGCGCCGACGACGCGCCCGACCGCGCGGCCCTCGCCGCCGTCGTCCATGCCACCAGCCTGCCGGGCCGTATTCTCCAAGTGGTATCGCCCGGCGCGATCCTGCCCCCCTCCCACCCGGCCCACGGCAAGACCGCGGTCGACGGCCGCGCCGCCGCCTACGTCTGCGTGGCCGAGACCTGCACCCTTCCCCTCGCCACCCCCGAGGCGCTGGCCGACGCCCTGCGCGCCGCCCGGTCCGGCTAGTTCGATAGTTTTGGGGACAGATTTATTATTCATCTGAACGCGCGGAAAATATGTGAACAATAGCCTTGAACCCATGGATAAATGCGATGTCCCTTTAGCTGGTGGCATAACGGTGGCAAAGACAAAATCCCCGCCACGACAACGACTTATGCATTTTCAACGGTAAACGTTCGATCTAGAATACCGCCGGTAACGCCCGAGGGAGAGCCCCCATGACGACCATGATCCCGACGCTCCGTTCGATCCGCGCCCGGCCCGTGCTGTTGAAGCTGAAGCGCCCGGTGGTCGCGCGGATCGCCACGATGTCCGACTGGCCGCTGATCCTGATCGACATGGAGACCGAGGAGGGCATCACCGGTCGGGCCTACCTCGAGCCTTACGTGCCCAAGGCGATGCGCTATCTGGTGCCGGCGCTCGACGATCTGGGCGATATGCTGAGGGGCCGCTCGGTGGCGCCGTTCGAGTTCTATCGGGCGGCGCGCAAGTCGCTGCACTTCGTCGGTTACGAGGGGTTGGCGATGATCGCCGCCGCGGGCCTCGACATGGCCGCCTGGGACACGCTGGCCCGGGCGGCGGACCTGCCGCTCTGCACCCTCCTCGGCGGCACGGTGGGGCCGGTCCGCGCCTATTCCTCGAACGGCCTCTGGCTCCGCGAGGCGGAAGAGGTGGCGGCTGAGGCAGTCGAACTGCTGGCCGAGGGAGGCTTCGCCGGCGTCAAGCTCCGCATGGGGCGGGCGCGAGCGCGGGACGACCTGGAAACCCACGAGGCGGTCCGCCAGGCCATCGGTAATGACGTCACCGTGATGGTGGATTTCAATCAAGGCCTCGACCTCGCGGAGGCGCTTCGGCGCTGCCATGCGATCGACGACCTCGGCATCGCCTGGATCGAGGAGCCGGTGCTTTACGATGATTTCTCCGGCTATGCCAAGCTCGCGGGCGAGCTGAAAACGCCCTTGCAGATCGGCGAAAACTTCTACGGCCCACGCGACATGTGGAAGGCGCTGTCGATGAACGCCTGCGACCTGGTGATGCCCGATTTCATGCGGATCGGCGGCGTCACCGGCTGGCTTCACGCGGCGGGTCTGGCGGCCGCGGCCAACGTGCCGATCTCCACCCATCTCTACCCCGAGGTCGGCGCGCACGTGATGCGGGTCGCCGAGACCGCCCATTGGCTCGAATGGCAGGACTGGGCCGACCCGATCCTGGAACGACCCTACGAGGTAAAGGACGGCGAGATCGCGATCCCCGACGCCCCCGGCCTCGGCCTCGACTGGAACGAGGACGTCGTCGCGCGTCACCTGGTCGATTAGCCGGGATTTCTCGTCAAGTCGGTCATTCGGTCCCGCTCGGAAGGGCCGTTGATCGACTCGGGGAAGTCCGGCGGCCCGCCAACTGCTATACTTAGCCAGGACCGGACAAGGAGGGGACATGCGCGCCGAAGACATTCTCGCCCAGCCCGCGCGGGTGCTCGCGCCGTCGGACCGTGAAGCCTATTTCCGCGACGGCTTCGTTGCCGTCGAGGGGGCGATCGCCGGCGATTGGCTCGAACGGCTGCAAGCCGTCTCGGAGCGGATGGTGGCGCATAGCGGCGCGGTCTCGGCCTCGAGCGAGGCGTTTGATATCGGGCCGGCGCATTCGGCGGAAAAGCCGCATCTCCGCCGGCTCAGGGCGGCGGTGGATCAGCATGCCGATCTTTGGGCCTTCGCGGGGCCGGGGCCGCTCGGCGATATCGCCGCCGACCTGGTGGGGCCGGACGTGAAATTCCACAGCTCGAAGCTCAACTACAAATGGCCGGGGCCGGGCGAGGTGGTGAAATGGCATCAAGACATCCCCGCCTGGCCGCACACCAACTACAGCCCGGTGACGCTGGGCGTCTATCTGAGCGACGTCGGCGAAGCGGACGGGCCGCTGGTCTGCATCGCGGGCAGCCACGATGGCGAGGTGTTCTTTCACGCCGACGAGGACGGTGCCTGGCGCGGCTCGATCACGGACGAAGACATGGCGCGCGCGGACGCGAGCCGGGCGCGCGCGGCGGTGGGCCCCGCCGGCATGCTTGTGGCGATCAACTGCCGCACCATTCACGGGAGTGGCGTCAACCGCTCGGCGCATGTGCGGCCGCTGCTACTGAACGTCTACAGCT
>JAKZRQ010000151.1:0-11791 GCA_047518105.1 Pseudomonadales bacterium | reverse complement strand
TGCTCGTCGGCCTCACCGAACTGCGCCGCCGGCTGTCCATGGCCGTCCACGAGTCGCTCAGCCAGCGCCTCGTCGTCCGCCACCACATCGGCAGCCTCGACCGCGACGAGCTCGACGCCTACCTCGAACACCGCCTGCGCTTCGCCGGCTGCGAACTGCCGCTGTTCGAGCCGTCCGCCGTCGAGGCCCTGTTCCAGAGCTCCCGGGGCCTGCCCCGGCAGATCAACCGCACCGCGCACTACGCACTGTCCGCCGCCGCCCTCGCCAAGGCCCGCACCGTCGACGCCGAGCACATGCAGCACGCCCTCGACGAACTAAGGCCCTGACCACTCCAAATCCACCGGAACCGGCTCGTGCGCTCCGCCTGGCCACCGCGCACCCCGCCCCCAAGGGGTGGCGCAGCGTGACAAATCCCCCACTGATCCGTCAGGAATAGACCGGGAAACCGATGGTGGGTCTATCCGAGAAACAACACCTGGCAGAGGCGCCCTGGCAGAGGCGAACGGTGGGTGTCCCCTGGCAGAGGCGCCTGGCAGAGGTGCTCGGCGGTGGGTGTCCCCATGGCACCCACCATGGCACCCAACGGTGGATGTCCCCTGGCAGAGGCAACGGTGGGTGTCCCTATGGCAGAGGCGACGGCGCCAACGGTGGGTGTCCCCTGGCAGAGGCGACGGTGGGTGTCCCCTGGCAGAGGCGCAGGCGTTCGACGGTGGATGTCCCATGGCAGACCCACACCTGGCAGAGGCGCCCTGGCAGAGGCGAACGGTGGGTGTCCCCGGGCAGAGGCGCCTGGCAGAGGTGCTCGGCGGTGCGTGTCCCCATGGCACCCACCATGGCACCCAACGGTGGATGTCCCCTGGCAGAGGCAACGGTGGGTGTCCCTATGGCAGAGGCGACGGCGCCAACGGTGGGTGTCCCTTGGCAGAGGCGCCTGGCGTTCGACGGTGGGTGTCCCCATGGCCGCCCATGGCCGCCCCCCATCGCCGCCCCCCCATGGCCGCCCCAACGGTGGATGTCCCCTGGCAGAGGCAATGGCAGCGACCACCTGGCAGAGGCAGAAGCGCATGGCAGAGGCGACGGTGGGTGTCCCCATGGCAGCGACCAACGGTGGGTGTCCCCATGGCAGCGACCAACGGTGGGTGTCCCCATGGCCGAGGCGCTCGGCGGCGGTGGGTGTCCCATACGTGGAGGCGCATACGTGGAGGCGAGTTAAGCTGCCCTTCTTCCGGATCGGAGTCCTAGAACCGCCGTGACCATCAGCGCCGGCATCGGCATCGCCAACTTCCCGTTCGACGACGCGCGGGGTTTTTGGCAGTGGGTCGATCTGTGCGATCGCGGCGGCATCGACTCGATCTGGCAGTCCGACCGGCTGATCTCTCGGGATGCGAATCTCGAATGCATGAGCGTCATGGCGGCGCTCGCCGGTGCCACCCGACGCATTAAGTTCGGCATGAACGTGGCGAGTCTGGGCCTGCGCGATCCCGTGCTGACGGCCAAGCAGTGCGCCACCATCGACGTGCTCTCGGAAGGGCGCCTGCTGCCCGCGTTCGGTCTCGGCAGCACGCGCTCGCGAGACTACGTGGCGACCGGCACGCCGACCCGACGGCGCGGCAAGCGGATGGACGAGTGCCTGGAAATCCTCACCCGGCTTTGGACCGAAGACGCGGTCTCCACCGAGGGCGAGTTCTTTCGGCTCGATGGTGCGTCGATCTCGCCGAAGCCGGTGCAGCAGCCGCTGCCGCTATGGTTGGGAGGCTCGGCGCCGCAAGCCATCGAGCGGACCGCGCGCTGGGGCACGGGCTGGCAGGCAGGCATCGAGTCGGCGGACAAGGTGGGTCCGGTGATTCGCGCCATCAAAGCGAAGGCCCGCGAGTTCGGGCGCAGCATCGACGAAGATCACTTCGGGGCCGGTTTCGGATTTCGGTTCGGCAGCCCCGACGAGCCGATCATGCGTCGCTACATTGCCGGCTTCACCCGCTCGCTGGGCAAGCCGCCGGACGCGTTCACGGCCTGCGGCGACCGCCGCGAGATCATGGCGTTGTTGAATCGGTTCAGGGCGACCGGCGCCCACAAGTTCGTGCTACGCCCCATCGCCTCGGGAACCGCCGACATGATCGATCAGACCCGGCGTCTGATTGACGAAGTGCTGCCGTCGGTGGCGGCCCTGAACTGACCGGGCGACCAGCTTCTAGTGCGTCTCGCTGCCCGAGCGCGCGCCCTGACGGGCGCGTTTGAGAATGCTGCCGCATTCTCTACGGGTGGCGAAAACCCTGGCTCAATTGCCCAATTGTAAAGATGACAGCCTCTCAAGAACGCGCGCGCCCTGACGGGCGCGTTTGAGAATGCTGCCGCGTTCTCTACGGGTGGCGAAAAACCTGGCTCAATTGCTCAATCGTAAAGATGACGGCTTCTCAAGAACGCTAGCGCGTCTCGGAATACGAGCCGTTCAAGAGCGCTGTCCACCGGTGTTCGTATGCAACCCAAGCGTCAACATTCGGCATGCTCGAGGATTCTAGGCGGATCGGATTCAATATCTGTAGGCTTCCGGCTTGAACGGCCCGTCTGCGGATACGTTGATGTAGTCGGCCTGGGCCGGCGTCAGCCGCGTCACCACGCCGCCGAATCCCTCGACCATGAGCGCAGCCACTTCCTCGTCGAGCTTTTTCGGCAGCACCTCCACCGACACCGGTGCGCGCTGGTCGGGGTCCTGGTCGGCCCAGCGCTGCTCGTAAAGATGCATCTGCGCCAAAACCTGGTTCGCGAACGAGCCGTCCATGACCCGGGACGGATGCCCCATGGCGTTGCCGAGGTTCACCAGGCGTCCCTCGGACAGGAGGATCAGGTAGTCGCCCGGCTCTTCGCTGCGGAATACCTGGTGGACCTGGTCCTTGACCGCTTGCCAGCGCCAGTTGTCGCGCATGAAGGCAGTGTCGATTTCGTTGTCGAAGTGGCCGATGTTGCAGACGATGGCGCCTCGCTTGATGGTCTGCAGCATGGCGGCGTCGCAGACGCTGGTATTGCCCGTGCAGGTCACCACGAGGTCGGTCTCGCCCATGAGGCGCCGGTCGATGTCCTCGATCCTGCCCGTGTTGTTGCCGCCCACGTAGGGCGAGACCACCTCGTAGCCGTCCATGCATGCCTGCATGGCACAGATCGGGTCGATCTCGACGATGCGCACGATCATCCCTTCCTGGCGCAGGCTCGCGGACGAGCCCTTGCCCACGTCGCCGTAGCCCATCACCATCGCCCGCTTGCCCGCCATCAGCATATCGGTGGCGCGCTTGATGGCGTCGTTCAAGCTGTGCCGGCAACCGTAGCGGTTGTCGTTCTTGGACTTGGTGACCGAGTCGTTGACGTTGACGACCGGGACCACGAGTTCGTTCGCGGCCAGCATTTCATAGACGCGATGGACGCCCGTCGTGGTTTCTTCGCTGATCCCGTGGACGCCCGCCAGCATGGCCGGGTAGCGCTCGTGGATCATCTGAGTCAGGTCGCCGCCGTCGTCGAGCAGCAGGTTGGCGTCCCATGGCTTGCCGTCCTTCAAGACGGTCTGCTCGATGCACCAGTCGTACTCCGCCTCGGTCTCGCCCTTCCAGGCATACACCGGGATGCCATCGGCGGCCATGGCAGCAGCGGCGTGGTCTTGGGTGGAGAAGATGTTGCACGACGACCAGCGTACTTGAGCGCCGAGTTCGACCAGGGTGCGGATCAGCACCGCCGTCTGGATGGTCATGTGGATGCAGCCGATGATCTTGGCACCGGACAACGGCTTGTCCGCCGCGTACCGGCGGCGCAGGTTCATGAGTGCAGGCATTTCGGCTTCGGCGAGAGCGATCTCCCGGCGACCGAAATCGGCGAGTTCGATGTCGGCGACTTTGTAGTCGGTCATGGCGGCGGCTGTTCCTGGGCAAAGGACGCGCACCATACCAGCGACGTCCCGGCGGGCCAATCGGGTGGACCGATCAGTCGAGCATCTCGAAGACCATCAGGGTGGTCACGCCGTCCGCTTCCACGGCCTTGAACAACGCGGCTTGGATTGAGGTGATTGGACAGCGAGCCGCGGGTCAGGTCAATGCCCTTCTGCCCTCCACCCGTCCTCGAACCAGCAACTCGATCAACGGCACGAGTCCGTCCTCTTCGTTGCTTGCGGTGATCCAGTCCGCAGCCTCCTTGACGTCTGCGGAGGCGTTCCCCATGGCGACCCCGAATCCGGCACCGCGAATCATCGGCAAGTCGTTGGCGGCGTCGCCGACCGCGCAGACCGCACCTTCGGCGATTCCCAATGCGGCGGCAAGCCGCTTGAGTCCCACCCACTTGCTGACGTGACCCAAGATCGTCTCCAGGTACCAGCCGGGCGTCCGCTTCGACCGGACCAGGACCGTCGCGAACCCGTCGCCGGTGGTCGCGAAGTCGCGCTCCAACTGCGCAAGCTCCCCATGGCAGCCGAAGGCACCGACCACGAGGATGTCGTCGTAGCCGGAGCGTTGGGGCGTCGGATCGCGAAGGGCGGCATCGCCGCCCAGTTCGACGTAGTACTGCGTTTCGTTGTTCCAAGGCGTACCGCCGTCCACCACGAAGTCCGGCCCGCCGCGACCGTCCGAGTCGCGCTGCGCGATGAGCGTCAAACCGCGCCGGTGTGCAAGGTCGAGCAGTCGTTCGACCTGATCGGTCGAGAAGGGCTCGCTGTGCAACGTCTCGCCTTCGGCCGACTTGATCAGCCCGCCTCCCAGGCACACCGTGGGCAGGCGCAGCGCGAGCTGGTCCATGACCCGCTGCGTGGTCCGGTACCGGCGACCGGTCGCCAGCACCACGGCCAGGCCCTTGCGGCGGGCGCGATGGACGGCCTCTCGCGTGCGCGGCAAGACCTCGTCGGTTTCGGTCACCAACGTTCCGTCCACGTCGATCGCGAGCAGAGCAATGTCCTTCGGGGGGGTGTTCGGCGGAACGATCACGGCATGCAAGGTATCACGCCACCGCTGCCCTCGCCCGGCTCGCCGGCTCGACCGTTCAAAACAGGTGACAACTTCCGATCTCCCGGTTACTTTTCGGATGGCACGCTACATGGCTGTCCTGGAGTACTGCTAACTTCAAGGTGCTGGTCAACGCCGCCGTCAACGCGGGCTTGAGCGAGTTCTACACATTCGGCACATGGTCCGGACGGGACGTGGACGGCAGCTTCTTCTACCGCAACCCGAACACCCGCAGCGGCGTGTTCGCCGGGCCGGACGGCAACCTGCTGGTGGCCGACCTCGCCCCCGACGACGACATGCCCTGCCGGGAGGTGATCGTCACCGACGGGCTCGCCGACCCGACCGCGCTCGCGACCGTGATCAGCGATCCCGACTGCTTCGTCTACAACGAGTGGTTCCCCGGCGGCTTCACCCCACGCTTCGGCGGCGAGGTGGGCGACACATCGATCACCGTTGGCTGGCGCGGCGAGCGACCCCGCGGACTTACCTACGACTTCAGCGTCTCCGTGGGGCGCAACGAAGCCGTCTACCGGATACGCAACACGGTCAACGCGTCCTACGGTCCCGATACGCCGACCGCGTTCGACTTGGGCGCGCAGGTCCAGTTCGAGCGCGTGGTCAACGCGGATTTCACCTACCCCGTCGACATCGGCGCGGCATCGGACCTGAACGTCGCGTTCGGCGCGCAGCACCACAGGGAAGTCTTGGAGATGGTCGCCGGCGATACCGAGTCCTGGGCCCCGGGCGGCTTCGAGGACCAGGGATTCTCGGTAGGCTCGAACGGGTTCCAAGGGTTCAGCGCCGACGTCGCCGGCCGCTTCGGCCGCGAGAGCTACTCGACCTATCTCGACCTCGAAGTCGACGCCACCGACCGCTGGCTGGTATCCGGGGCATTGCGCTACGAACAGTTCAGCGACTTCGGTTCCACCCAGAACGGCAAGTTCGCGACCCGGCTGCAAGTCACCGACGGGCTAGCGCTGCGCGGTGCGGTGAGTACCGGATTCCGCGCACCGTCCATCGGCCAGAGCAACCTGCGCCGAGCCGCGACGGTCTTCGTCGACGGCCAGTTGACTGGTTCCCTCACGTTGCCGCCCACCAACCCGGTGGCGATGCTCAAAGGCGGTCGGCAGTTGCAGCCGGAAGAGTCGGTCAATCTGAGCCTCGGCGCCGCCTTCTCCATCGGTGCGGTGGATGTCACCTCGGACTGGTTCCGTATCGAGGTGGACGGACGCATCGCGCTCACCCAGCAGAACCTGAGCGCCCAGGACCACGCCGACCTCTTGGCCGCCAGCATCGTCGGGGCCGAGACTGTCACGGCGGTGTCCTTCTTCGTCAACGACATCGACAGCGAAACCACCGGCCTGGACCTCGTCGCCGAAACCAGCTTCGACCTCGCCGGCGGACGCGGCAGTCTCGTGTTTGCCTACAATGCAACGGACACGAAGGTCACCGACGCCGGCGTGACGTTGTCCCCGGCCGGCGTCCGGGAACTCGAAGACGGCCTGCCGGCGAGCCGTGCGAATCTGACCTTCGACTTCGTCCGCGGCACTTGGAGCGCTCGGGCGCGCGTCAACTACTACGACAGCGTCTACGAACACCTGTTCAACTGCGAGTCCTGCGCCATAACCACGGACGCCTTGATGGTGATGGACGCGGAGCTGACGTGGGCAGCGAACGGTCGATACGCGGTCTCCTTTGGCGTCAGCAACCTGTTCGACAGACAACCCGATGAACACCAGTTCGCCGGGGTCGCGGGCTATCTCGGCGCGGACTTCCCGCTGAACCATCCGAGCGGCTTCAACGGCGGCGGCTACTACTTGCGCCTGCGGGCGGATTATTGACCGATGACGAATTTGGCCCGCTGCACATGCAGCGCGCCTAGCCCGCATTTCTCACCAGGGGCCGTGATGATCGCGGAGGATTTTGGGCCCGTGCGCGTGCTCGCGACCGAGAGCATAGCGGGGCCTACGGTTGAGGGACCATGTGCGCGTACGGGGCCAAAAGACCCGCGAGGGCACGGGCAGCGCAGTCTGCAACCGGCACGATCGTTGGCATCGCGGTCAACTTTTTGAAACCATGAGCTCTTTTGACGCCGAGAAGCGGCCTGGTGAGAAATGCGGGCTAGGCATCCGCCTCGACCGTGGCGCCGGCTTGCACGAGCCGTCGTGCGAGGTTCGGGTGGCCTGCCATGCCGGCAGTGTGCAGGGGCGTCCAGCCGTAGGGGTCGGCGGCGGAAGCATCGGCGCCCGCCGCCAGAATCAGGTCCACTGCGGCGTGCTGTTCCGGCGTGCCGGAAACCAGTGGGATGGCGATGTCGCCCGTTGCGGCGCGGCAGGCGAGATCCAGGAGCTTGCGGCCGTCGCCGTCCGTCGCCCTCAGCACTTCCGGCGATCCCGACAGGATCTTGAGCGTGTCGAGGTCGCCGTTGCGCGCCGCCGAGGCGGCTCTTTCCAATGTCGACGTCATCGTCCGAATTCGAAGCTCAACCGTACGTGTGCGAACCTTCCCGCCAGCCCGAACGGGGTGTCCACCGGGTAGCGGACGCCCCAGAGGACGTTCGCGAGATGCGTCTTGGCGAGTTCGGTGGGCAACTCGTCGAACACGTTGTTGATGCCGACAGAGCAGTTCATTGCGCCGATCGCGAACCGCGCTTCAAGATCCACCGTGCTGGCCGTTTCCACGGTGACGGTGCCGGTGTCCACCGGATTCTGGAGCGTCTTGCCATAGGTGTTGAGACGCGCGAGCAAGCCCAGGCCGCCGCGTTCCCAATCGGCGGTGAGATTGGCCTGCCGGCGAGGCTGGCCGCGTACCAGGAGTTTCGCCGCCCAGCCGCCGTAGTAGTCGTCGAAGGTCAAGTCGGCGGGTGCCCGCGCGGGAAGTCGGGATCCGGTGATCTCGGTCTTGTTGGTGTGCCCGCTGGCGGATAGGAAGAGCAAGCCGTCGGCGAAGGTGACGCGCCAGCGCGCACGGATGTCGATGCCCTTGGTCTCGGTGTCCACCCCGTTGAAGAAGAACGCTGCGGTCCCGACGTTCGCCGTGTCGCAGGCGGCGATCCCTGCGCAGCCGATGCCTAGCGAACGGACGATCCGATTGTCGATATCGGTGCTGTAGGCGTCGACGGCGAGGTCGAAGTTGCCGTTGGAGAAGACGATGCCCCCGCTCAGATTCGTGGAAGTCTCGTGATCGAGCGAATCAACGCCGAAGGCACGCGTCACCGCATGGCCCTGGTTGGCGGAGAATACCGTGGTCAAGCCCGTTTCGCTGCCGACGAAGAGGATGGAGTTGAATCGCCGTTGGGAGAGGCTCGGTGCCCGGAATCCCGTCGATGCAGCGCCGCGCAGTGCGACGGCGTCGTTGATGGGCAGACGTGCGGCGAGCTTGCCGGTCGTGTTGCCGCCTGCGTCGCTGTAGTTCTCGAAGCGCACGGCTGCAGTAACCGCGAGCGCACCAAGCGGCTCGAATTCCACCTCCCCATAGGCCGCCTGGCTGGCCCGGTCGTCATCGCTCAGGCGCGCGTTCGTGGGGCTGTAGCCGGGATACCCTTGGAATCCGCAGGCGGCCACGACGCCTTCGAGCGGCGACCCGTCGGGTCCGACGGCGAAGGCGCGGAAGTCGTTCACGTGGGGCAGCCCGCAGGACCAGGATGCGACATCGCCCGCGTTTTGACGATAGCTCTCGGCGCGATGTTCGAAACCGACCGCGAGGCTGCGGATCGACGCGCTGTCGATCTCCCGTCGCCCGTCCAGGTTGAGGGTCAACTGGCTGAACTGGATGCTGCCGCTGTCGCCACCGCGCGGGCCGGCGTTGGCAACGATGTCCGCGACGCTGGCGCCGGGATTGTCCGCCAGGTACTGGGCACCCACGGAGGCGTTGATGGTGTTCGCGGCGTTGAAGCCGAACTTGTTGCTGCCGAAGCCCAGACTCAAGTCCACGCTCCAACCCGCGAACTCGCCGCGCAGCCCGGCGGCAATCGAAAAGTCCTCGATGGCCGATTCCTCGTACGGAAGAAAACCATCCGGATAGGCGGGATGGGTGTTGCGTTCGTGAAAGTTGATGAAATTCGGGACCACGAAATCCCAGACTTCGTCGCCGGAAGCCAAGCCCTCCCAGTAGTTGTAGCGGAACCGGTAGGCCCCGCTGGAACTTGCCTTGCGCCGGGACAGGCCGCCGAAGGCGTAGAGTTCCGCCGTGTCGCCGACGGGTAGGCCGGCATTGAAGAAATAGCTCTGGTTGTCGTGCGCCGGGGAGCTGTCGACGATGAGTTCGTCCTGGAAGTCGCGGTCCAGTCCCCCGTTGCCGCCATTGCGCATCAACGGTTCCTCGTCGTGCCACTCGGCAGTGAGGTTGAGGAAGCCGTCCACGCCCAAGGGGATGCCACCGTTGAACGAGATGTTCCGGCGTCCGCCGCCGCCGTCGCCCCCGCCCGTCGCGTAGACGACGACTTGACCGCCGGTGTGCTCGCGCAGGGCTAGATTGATCACTCCGGCGATGGCGTCGGAGCCATACTGGGCGGCCGCGCCGTCGCGCAGCACCTCGGCGCTCGCGATGGCCGCCGCCGGAACGGCACGCAGGTCGGTACCGCCGCTGCCCCAACCGATCACGCCGTCTAGGATGCGCAGCCACGCCATGCTGTGCCGCCGCTTGCCGTTGACCAGGACCAGGGTTTGATCCGGGCTCAGGCCGCGTAGCGTCGCGGGATTGAGCGAACCGCCGTCGCCGACGGATGTGCGCGAGTAGTTGAAGGAAGGCGCCAGCTTGGACAATGCGGCGCCTAGGTCGACTTCGCCAACGCGCTCGAAGTCGGTCTCCGGGTACAGGTCCACGGGAACCGGCAGTTGGTCGGCCCGGCTCTCGATACGGGCCCGGCTGCCGATGACCACGATCTCTTCGAGCCGTTGCGAGGTGACTTGCCGAATTCCCTCCTCTGCCCCAGCCGGTACTCCAAGCGCGAGTGAGAGCAAGAGAGGGAGCGCTGCGGGACAAAACACACTGCGTGCATTCATCGCAGTTCCTCCGAACAAAGAGGAATTATGCTACGCCCCGCATCGGCCTGCAGCGGTGTTGTCCGTTCGTTCGAAGAGGTGATCGATGCCGTTGCGATGGCATCGCCGGGTCGCTCAGATGGCCCCGTCGTCCGCCATCGCTCGAATCGCGCCGTCGTCGTAGCCTAGCTCCCGGAGAATCTCCACCGAGTGTTCCCCCAAGCGTGGCGCTCGTTTCGGCGCCACGGACTCGACGCTCGTCGCCTTGATCGGATGGTTGACGACTCGGGGTAGCTCGGCTTCGCCGTCCCCGGGCCCGGTCGCCATGCCGTTGGCTAGGACCTGTGGGTCGGTACCGGTCTCTTCGACCAGCGCGATGCGGTTGACGGGAACGTCCAAGGCATGGAAGCGGTCCAGCCACTGGTCCGAGGTTCGCCGCGCGATGACCTCGGCGATGGCGTCTCCGAGTTCGGCGCGGTTCCGCCACATGTCCCGAGGGGTGGCGAAGCGGTCGTCGGCGAGCAGTTCGGCAGCATCCATGGCGGTGAACAGGCGCGTCAGGAGCTCGTCGTTGCGCACCATGTTCAACTGAAGCCATCGGCCGTCGCTCGCCTGGTAGACGCGCATCATCGCCGACGGTGCCCGGTTCGCACGGTAGTCGGCGATGTCGCTGCCCGCCATGACCGCGCCAGCGATACCGGACGCCGACCACAGGCCGTTGGCAAGCAGGGATGTATGCACCATGCCGCCTGCGCCGGTGCGTTCACGCTGGAGGAGGGCGGTGACGATGCCCGCGTACAGGGCGACGCCGGTGGGGTGGTCGCCCATTCCCGGGAGTCCCTGGGTGGGCGTCGTGCCGGGCTCGCGCATCAAGTCCATCAAGCCGCTGCGCGCCCAGTAGGCGAGCTGATCGAAGCCCTTGCGGGTACGCTCGGTGCCGTTTTCGCCATAGGCGGTCAACGATGCGTAGATCATCCTGGGGTTCAGCGGCTGGAGGTCTTCGTAGGTGAGCCCCATCGACGCCCGGGAGTCGTAGGGCTGGTTGGTAATGAACACGTCGCAGCGAGCGATCAGACGGCGCATGGCGTCCATGCCGAGCTCGGTCTTGAGGTCCAGCGCAAGGCTCCGTTTGTTGCGCGCGGCCATCTGCCAGAACCATCCGTTGACGGTTTCCCGGGAGGATGCGGGGGACACGGAACGCAGCATGTCGCCGCGTCCTGGACGCTCGACCTTGATCACGTCGGCCCCGAAATCGGCCAGGATCATGGCCGCTGCGGGGGCGGCGATCACGGTGGCGGCGTCGACGACCCGGAGGCCGTCGAACAAAGGGTCGGACACTAGACGACGCCGGCGACGTGGGACGAGTTGATGGGGATCGAGTAGCCGGAGGGGCCCTTGACCGAGAACGAATCGTGGATCTTCCCACGCTCGATGGCGGTAGCTTCGATCCCGTCCTCGACGAACCGCTGGTGCGCGTTGTCGATGTCGTCCACCATCAGGTCGAAGGGAGCGCGTTCGCCGTCGGGAACCGCTGCATCCGCCTCGGTCAGAATCAAGTGGGTACCGCCACGCAATTCGAGAATTGCGAAATCGTCGCGGTCCAGGATGCCGCGCATGCCGTGCCGGACGAAAAAGCCGTAGGCCGCCTCGACATCGTCGACGGCAAGTCTCATGTGACCGATCGCGAACACGGGTCGTTGGTCGTCAGCCATTGTCAATACCTGCTCGTTGGTGTCCTACATGGGCGGTAGATGATACGGAAATCCATGGCGTTGTTGAGATCCCGAGAGAGCCGATGTTCGACACCCGTGGAGAATGCGCAGAATTTCAACGCTGGCG
>JAKZRQ010000150.1:0-10190 GCA_047518105.1 Pseudomonadales bacterium | reverse complement strand
CGGGCCCGTGCGCGCACGTGCTCCCTCAACCGTAGTCCCCGCTATGCTTTCGGTCGCGAGCACGCGCACGTGCCCGTTGTGTACAACGGGGCCAAAATCCTCCGCGATCATCACGGCCCCTGGTGAGAAATGCGGGCTAGGATGCGCCGGCCCGTGATCGTCTCCCACCGGCACCGGTTCATCTTTCTCGCCGTGCCGAGAACGGGCACCCACGCGGTGCGGGCAGCGCTCGGCCCCTTACTCGGCGACGACGACTGGGAGCAGCAGTCGCTCACGGCCGAGATGTGGCTGCCTGTACCGGCGTTGGCGCGCATCGGCCACGGCCACCTCACCCTCAGGCAACTTCAAGAGAACGTGTCACGGCGGATCTGGGGTGACTATTTCAAGTTTGGCTTCGTTCGCAATCCCTACGATCGTTTCGTGTCCGTATGTGCGATGCTCAACAAGCGCAATCCCGGCTATCCCGGAAACGAGACGGCGTTCATGAAACGGGCGCTCCAAGTCAGGCGGTTCCGACAACGGGTACTGGTTCGACCGCAAGTGGAAATGCTCGTGGACGACAAGGGGGAACTCGGCATGGACTTCATCGGACGCTACGAAGCCCTGGAGCAATCCTTCGCGGAGGCCTGCCGCCGGATCGGGGTTCGCGCGGCCGACCTCACGCAACGCAACGCCTCCGCACACGGCGCGTACGCGACCTACTACGACGACGAACTGCTGGCTCTGGTGACGGATTTCTATCACCGGGACTTCGAAGAACTGAACTACGACGTCGCCGCCACGGCGGAAGCGCTGCCTTGCGCCTGAGCAAGCCCTTCATCCGCCTGCCGTTCCGGTTCGACGCCGGGCAACTGGCCCGCGAGGTCGACCGGTTGCCTGTGCAAACCTGGATGGCGCACCCGAGCGGACTCCCGGGCAACTCGGCCATCGCGTTGATCTCCAGCGAAGGCGGTGACAACGATTCCTTCGAGGGCGAGAAGAAGCCGACCCCGCATCTTGGCGAATGCGAATACCTGCGCCAGGTCATGGCGAGCTTCGGCGAGGTGCTGTCCCGCTCGCGGTTGATGAAGCTCGACGCCGGCGCGGAGCTCAGCCTGCACGTCGACTTCAACTACCACTGGTTCAGCCGGGTGCGCATCCACATCCCGATCATCACCAATCCCGCAGTCAGTTTTCACTGCGGCCCCGAACGCCTGCAGATGGGCGCTGGCGAATGCTGGATATTCGATTCCTGGCGGCGCCACCGGGTCGTCAATGCGAGCGCGGAAGACCGCGTCCACCTCGTTATCGACACCTGCGGTTCGTCGCGCTTCTGGAACATGGTACGGAAGGTCGAGAACAACGATCCCCGCGACACGGCGGCCGACGCGCGGTTCGTCGTCTTCGAGCCCGGCAAACCCGTCGCGCTGAAGACCGAACGGTTCGCCAGCCTGCCGGTAATGGCGCCCGGAGAGTGCGCCGCCCTGATCGAAGATTTGATCGCCGACTTTTCCGCCAACCGCGCCAATGATCCTCGCCTGGTCGAACACTACACGGCGTTGATGCGGTGCTTCGCCGAGGACTGGCGCGAGGCCTGGCTGATCCACGGCCACCGGCCCGATGGCGTTCCCCACTATCGGAAGCTGATCGAGGACGCGCGCCAGCGCCTGCACCCCGCGCGGCGGGCGCTGACGGTCGGCAGCAACGGCATCGGCGTCAATGCAATTTTCGCGCAACGGGTGCTGAACGCCGCCCTCGCTCCGGATGCAAGGATCCGATGATCGCGGACGGTAGCGGAGGTATCGACGTGGCAAGGGGCGGCGCAATAACGCATCCATGCCAGGCCCCCGGCGCGCAAGACGTGCTTTTTTCCGACCATGGATGTACAGTCATGGTGAACAGAGTGGAGGCGTGGCCGTCAGGCCAGTACTGCGGGAGATTCGTTGGAAACGTGTGTTTCCGGCCTTATTTCATTTCGCATAGTGCAATTTGAACGCCAACCGTGCCGGAAATGGGCGCTCGCGCGAGCCTAGCGCCCGCGACACCTGCCTAGTGGTGTGGCAGCCCGGAGAGACGGGCACTCATTTCCGCCTGGACGCATTTCGCTGGCCACCGCAATCGCACGCCGAAGGGCGAACGAAGTGCCCATCAGGCCCTTACCTTCGGCGGCGATCTTTGCGACCATTGGGTTTGGCAGTGAATCGCCCCGAGACTTAGATTGATCGAGCCGGTTGAGCTTCAGCAACTCGCCATCGCTGCCCTCTCGGCGGGCGCCATCGTCTTGTTCGGAGCCGCGTATGCCGTATGCCTTGCCCTCGGAGGTCTCAAAGGGCTTTCCATCCTGCGCCGCGCATCCTACTTCGCCTATGCGGCGGTGGTCGCCGCAACGGTGCTGTTCGCCTCGGCGATGAATCTAGGCGGCGGCTAGCTGCTGCTGACCGTCGCGCTCCTGGTCGGCTATTTCGCCGCCCCGCGCGCCATCTGGCGGCTGTCGGTCGCCCCGCACGAGTCGTCGGAACTCAAGCGTCCCAGCGGAGGTGGGAACGAGTAACGGAACCTGGTGGGCAAGCCAGAGCTTCTGGCGCAAATGCGCGATCTTCGTCACCGCGTTCATGCCCCTGGTGTTGATCCTGTTGACCTTCCACTCGGTCTCGGTGATCACCAGCGGCAGCGAGCGGGTACCGGCGTACTCGGTGATCAACCACCGCATCGATTACCGGTTCGACGAGGAACGGAACATGAAGGTGCCCGTCATCGGCGACGAAGCGCCCCTGTTCGGCAAGGCGCTCGGCGAAGACGAAGCCCGGGAACTCGTGAACCTCGGCAAGCTGACGGTACAGGCGAAGAGCTGCATGAACTGCCACACGCTGCTCGGCAACGGCGCCTACTACGCACCGGATCTCACCAAGGCGTGGCTCGACCCCGGCTGGGGCAACGAGCAGGCGCGCGAACTCCTGATGACCCTGTTCCTCAAGGATCCCCAAGCCAACGCCCGCACCTACGGCACCAACCGCCGCATGCCCAATCTCGGCATCACCGACGACGAGGCGCGGGGCATCATCGCGTTCCTCAAGTGGATGTCCGCCGTCGATACTATCCGCCGTCGATACTAACGGCTTTCCGCAGGGCTTCGAGCCGCTGCCGCAGGGAGGATCCTGACCATGGCCGAAGCCGTTATCGACACCGCCCTCGCCGAGGCGCGTTCCCCGGCGCACGACACCACCGCGCTGGCCGGGTTGCAGTTCCTCTACGCGGAGTTCCTCTACGGCGTGCTCGACTTCAACGTCAACCGGATGGTGCACATCAACGCCATGATCGTGTGGATGCTGTACGGCTTCATCGGTGCGGTCTACTGGCTGGTGGAGGACGAAGCGGGCGTCGAACTGGTGGGGGCGAAGCTCGCCAACATCAATTTCTGGGTGCTGACCACGCCGGTCGCCATCGTGGTCGTCGTCTACCTCTTGGTGCAGGTCGGCCCCGGCGAGCAAAGCAGCATCTGGTTCATCAACGAGGGCCGGGAGTACATCGAGGCCGCGTTGGGCCGACATCGGCATCGTCGTCTGCATGCTGGTGTTCTTCTACAACATCGCGGCGACCTTCATGAAGGGCCGCTGGAGCGGCATTTCCGGGACGCTCGTGCTCGATCTCATCGCCCTGGCGGGTCTCTACCTCGCCGGGATGTTCTACACCACCAACCTGTCCGTCGATCAGTTCTGGTGGTGGTGGGTCGTCCACCTGTGGGTCGAGGCGACCTGGGAAGTGCTGGTGGGCTGCATCATGGCCTGGGGCCTGATGAAGACCCTGGGGGCGCGACGGGAGGTCGTCACCACCTGGCTCTACATCGAAGTCGCATTGATGTTCGGCGCCGGCATCCTCGGCTTGGGCCACCACTACTTCTGGATCGGCACGCCGGAATACTGGCTCGGCATCGGCGGCTTCTTCTCGGCGCTGGAACCGATCCCGCTGGTCGCCATGGTCGTGCACGCCGTCTACGACGCCGGCCGGCACGGTTTCCAGAGCAGCAACCATCCGGCGCTGGCCTGGCTGATCGCCCATGCGTTCGGCAACTTCCTCGGCGCGGGCGTCTGGGGCTTCATCCACACGCTGCCGCAGATCAACCTCTACACCCACGGTACCCAGTGGACGGCGTCCCACGGCCACCTGGCTTTCTTCGGCGCCTATGCCACCATCGTGATCGCGCTCATCTACATTGCGCTACAACGCTGGCGGGGCGACGTGTGGATGTCCGGCGACTTGCCGGATCGGGGCTGGAAGTGGAAGTGGTCGCTCGCGTTGCTGAACGTCGGGGTGATGGGCATGACCATCGCGCTGCTGATCGCCGGAACAGTCGTTCGTCGAACGCGCCATCGGCGGCTCCACGTGGGCTGCGTTCTTCGAAGGCCAGACCCAGCCCTGGTTCGTCCAAGGCATGCAATGGCGCATGATCTTCGGCATCGTGATGACGGCGGGAAGGGTGTTGCTCTTTTGGGACATGCTCACCATCGAGCGAAACGAGACCCGGCCGGCGAAGCCGGTCCATGCGCCCCAAGCCGAGGTCGGGTAGCATCGCCCAACCCTTGAGGAGACCGAAATGAAAGTTCGCCTGACCGTGTTTTCAAACATGAGCATCGTCGCCGGATTGCTGGTCTGCGCCAGTGTTGCCGTGGGAGCAGCCGGGTCGAAGACCGATGGACAGACCAAAGCCGCCGTATGCGCCGCCTGCCACGGGCCCAAGGGCATCAGCGTGAACCCGCTTTGGCCGAGCATCGCCGGCCAGCAGGAAGCCTACCTGGCGAAGCAGATCAAGGCTTTTCGAGACGGCGAACGGATGGAGCCGACGATGCAGCCCTTCGTGGCCAACCTGAATGACCAGGACGCCGCGGATCTGGCGGCATACTACGCGTCGCTGTCGCCTTGTCCTTGACGCTTCGGCGTTCGACACGCCGGGCAGCGGTCGAAGGGAAGAGTCGTCACGCGCTTTCCCGCGTCGCCTTGGCCCCCGCATCTACTCGATCCCGTAGCGCTCCAGAAGCTCCGGCCCCAGCGCTTCCTTCAACGCATCCAGCCAAGGCTCGTAGTGCCGCCACTGCTCCAATCCCGACCGGAAAATAGGCTGGCGGACCTGCTCGGAACTGGGCGTTCGTATGCTGCGCTCGGTCTCGTGGTAGTCGACGCAAGCCTGCTCGAACGGCAGGCCGCAGAAGTCGAGGATCCGGCGCACCTCGCTCTCTAGGTTGTCGACCACGTCCTCGTGCTGGACGCGCAGCACGAAGCCCGGCAGCACCCGGTCCCAGTGGTCCATCAGCTTGACGTACTGGCGGTAGTAGTTGCCGATCTCCCGCAAGCCGTAGGAAAACTCCTGGCCTTCGCCGAACAACTGTTTGTAGCCGCTGAAGCAGCAGGCCATGGGATGGCGGCGCGCGTCGATCACCTTGGCGTTCGGCAGAATGAGCCGGATCAGCCCGACGTGGAAGAAGTTGTTCGGCATCTTGTCGACGAAGAACGGCGCGCTGCCCCGGTAGGCGCGGGTCTCGTCGATGAACTGCTCGCCGAAGCGGCGGAGATGGTCGTCTTCGAGCTCGTTCAATATCGTGGGATATCGGGGTCTGCCCCCCGGCTCGTCGCGGCCTCGCAGGCGTTTGGCGAGGTTCAGGATGTTGTGCAACTCCATGGTGCCGTCGACTTGCGAGTGCGACGACAGGATCTGTTCGAGCAGGGTCGACCCGGCGCGAGGCAGTCCGACCACGAAAATCGGGTCCGCCGCAGGGAACCCCAAACCCGACCGTCGGGCGAACAGTTCTTCGGTGCAGACCTCGATCTGGCTGTCGATCCTCACCTGCAGGTGCTTGGGACTGTGGTAGGTCTTGGGCTGCTTCAGCTCGTTGCCTTGGCGGTAGTACGCGAACGACCGGTCGTAGTCGCGTTTGCGCTCATGGGCATCGCCTAGGGCGAAACAGATTTGAATGCGGTCGCTCTCGCCGGTGGCGGGATCCGACGCCAAAGACTCCATCCGGCCCAATTCGTCGTCGGTGAACTCGTAGGACTTGGTGTTCGCCAGGCTCCAGAACGCATCGCCGTGGTCGGGTTTGATCCGGTAGGCCTGGCGGTACAGCGCCACGGCCCGGTCGATGTCGCCGTCCGTCTTGTACACGTGGGCCAGCGACACCGGGAAGATGTGGTTGTCGGGATGCGCCCGCATCAAGGACCCGTAGCTCGCGATGGCGTCCGTGTTCCTGCCGATGCCGGCACAGGCGGCGGCGTACAGCGAGCGGATGACCGGCGTGTCGCTGGGATGCTCGTCAAGCAGTTGCGCGGCTTGTTCGTGGGCCTTGGCGAACTTCTGCGTTCGCATCAGGATGTTCGCATACTGGATTCGCGCGTTGCGGTGGGCGGGGTGGAACTCGACGCAGCTCTCGAGCAGGAACTCGGCCTCGTCGTAGGTCTTGTTGCGGGTGGCGATCTCGGCCAACAGGCGCATTCCCTCGACATGGGTCTTGTTGGATTGCAGGAAGTGCTTGCACAGCCGCTCGGCGTCGGCCAATCGGTCGTCCGACAGGTAGCTGATGACCGCGAGCAATTCCGCCGGCAGCGATTCGAGAAACGCGAGCTGGTCTTTGACGGCGATCAATCGCTCGCTGTTGCCGCTGTCCTGGTAGAGCTTGGCGAGGCATTTCCAACTGTTGACCAGGGAAGGGTCGGCGGTGACCGCGCGCTCGAAAGCCGCGCCGGCGCGGGCGAAGCTCTGCGTGGCGATGTGGTTGTAGCCCGCCTCCTGGTGGGCGCGACCGAAGTTGGGTTTCCGCTCGAGGATGTCGGCGAGGGTGGCAAGCGCGGCGGTCCATTGGTGCTGGTGACGCTGGGCGACGGCCAAGGCGTACCGCGCTTCGACGTTGTCCGGCTCGTCTGCGAGCACTTCGCCCACTAGCTCCGCAGCCCGTTTCGGCGCGCCTTCGCTCAGCAACTGTTGGGCTTGCCGTACTATGAACTGCGTTTCGGACACTTCGACGACGGGCGTGGGCGAGCCAGTGTGGAACAAAAAGGGCGAACTCCTAGGTTCGCCCTCGTTGTTCCGCCTGGCGGGCTACGGCGAGCTCATTCGAACTCGAACGAGAACCGCAGGCCCATGCTGCGCGGTCGCTGCACGGTCACCACGGGGGTGTAGTGGCCGGCGATTTGCATGACCGGTGCCGCGTCGTTGCGCAGATTGTCGATGAAGACCTCGGCCTTCCATCCATCCTTCTCGATACCGAAGGCGACTTTCATGGTCGTCGCGGCGGGATTCACGAAACGCGAATTGTGTGGCAACCGGCCGCTTGGGCCTAGGGGAAGCTCGACGGTGCCGTAGCTGCCCCCTTCGTTCTGGATCTTCAGACCGGAGTAGGCACCGGATTGCCGGTACAGCGTGTCGTCCATGAATTCCGCGCTGCCGACGATGCCGGAGACGTTCTCGCCCCGGTAGCTGACGCTACCGAGAACATAGGCGTCGGCCTGCAGGCCGTCGAGGGTGAATTCGTATCGCACCCTGATGTTGCCGGAAAACCTCGGCGCCAACGGCAGCTCGCTGCCCGTGGGAACCGCGACGCCTTGCAACTGCTGATTCACCCGGGTCAGTTCGGTGCCGAGGACGCTGGCCGCCCCCGTCAGGGTTAGCCGGTCGCTGGCGGCCCACTGGAAGTCCACGTCGATGCCGCTGGTCTCCGCATCGCCGATGTTCTCGATGAAGAACAGGAAGGCGACGTTCGAAGGGTCGAAACGGGACACCTGCAGGTTGTCGATGAACGCCTTGAAGTAGGTCGCGTTCAAGCGCAGCGAGCCGTCGTTGAAGTCCCCCTTCATGCCGACCTCGAAGCTGCTGAGCTGGTCGGTCAGCGCCACCGCCGGCACCACGTAGTTCTGATAGACGCCCGTCTGGTTCGTGGCGAGCTGGCCGGCGTTGCGGTTCTGGGTCGCCGGACGATAGCCCTCGGAGTAGGTCGCGAAGACCAGCATGTTGTCGTTCGGCTGCCAGCCAACGGACGCCTTGATGATGGTGTCGGTTTCGTTGATGGCGCCATCGGACTGCAGGCCGCCGAGGTCCAGGTGGCCGTCCTTGATCGCCGCCAGCGTGGCTTGGTTGCTGCCGCCGCCACGGAACATCTCCCGGGCGCCGTTCGGGCTGCGGGCGTCCAGAATCACGCTGTCGTCGCCGGTCGACGCGTACTGGCCGAGTGTCGCCAGCCGCGCCGTCACGTCGTTGCTGAACGCATGGCTGTTGCAGCGTCCGTCCGCCGTCCTCTCGGAATTGCCGAATCCCTGCGGCGCAATGCCGTAGCGGCAACCGAACGAGAAGTTGGCAGCGCCGGCCAACTGCGTGGTCAGGTCGTAGTAGCGCGCGCTGAAGGAAACCGTCCATTGGTCGTCGAGGTCGATCGCGACTTCCCCGAACACCGCCACCTCCTCCTCGGTGCGTGTGAAGTCGTTGAAGTACACGGTGAGCGGGCTGCGCGGCTGGGGCCCCGCGTTGGTGCCCGCCGTGGCAAGCGTGACGTTGCCGAGAAGGAAACCGTCGCCCGAGTTGTCGTTGTAGTAGCTGCTGATGTGTTCGCCGAAGGCGGGGCCTGCGGCCGCGTACTGGAAGTCGCCGAGATGGTTGACCTCCATGTCGTTGAGGTACAGCCCGCCGAGCAGCCTGACGCGCTTGCTGGCGTCCGTGGCGACCCGGAGCTCGTGGGTGGTCCGGGAGTTGGTGGTGTCCTCGGTGTACTGCTTGGTCGGGTCGTAGCAGTTGTTGATGTCCGTTGCGTCGTAGACATTGCCGCTGCACAGGTAGTAGGTGATGTAGCCGCCGCCGTTGTTGTAGTGGGTGTAGTCGATGATGCTGTCGACGTCGCGGTTCAAGCTGCCGCCGGCGTAGACCAGGTCCAGATTGGCGATGCGGCCGGACAGCGTCCAAGTGGTCAGACCGAAGCTGTCGCGGTTGAACTCGGGCGAAAACCGCGCCGAGGCGTGGTTGCGCCCCAAGCTGGTGTCGATCACGAACGAGCCTTCGGCCTCCAAGGTCTGCGAAGTGTGCTGAACGAGCGCGTCCCAGTTCTCGTCGATGGCGAAGGCCAAGCCGAACCGCCCGCCGCGGTAGGTAGCGTCGTTCCAGTTGTCCTGCACCAAGGCGTCGTTTCTCGCGCTCTCGATCGAGTCGGCACCGACCAGCAGCGGGCCGTAGCCGGCGACGTTGTTGCGGTCGGCCACTTCGCCGCTCGGCGTGAACGTGGCCGGCACGTTGTCGATCCAGCCTCCCTGGCTGTCGCTGTAGACGACGACACGGGCGGCGAGGGCGTCGGTCAGGGGCAGGTTCAGCCATGCGTCCGCGCCGCTGCTGTTGGCGCCGTTCCGGGTGGTCGCGAACTTGGTGTTGAAGCCGGCGCCGAACTTGCCGTGTTCGGGCTTGCGGGTGATGAGGCGCACGTTTCCGGACTGCGAACTCGCGCCGAACAGCGTGCCCTGGGGTCCGGACAGCACCTCGATGCGCTCCAGGTCGGCGGCGTAGACATCCAGGTTGCGCCCGCCGAACGACACGGGCTGCTCGTCCACGTAGAGGGCGACGCCGGGCGCGGAGCCCTGCGCCGCGGTGATGGTTATGCTCGACTGCTCCGTGGCGCTGCCGCGGATGTAGAGTTCCTTCTTGCCGGGACCGTTGCCGGCGGCGACCACGTTCGGCAGATACTCGACGTACTCGTCGAAGGTCTCGATGCCGAGTTCCCTGATCGTGTCGCCGGTGACCGCCTGCACGGCGATGGTCACCTCCTGGGCGTTTTCCGCCCGCTTGGTCGCGGTGACGATGACGGTCTCAAGCTCCGCAGCACCGGCGGCACCGGCACCGGCGACAGCCGCCGAGATCGCGACGCCGAGCGGCTTTCGCCTCCACGTCGCAGGGCCGGCACCTCTATGCCGACCGCGTTCATGGTTCCTTTGGTTGATGCGCCGCCCCTTCATCGCGATGCCTCCCGTTCCGCGTGCCCCTCGACCGAGCAATTCTTGTAGCACTCCCCGGACCACATTGCAAACGGTGCTCCGGTTCGGGTGCACGACAATTTTGTGATTGTTGAAGGGGGGTCGGCGGTGGCGATGCCATGAGAGAAGGTTTCTGGCAGCATATTCAAATGCCAGAACGGAGGATGGTATGTTGCCAGACATGGATGTGGACGTCTTGGAATCACGCCGCAAGGAGATTCAAC
>JAKZRQ010000149.1:0-24446 GCA_047518105.1 Pseudomonadales bacterium | reverse complement strand
TGTGTACACAGGGCCAAAAGACCCGCGAGGGCACGGCCAGCGCAGTCTGCAATCGGCATGATCGTTGGCATCGCGGTCAACTTCTTGAAACCATGAGCTCTTTTGACGCCGAGAAGCGGCCTGGTGAGAAATGCGGGCTAGAGGTCCTTGTCGGTGACGGCACCCTCGGATGCGGAGGAGACCAGCTTGGCGTATTTCGCCAAGGTCCCCCGCAACGCGTAAGGCGCTGGTCGGCGCCATCGGCTGCGGCGTGCGGCGAGCTCGTCTGGCTCGACGTCCAAGTTGATCTCGCGCCGTTCGGCATCGACGGTGATCGTGTCGCCGTCCTCCACCAGCGCGACGGGCCCCCCGTCGAACGCTTCAGGCGTGACGTGGCCGATGACGAAGCCGTGCGAACCGCCTGAAAACCGCCCGTCGGTGATCAAGGCGACATCCGCCGAGAGCCCGCGGCCGTTGATCGCGCTCGTGGGGCTCAGCATCTCGCGCATGCCAGGCCCCCCTTTCGGACCTTCGTAGCGGATGACGACCACATCGCCCTTGACCACGGTACCGTCCATGATGGCGGCCATGCTGGCCTCCTCGCCGTGGAATACCCTGGCCCGTCCGGTGAAGCGCAGGCCTTCGTGCCCGGTGATCTTGGCCACCGCCCCCTCCGGCGCCAGGTTGCCGCGCAGGATCACGAGGTGGCCTTCCGGCTTGATCGGGTCGTCGAGCGGCCGAATGATCCGCTGTCCGTCGGGATAGGGCTCGACCTCGGCAAGGTTCTCGGCCAAGGTTCGGCCGGTGACGGTCAGACAGTCGCCATGTAGGAGCCCGGCATCGAGCAGCGTCTTCATCAGCGGCTGGATCCCGCCGATGGCGATGAGTTCCGACATGGCGTAGTTCCCTGCGGGGCGCATGTCCGCCAACACCGGCACGCGGCTGCCGATGCGCGTGAAGTCGTCGATGGTGAGCGGCACTCCGCCTGCATGGGCGATGGCGAGCAGGTGCAGGACGGCGTTGGTGGACCCTTCGAGGGCCGTCACCACCGTAACCGCGTTTTCGAAAGCCTCCATCGAAAGGATGTCCGACGGCTTGATGCCGTCCTGGATCAGCCGCGCCACGGCGGCACCGGCGTCGTGCGCGTCCCGGCGCTTGTTGGCGCTGACGGCTTCCTGGGCGGAGGAGTTCGGCAGCGAAAGGCCCATCGCTTCGATCGCCGACGCCATGGTATTCGCGGTATACATCCCAGCGCAGGAGCCGGGTCCCGGAATGGCGGTCCGCTCCACTGCGAGCAGCTCGTCATCGCTCACCGTGCCAGCGGCATGGCCGCCCACCGCCTCGAACACGGAGATGATGTCGCGCCGCTCGGCACCGGTCTGGATAGTTCCCCCGTAGACGAAGACGCTTGGCCGGTCGAGACGCGCCATGGCCATGGCGCATGCGGGCATGTTCTTGTCGCAACCGCCGATGGCGACGAAACCGTCGAAACCCTGGGCACCGACAACGGTCTCGATGGAGTCGGCGATCACTTCCCGCGACACCAGCGAATAGCGCATGCCCGGCGTGCCCATGGAGATGCCGTCGGAAACCGTCACGGTGTTGAATACGACGCTCTTGGCGCCAGCCTCGTCGGCACCCGAAGCCGCAGCCTTGGCGAGTTCGTCGATGTGCATGTTGCACGGCGTCACCATCGACCAGGTCGACGCGATGCCCACCTGGGCCTTGGCGAAGTCTTCGCGTGTGAATCCGACGGGATAGAGCATCGCGCGGCTCGGCGCCTGTTCGACGCCATCGACGATGACGGATGAATAGGGGCGTCTGCTGTCGGTCATTGCTTGAGTTCTTTGATCAGGACGTGGGAGTTGCGGCGGTAGTTGTACAGGGCTTTGCCCTCGACGGGAAGCGCCTCGACGGACGCTCTGTGGAAGCCGTGATCCGGGAACCAGTCGAGTGCGCATTCTCCCGGCCTCGTTCGAAATGGAATTCAAGCGTCAGCATTCGGCGCGCTCAAGGACTCCAGACATCACACGATTCCAAAACGCCATCATGTCGTCGTGGAACTCCCTGGCTTGATCGCCTTCGGTGCCGATATGCGCACCCCGGCGGCCATAGCCCGCCTTGAGCCCGTAGATCATCAACTCGCGCTCGCACAACGCGGGATCGGCCCTGCCCGTGACCGGATGAATCGGCGCGCCATCGTGGCGGAGGTAGATCGTCGGCGCACCCGGCGCGACCACAGCGTCTTCGATGAGTTCGAGCGGCGTATCGCGATCGAAGCCGTGGTGCGTGTCGGGGAAGATGCGGATGCTGGCATCGCCACCGCAAAGCCCAATCGCCTGCACGCAGGCCTGGACCTGCTGCGGCAGGCACCATTCGTCGAGGTCGCCAATGACCGCTCGGACAACCGTGTTGCCCACGAGCGGAGTCCGAAACTGCTGGCCGCACCAGGGATAGGCGGCGTAGACGGCGACGAGGCCAATGTCCGACTCGACGAGCCGCGCCATGCAGGCAGCCGACAACACGGCCGAGCCGCCCCGGCTATGCCCTTGACCCCCGATGCGCGACCGATCGACATCCGGGCGCCCGGCGAGCACGGTCGCGGTCGCGAGCACGTCCCAAGCACTCGCCGCAAACGAATACTGGGCTTGGTTGGCAACCGTGGAGGAAACACTCCGGCCACCGAAAGGGTCGATGACGCAGCCCGCTATGCCTGCGTTGGTCAGGTGCTCAGCCTTGGCCACGTGCGATGGAGCGACGCCGAGACTGCCCGGCACGACGATGACCACCGGCCACGGCCCGGCGCCGCGCGGCACAAAGACACACCCGAGTATCTCCGCGCCTTGCATCGCCTGCGGTTCGGAAATCGCCTGGTGGAAACCCGTGGGATTGGCCGTGGGTATGCGCACGGTCTCGCCCCGAATACCGTTGTCCAGCGTAATCGGTTCGTCTCCAAATGCCATGGGTGGCTCCCCGTCGGATGGCACGAACGTAACCCGCCCTGCCGGCAACCGCCAGCGCCGCACCCCGCCGGGCGGTACTCCATGGGTGGTTCGTGTTTAATGGCGACTTGATCTCAACTGAATTCGCGAGGAACGACCCATGCCCATCAACCCAGATGCCGTTGGCGAGACCGGCGGCCCCGTGTGCCGTTCGTGGACCTCGAAGGACGCGCTGCTCTACGCCGTCGGCATCGGCGCCGGCACCGACGAGCTTCGATTCACCACGGAGAACACCCACGGCGTCGCACTGTCGCACAACAGGTATTCCCGACCTTCGCGGTCATCATCGGCGGCGGCGGCACCCCGATGAACAAGGTCGGCAGCTTCAACTGGGCGCTGATGGTGCACGGCGAACAGGGCATCGAACTGCTCGACGAGATTCCGCCGGACGGCGAGATCGAGAGCAGCGGGCGGATCGCCGGCATCTGGGACAAGGGCAGCGCGGCGGTGCTGGAGTTCGAGTCCACATCGCTGAACAAGGCGACCGGAAAGCCGCTCCTGAAGACCCGGTCGATGCTGTTCTGCCGCGGCGAAGGCGGCTGGGGCGGCGACCGCGGTCCGTCGGAGAAGCTGAACTACCCGGATGCCGAACCCACCCACCAAGTGACCTATGCCACCCGAGAAGACCAGGCGCTAACCTACCGGTTGTCCGGCGACCGCAACCCGCTGCATTCGGATCCCTCGTTCGCGGCGCGGGGTGGATTCGCAAAGCCCATCCTGCACGGCTTGTGCACCTACGGCTTTACCGGGCGCGCACTGCTGCACAGCCTTTGCGGCGGCGATCCGTCGCGATTCCGGTCCATGAACGCGCGGTTCTCGAAGCCCGTGATTCCGGGCGACGCGTTGACGGTGTCCATGTGGGCGAACGGCAAACAGGCACTCTTCCGCACGACCAACCAGGACGGCGCGGTGGTGATCGACCAAGGCCGGTGCACGTTCGATTGAACGCTGGCCAAACACCGACACGGTTTTCAGCGGATTCGCACAACGGCACAGGTCGATGTCGCACAGCTTCCAGAGAAGGGAAAGCGCATTCTCGGACTGCTACACTTATCCGAGGCAAAGACAACGATGAACGCAGCCGTGATCGACACGCTTAGACTCGCGGTCCGCCTGAGAGAAGCGGGTTTCGAAGCCCCCAGGGCCGAGGGGATGGCACGGGCTCTGGGTGACGAACTGGCGGAACGCATGCTCACCAAGAACGATCTCGATGCGGCCCTTCGGCCGATCCAGGCGGGCATCGAGACCATGGACGCCAAATTCGAGGCCAAGTTCGACGGACTGGAACCCCGGTTCGACGCCATCGACGCCAAGTTCGACGGACTGGAACCCCGGTTCGACGCCATCGACGCCAGGTTCGACCTCATCGACACCAGGTTCGATGCCATGGATGCCAAGTTCGACGCCAAGTTCGACTCGACCGACGCGAAGATCGAATCGGTGCATCGGGAACTCTCGGGGAAGTTCAACCTCCTCGTCGGGATGATGGTCCTGGGCTTCACGCTCCTCGTTGGGCTTGGCGGCTACAACGCGTTTTCCCCGCGCTTCGCCCACCCGGCCGCCAACCCGCCAGAGATTCAGCGGGACGCGAGCGAGATCTCCTCCAAACAGTCGTTGCAGCCGGTGACCTCGGACTGAACGCCAACCTCTTGACCGTGGGACCGCGTGCGCGATTCGCACCTCGGCCCGCCATTTCAAGGGAAGATGCACCGGATGCCAGCCAAACCCCGGAATGCGCCTCGCAAGACCCCTGCCCGGCGCGCCAAGCCCGGATCCAAGGTCTCCACCACCGGATCAGCATCGGCTGGGGCACTCCGGCATACCCGGCGGATCATGGACACCACGCTCGACACGCTCCTGCATCCCCGGTCCGTGGACGAGGTGCCTTGGCGCCACCTCCCGCTGGTGCTGGCCCTCGCGTTCGCACTGCGCGCCGCAATCGCTCTGTGGGGCGACTTCGTTCTGCACCCCGACGAAATCATGCAGTACCTGGAACCGGCTCATCGGTTGGTCTTCGGCAACGGGGTTGCGTACTGGGAGTACCACTACGGCGCGCGTTCCTGGCTGGTGCCCGGATTGATCGCCGGTGTTCTCAAGCTGTTCGACGCGGTGGGACTCGGCCAGCCGTTGTGGTACGTCGCCGGCGTCAAGCTGACCTTCTGCGCGATCTCGCTGGCAATTCCGGTCGGGATGTATTTCTTCGCCCGACGCCACTTCAGCGAGACAGCCGCGCGGCTGGCGCTCGTCGCGGGCGCGTTCTGGTACGAGTTGGCCGGGTTCGCCCACAAGCCGATGACCGAGTTCGTGGCCACCGCCTTGCTCGTGGCGCTGCTCGCCCTGTGCGTTCACCCCGCCGCTTCCCGCCATCGAGTGGTGTGGTCGGTGGCGCTGCTCGCCGTCATGGGGGTCGCCATCCGGCTGCAATACGCGCCGGTCGCCTTGGCGCTGCTTGTCATCTTCTTCGTGCGCACCTCCCGGAAGATGCCGTTGGCGGCGGCCACGGGCGGGCTCCTGCTCGGGGTGGGGATTCTCGACGCGGTCGTCTGGGACGGCAGCCTGTTCCACTCGTACGTCACCAACCTGCGCTTCAATCTTCTTCTCGGCGAAATGCGCACCGGCGAGAGTCCGGTCTGGCAGTACCTCCCGTGGCTGCTCATCGCGAGCGCCGGTTTCGGCGCGTTATTCCTGGTGACGGCATCCTTCCAGGCACGGCGGTACGGACTCCTGCTGGGGTTGATCGTGCTGGTGCTGGTTGCCCATTCCCTGCAGCCGCACAAGGAGTACCGCTTCGCCTTCGCCGTGGTGCCGCTGTGGCTCCTGATCGGCGCCGATTTGATGGCTCGATTCACCGCGCCCGGGAGACGAGCCCGCAGCCTGGCGGGATTGGCGACGGCGGTGTTCGCGGTTGCCAGTCTGGCCGGCGTGCTCAACCTGCTGCCCTACCAGGACCGGCTGTACCAAGCCTGGTCCAGAGAAACCGGCGCTGTCGGCTTCCTGCGCAAACAGGATCCGATATTCGACGCCTACCGGTATCTGGCGCAAGCGCCCGGGGTCACCGCCGTCTGGCAAGTCGACCGCCATTACTACAACCTCCCGGGCTACTACTACCTGCACCACGAGATCCCGTTCTACGACGCCTCTACGGGTCCTTCGGTCCTCCGGGGACGGACACCGCTCACCGCCTACGTCAGCCACATCGTGTTCGCGCAGCCGGACCTTGCCGTTCCCGGGTACACGCTGGAACGTGCATTCGGCGACGTGCGCATTCTGCGCCGGGACGCCGAACGGATCGCCCCGATCCGGGCATGGCAAAGCTACACGCCAACCGTAGTCGATGACTTCACTGCGGGAATCATGCGCCGGATCGACCCCGAGGCGGCCTCCCCCCCGTCCCGCTCCGGCATCCGTCTTGCGAATCCGGATTCCTAAGGCCGCAACCACGGGACGCACAATGGCGCGCTAGCGTTCTAGAGAAGCCGTCAACCTTGTCAACCTTGTCAACCTTGTCAACCTTGTCAACCTTGTCAACCTTGTCAACCTTGTCAACCTTGTCAACCTTGTCAACCTTGTCAACCTTATAGTTGAGCCAAATTTTCGCCACCCGTAGAGAATGCGTAAGCATTCTCAAACGCGCCTACAGGGCGCGCATTCTCGATCGCGCCCGTCAGGGCGCGCCGCCGCCATATGCGGCGCGCGGTAGCTCAAGCGCAGCGCGAAATCGGTTGACACGGTGACGACGCGCATGGTCTGTTGCTACGGGATGGCGATCCGCAGTCGGATGCGACAGGTGCTGGCTGGGTTTCGTCGAGTGCCGTTCGCCAGCAATTCGGAGGAGCCCCCCGATGGACCGGCTGCATTCCGTCATCGATTCGGTCAACGCCTTCGCCTGGGGACCGCCGATGCTCGGCATGCTGGGCGTCACCGGCGTTTTTCTCACCCTCGGCCTGGTGTTCATGCCATGGCGCAAGGTCGGGTACGGCTTCCGGCTGCTGTTCGACCGAAGCGCAGCGGTTGGCGACGGCGAGGTCAAGCCGTTCAACGCCCTGATGACCGCCCTGTCGGCGACGGTCGGCACGGGCAATATCGCCGGTGTCGCCACCGCCATCGCCCTCGGCGGCCCGGGCGCGATTTTCTACATGTGGCTCATCGCGCTCTTCGGCATGGCCACCAAGTACGCCGAGGCCGTGTGCGCGGTCACCTACCGCGAAGTGGACAACACCGGCAAGCACGTTGGCGGCCCCATGTACTACCTGCGCAACGGCGTCGGCGCGTTCGCCCCGCAACTCGGCAAGTGGCTGGGCCTCGGGTTCGCCGTATTCGGCGCCGTAGCGGCGTTCGGGATCGGCAACGCCGTCCAGGTCAACTCGATGGCGGCCGCGCTGGGGAACAGCTTCGGGGTTCCGACCCAAGTGACGGGCGCAATCGTCGCGGTTCTCGTGGGCGTGGTGGTCATCGGCGGCATTCGGCGCATCGGCGAAGTGGCGGGCAAGCTGGTGCCCGCGATGATCGTGCTCTACGTCGGTGCCGCGCTCTTGATCATCGTCATCAATATCGTCGAAGTCCCCGCCGCCTTCGGTCTGATCTTCACCCATGCGTTCACGCCGGCGGCGGCCACCGGCGGCTTCGCGGGGGCGGCTGTAGCTGCGGCAATCCGCTTCGGCGTGGCCCGCGGGGTGTTCTCCAACGAGTCCGGCTTGGGCTCGGCCGCCATCGCCCATGCCGCGGCGCAGACCGACAGCCCGGTGCGGCAGGGAATCATCGCCATGCTGGGAACGTTCATCGACACCATCGTCGTGTGCACCATGACGGCGTTGGTCATCCTGACCTCCGGGGCCTGGACGATGACCGGCGCGGATGGCCGTGGCTTGACCGGGGCGGTCCTTACCTCGACCGGTTTCAACAACTCCATCCCCGGCGGCCAGTACATCGTCACGATCGCGCTCGCCATCTTCGCGTTTACCACCATTCTCGGATGGTCGTACTACGGCGAACGGTGCTGGCAATACCTGTTCCGCGAGAAGAGCCTGTGGATCTACCGCGGCATGTGGGTGGCGGTGGCGCTGGTCTTCGCCAACGTGAAGGTGGATCTGGTGTGGGCTATGGCGGACACCCTGAACGGCTTGATGGCGATTCCGAACCTCATCGGCCTGCTTCTGCTGTCGCCGATGGTGTTCAAGGTCACGCGCGAGTACTTCGACGAGACCGGGAAACCGCTACGGTAGCGTTCGCCATGCACACTCCCTCACGGTGCCCCGCACGGTGAACAATTGCTCGAACGCGTTTCGGCGGAGTACCGACCACCCACACGCGTCCAAACCCTTGCCCCGCACGGCTTCGGTCTGTATTGTGGCGCGGTTTTCGCGCTCCGCCTCCCCGCGCCGCCCGTACGCGGGCGACCTTCGCCGTGGAGGGTGGGCAAGGGCACGAGACCGCGGTTTGACCGGGAGTCTAAAGGAGGGGTGGGTGCCTCATTCGGCGTGGTCCGCCACCCGGGGACATCCCGCTATCTCCATTTTGCTTGAACGTTGAATCGTCGAAGCCTGCGTCAGCGCGAGGAGTCGGAGAGGCGCCACCACATGGCCCGTGTCAACATAGACGGCAAGGACTACGACCTCCCCGAAGGCCAGAACCTGCTGCACGCCTGCCTGTCCGAAGACTTGGACCTGCCCTACTTCTGCTGGCACCCGGCCATGGGCTCGGTGGGATCCTGCCGTCTGTGCGCGGTCATCCAGTACCGGGACGAGGCCGATCAGCGCGGCCGGCTGCAGATGGCATGCCTGATGACGGTCCAGGAAGGGCTCCGGGTCGGCATCGGCACCTCCGAGGGCGACCCGTCGCGCCCGGGCGCGTTCGCATCGGACTTCCGCAAGCAGGTGATCGAGTGGCTGATGGAGAACCATCCGCACGACTGCCCGGTGTGCGAGGAAGGCGGCGAGTGCCACCTGCAGGACATGACCGTGATGGCCGGCCATTCCATGCGCCGTTACAGCGGCATGAAGCGAACCTGGGAGAACCAGTATCTCGGGCCCTTCCTGGGCCACGAGATGAACCGCTGCATCACCTGCTACCGTTGCGTGCGCTACTATCGCGAGTACGCGGGGGGCAAGGATCTCGACGCCTTCGGCTCGCGCTCGCGCATGTTCTTCGGGCGCCAGGAAGACGGCGTGCTCGAGAGCGAGTTCGCCGGCAACCTGGTGGAGGTCTGTCCCACCGGGGTGTTCACCGACAAGCCGTTCTCCAAGGTCTATACCCGCAAGTGGGACCTGCAGTCCGCGCCCTCGGTGTGCCCCAACTGCGCGGTGGGCTGCAATACCTTCCCGGCCGAGCGGTACGGCGTTCTGAAGCGCGTGCACAACCGCTACCACGGCCAGGTCAACGGCTACTTCCTGTGTGATCGCGGTCGCTACGGTTCCCACTTCGTCAACCACGACAAGCGCATCCGCCACGCCGGCGTGCGTGCCGAGGACGGCGTCTTCGAAGCGCCGGGCCGGGATGCGGCGTTGGCGGCGGCAGCGGCGCGTCTGAAGGACGCCGACGTGGTCGGCATCGGTTCGCCGCGGGCGTCGGTGGAAGCGAACTTCGCCCTCAAGACGCTCGTCGGCGCGGACAACTTCTGCCCCGGGATGGCGGACGACGAAGCCGAGACCATTGCCGCTGCGCTCGAAGCCTATCGCGCGGGCGGTCCCCGGATTCCATCGCTCACCGATATCGAGAACGCCGATGCCGTCCTGATCCTCGGCGAGGACGTATCGAACACCGCACCCCGGGTCGCGCTCGCCGTGCGCCAAGCCGTGCGGGGCGTCGCCTTCGACATGGCCCAAGCGGCGGGAATTCCGGAATGGCAGGATGCCGGGGTCCGCAGCCACGCCCAACAGGCCAAGAGCCCGCTGTTCATTGCTTCGGTCGCCTCTACCCGCATCGACGAATTGGCGACCGCAACCCGGCACGGCGACCCGGTGGACCTGGCGCGGGCCGGATTCGGGATCGCCCATGCCATCCACGGCGACTTTCCACCCGGCACCCTGGATGCTTTCGTGACGACCGCCGCCCAAGCGCTGTCCGCCGCCCAACGGCCGCTGGTGATCGCCGGTTGCGAAGCGCGGCAACCGGCGCTCGTCCAAGCGGCGGCGAATGTCGCGCTCGCTCTTAGAGCAAAGGGCAAGGACGTCTCGCTGGCGGTGGCGGCCATGGAGGCGAACTCCTACGGCGCCGCCCTGCTCGGCGGCGGCCTTACGCTGCCCCAAGCGATCGAGCGGGCAAGGGATGGCGCAGTTGCCGTCGTGCTGGAGAACGATCTCTCCCGGCGCGTGCCGGTCGGGGAAGCCGAGCTCGATCGCGCCATCGTGCTGGACTGCCTGGAAACGCCGACCGCCGAAGCCGCCGCCGTGGTTCTTCCGGCAGCAACCTACGCCGAGCAAACGGGCACGTTCGTGAACTACGAGACCCGCGCCCAGCGCTTCTACCAAGTGTTCGAACCGGCCGACGAGATCACGTCCTCCTGGCGTTGGATCGCCGCTCTCGGGCGGGAGACGGGCCGTGCCGATCTCGACTGGAACGACATCGACGCGGTGACCGCCGCCTGTGCCGGCGAGCTCCCCGCCTTGGCGGGCATCGCCCCGCAAGCGGGATTCCGGGTCGCCGCAGGCAACAAGATACCGCGCCAACCCCATCGCTACAGTGGCCGCACCGCCATGCGCGCCCACGTGAGCGTGCACGAGCCGAAGACCACGGTGGACGACGAAACGCCCTTCTCCTACTCCATGGAGGGCTTGAACGCCGGCGACCAGCCCGGCGCCGTGGTGCCCTACGTGTGGACGCCGGGATGGAACTCGAACCAGTCGGTGTTCAAATTCCAGCACGAGGTCGGCGGTCCCTTGGCTGGTGGCGACCCCGACGTGTTTCTCGTGACCAACACCAACGCCGAACCGACAGTCGGACATCCCCACGTGCCCGCCCCGGTCCAGACCAATGGCGGTTTCATCGCCGCGCCGCAGAGCGACGTCTTCGGCAGCGACGAACTCTCGTCCGCCTCGGCACCGATCCTGGAACGGACCCCGCCCCCCTACGTCCTCTTGAATCCCGAGGACGCCAAGCGTCTCGGCGTCCAGGAAGGCGCCGGCGTTGCCCTCGAAGAATTGAACGCGAGCTTCGAGGTCCGGCTGGACGCCGCGGTGGCCAAGGGCGTCGTCGGCGTGTCCCAAGGCCTGCCCGGTTCCCCCCTGCTTTCGACCGCGACCGTCAAGCTCGCTTCGGATCCCGAATTCGTGCGCAAACCCGGCGGCGATCCCAACCTGATCGCCAAGGGGTAGTCCCATCTTCGGTTTCGAGATCAATTGGAGCTACGTGCTGATCCTGCCGCTGGCGGCCGGCACCCTGCTCGCGGTGATGTTCCTGCAATGGTGGGAACGGCGCCTGCTCGGCTGGTGGCAGGACCGCCAAGGACCGAACCGGGTCGGGTGGTTCGGCGTCCTGCAAGGGGTTGCCGACGGCATCAAGTTCATCACCAAGGACGACTGGCTGCCGCCGTTCGGCGACCGCGTGCTGTTCACGCTGGCGCCGGTCATCGTCTGCGGCTCGATGCTGTTGGTCCTGGGGGTGATCCCGTTCGCGCCCGAAGTCTACGTGGCCGACCTCAATATCGCGCTCTTGTGGTTCCTCGCCATGTCGTCGCTGGCCGTGTACGGCGTCCTGCTCGGCGGTTTCGCCAGCAACAACAAATACGCCCTGCTCGGCAGCCTGCGCGCGGCGGCGCAGATGGTCACCTACGAGGTGTTCATGGGGCTTTCGATCATGGGCGTGGTGATCCACGCGGGCTCGTTCAGCCTGGTGGACATCGTCGAGGCCCAGCGGGATCTGTGGTTCATCGTGCCGCAATTCGTGGGTTTCGTGATCTTCTTCCTCGCCGGCCTCGCCGAGTCCCATCGGCTGCCGTTCGACCTGCCGGAGGCCGAACACGAACTGACCGGCGGTTTCCACACCGAGTACTCCGGCATGAAGTTCGTGCTCCTCATGTGCGGCGAATACGTCTCCGTGATCGTCATCTCCTGCCTGCTGGTGCTGCTCTTCTTCGGCGGCTGGCTGGTGCCGGAATTCTTGGGCTTCCTGCCCCCGATCGTCTGGTTCGGCGCCAAGGTGCTGTTCTTCTTTCACGTCTTCGTGCTGCTTCGGGCAGCCATCCCGCGTCCGCGCTACGACCAGTTGATGAGCCTCGGCTGGAAAGTCCTGCTGCCGCTGACCCTGCTGAACCTGCTCGCAACGGGCTTCTTCGTCCTCTGGGAGTTTTGACGATGCTAAGCCAACTCAGAACGCTTTGGGCCGTGTTCACGCACATCTTCATGCGCAACGAGACCGTGCAGTACCCGGAAGAGATGCCTTACCTCGCCCCCCGCTATCGCGGCCGCATCGTGCTCACCCGGGACCCCGACGGCGAAGAGCGCTGCGTCGCCTGCAATCTCTGCGCCGTGGCATGCCCGGTGGACTGCATCGCCCTGCAGAAGACCGAGCGCGAGGAAGACGGTCGCTGGTACCCCGAGTTCTTCCGCATCAACTTCTCGCGCTGCATCATGTGCGGCATGTGCGAGGAGGCCTGTCCCACCTACGCCATCCAGTTGACGCCCGACTTCGAACTGTGCGAGTTCGACCGCGACAGCATGGTCTACGAGAAGGAGCACCTGCTGATCGACGGCGTTGGCAAGTACCCGGACTACAGCTTCTGGCAGGTGGCGGGCAAGACCATCCACGGCAAGGACAAGGGCGAAGCCAGCCGAGAGGCGCCGCCCTCGGATGTGAGGAGCCTCCTGCCTTGACGATGGACCTGGCGCTGTTCTGGATTCCGGCGGCGGTCGCCCTGGTTTCCACCGCCCTCGTGGTTACCCGCCGCAACGCGTCCCATGCGTTGATCTACCTGGTGGTTTCCCTGCTGGCGGTCGCGGTGATCTTCTTCGTGCTCGGCGCACCGTTCGCGGCGGCTCTGGAGGTCGTCATCTACGCCGGCGCCATCGTCGTGCTGTTCCTGTTCGTGGTGATGATGCTGAACCTCGGCCACTCGTCCGTACTACGCGAGAGCCGCTGGCTTAGACCGGGCATGTGGGTTCTTCCCGCCATGCTCGTGTCGGTCCTGCTGATCACGATGGTGTACGTGCTGGCGGGCTCAACGGCCGACACCGCGGGCGAGATGGTGGGGCCCAAGGCCGTCGGCATCGCCCTGTTCGGTCCCTACCTGCTGGCCGTGGAGCTGGCAGGCTTCCTCCTGCTGGCGGCCTTGATCGGGTCCTACCACTTGGGACGCCGCTACCTGGAAGACAGGCGGGAGGCTTGAGCGTGGCGATCCAAGTTCCTGTCGAACACGTCCTCTTTCTCGCTGCGGCGCTCTTCCTGCTGGGCCTTCTGGGTGTGCTGGTGCGCCGCAACATCATCTTCCTCCTGATGTCGCTCGAAGTGATGATGAACGCGGCCGGACTTGCCTTCATCGCGGCAGGCGCCAAGTGGGGTGCGCCCGACGGGCAGATCATGTTCATGTTCATTCTGGCGCTGGCCGCCGCCGAGGTGGCGGTGGCGCTTGGGCTCGTACTTCAGATCTCGCGCCGCTTCGACACCCTCGATGTCGACGCCGCCAGCGAACTGAACGGGTAAGGGGGAGGAGGCGCTCTTGGATCTGCTCTGGCTCGTCCCCACCCTGCCGCTCGCCGGCTTTCTGATCCTGTTCGCCACCGAAGGCAAGCTGCCGGACAAGGTGGTGGGGTGCATCGGCGCCGGCTCGGTCGGACTCTCGGCGCTCCTGACGCTGCTCGCCGGACGCGAGTTCCTCGCCAGCGGCGAAGCGCACGTCCAGGAAACGTTGTGGACGTGGATGGCGGTCGGCGACTTCACGCCGTCGATCACGCTCTACCTCGACGGCCTGTCGCTGGTCATGACCGGCGTCATCACCGGCGTCGGTTTCCTCATCCACCTCTTCGCCACGGGCTACATGTGGAAGGATCACGAGGAGCCGGAAGGCTACAGCCGGTTCTTCGCCTACATGAATCTGTTCGTGTTCGCCATGCTGATGCTGGTGCTCGGCGACAACCTGCTGGTGCTGTTCCTCGGCTGGGAGGGCGTTGGGCTGTGCAGCTACCTGCTCATCGGCTTCTATCACCGCGACCCGGCCAACGGCTACGCCGCGCGCAAAGCCTTCGTGGTCACCCGGGTCGGCGACACGTTGATGGCCATCGGGCTGTTTCTGCTGTTCCGGGAACTCGGCACCCTGGATATCCAGTCCGCGCTCGGCAACGCCGGGGATCTCGACCTGGGCATGGCCACGGCCATCGCCCTGCTGCTGCTCGGCGGCGCCGTCGGCAAGTCCGCACAGGTGCCCCTGCAGACCTGGCTGCCGGACGCCATGGCCGGCCCGGCGCCGGTCTCCGCGCTGATCCACGCGGCGACCATGGTGACCGCTGGCGTCTATCTCATCGCCCGGATGAAGGGCCTCTACGAGGTGGCGCCGATGGCCCAGTTGGCGGTCGCCATCGTCGGCCTGGCGACGCTCTTCATTGCTTCCTTCGCGGCCCTGACTCAAACCGACATCAAGCGCATTCTCGCCTATTCGACCATGAGCCAGATCGGCTACATGTTCCTGGCGCTCGGGGTCGGCGCCTGGTCGGCGGCGATCTTCCACCTGATGACCCACGCCTTCTTCAAGGCCCTGCTGTTCCTCGCGTCCGGGTCGGTGATCCTGGCCCTCCACCACGAGCAGGACATCTTCAAGATGGGCGGTCTGTGGCGGAAACTGCCCATCCCGTTCGCGAGCATGCTGATCGGATCCTTGGCACTGGTGGCCTTCCCCCTGACGTCCGGCTTCTACAGCAAGGACGCCATCGTCGTGGCCGCCTTCGATACCGGCTGGGTGTTCTGGGCCGGCGCGGTTGCAGCGGCGTTCATGACCTCCCTGTACACGACCCGCATGATGCTCATCACCTTCTTCGGCAAGACCCGAACGGAGCCCCACGACCACTCCGGGATCAACATGTGGGGACCGCTGGTGGTGCTGCTCCTGCTTTCCTTCGGGGGCGGCTGGCTGGGCTTGGGCATCCTCGATGAACTTCTCGGAGGGCTCAAGCCGTTCTCACACGTCGACGCGGTCCCGCTCCTGACCGTGCTCGTGCCGCTTGCCGGGATCGCCGTCGGATGGTTCCTGTACCGCAACGCGGGCGACGCGGGCGCACCCGACGACACGGGTCCGGTCGCGCCGATCAAGCGTTTCTGGCGGAGCGGATGGGGTTTCGACTGGTTCTACGACCATCTCTTCGTCAAGCCCTTCGTCCTGCTCGCGCGCGTCAACAAGGGCGATGTGGTCGATCTGGTCTACCGCATCGTCGTCGCCATCGCCCGCGGCTTCCACCACATTGGCGCGTTGACTCAAACCGGCCGGCTGCGGTGGTACGCGGCCAACATGGCCATCGGCCTGATCGTCGTCTTCCTGATCGTGGCGGGTGCGCTGTGATCCTGTTCTGGATCATCGTCGCCCTGCTCGCCGCCGGGGTCGTTGCCTGGGCTTCGGAACGGTTTGGCGCACACTGGCCCCGCATGTTGAGCGTGCTGGCTTTCGGCGCCGGCCTGGTCTGGACGATCGTGCTTTGGTTGAACGGGCCGGAGGCGAACGGACTCTACGCGGCGATGGACTGGCCGTGGATTCCGCGGTTCGGCATCGGCGTCGCGCTCGAGATGGATGGATTGAGCCTCCTGCTGGTCGCGCTCACGATGTTTCTCGGCATCGTCGCGGTGGTTTCCTCCTGGGACGAGATCGATTCCGGCCACGGCTTCTTCCAGTTCAACATCCTCCTGGTGATGGCCGGCGTGGTCGGCGTGTTCACGGCCATGGATCTGTTCCTGTTCTTCTTCTTCTGGGAAGTCATGCTGATTCCCATGTACTTCCTGATCGCGATCTGGGGGCACGAGAACAAGGGCTACGCCTCCATGAAGTTCTTCCTGTTCACCCAGATCAGCGGGTTGCTGATGCTGCTCGCGATCCTGGCGCTGGTCGCCGTTCACCACGCCACGAGCGGCGAGATCACCTTCAGCTACAGAAAGCTGCTCGGCGCCGAGATCGACGCCCGCTTCGCGCCGTGGCTGATGCTCGGCTTCTTCGCGGCGTTCGCCACCAAGCTGCCTTCGGTACCGGTGCATACCTGGCTGCCCGATGCCCATACCCAGGCGCCCACCGCGGGCAGCGTGATCCTGGCCGGCATCCTGTTGAAGACCGGCGCCTACGGGATCATCCGGTTCGCGGTGCCGTTGTTCCCCGAAGCGTCCCGGGATTTCGCGGTTTGGGCGATGCTGCTCGGTACGGTCAGCATCCTCTACGGCGGAGCGATGGCCTTCAGCCAGTCGGACTTCAAGCGCCTGGTGGCCTACAGTTCCATCGCCCACATGGGCTTCATCCTGCTCGGCGTGTACGCCTTCAACGAACTCGGCATGCAGGGCGCGATCATCACCATGATCGCCCACGGCTTCTCCACGGCAGCGCTGTTCATGATGGCGGGCGCCATCCAGCAACGGCTGCACACCCGGGAGATGTCGAACATGGGCGGCTTGTGGGTCCATGCGCCGCGCATGGGCGCGATTACGCTGTTCTTCGTGGTCGCCTCCGTGGGCATGCCGGGCCTCGGCAACTTCGTCGGCGAGTTCCTGGCGTTGCTTGGCGCGTTCCAGGAGAACTGGGCGCTGGCGGTCGCCGCGACCGTCGGCATCGTGGTTGCCGCCGTCTACGGTCTCTACCTGATGCAGCATTCGTTCCAGGGTGCGCCCAACCCCGAGATCGCCTCCATGCGCGACTTCGGCATGCGCGAGATGAGCGTGATGGCGGCGATGATGGCCGGACTCGTCTGGGTGGGCGTCTATCCCCAGCACGTGCTCGAACTCTCTCGCGCGACCATCGAAGCCCTGGGGGTGCTGCCATGATCGCCGCCCAAGTCCCCCAGGCATGGGCCGCCGCCCAAGCTTGGGCGCTATCCCCCTACCTCGTGCTTGCCGGCGGCATCGTGGTGCTGCTGTTGGCGGTAGCCTGGCTGCGCTCCCACCTGGTGGCGTTCTGGGGTGCGGTGGCGGTCGTCGCGGTGTCGCTCGCCTTCCTCCCGACCGCATTCGAAGCCGGGGCCCAGTCCATCGACGGCATCCTGCGGATCGACGGCTACGCGCTCTACTTTTTCGGCCTCTTCGGTCTTGCCGCGATCACGACGGCCGTGCTCTCCTGGCGGTACCTGCGCAGTCGCGCCACCCACCGCCAAGAGTTCTACCTGCTGCTCGTCATCGCCACCTTGGGTGCCGTGGTTACTGCGGGCGCATCGCATTTCGCGACTTTCCTGCTCGGTCTCGAAGTGCTCTCGATCTCGCTCTACGCCATGATCGCCTACCCCGAAGAGGGTCATCCGCCGCTGGAGGCCGCCGCCAAGTACCTGGTGCTGTCGGGCGCCGCGTCGAGCACCATGCTGTTCGGCATGGCGCTGATCTACTTCGCGTCCGGCACGTTGGCGTTCGAGTTCCCATTCGCCCACATCGCCGCCGCCGAGCGCAACGTCGTCCTGCTCGGCCAGGGCATGTTGCTCGCCGGCGTCTTCTTCAAGCTGTCGCTGGTGCCGTTCCATATGTGGACGCCGGACGTCTACCAGGGCGCTCCGGCGCCGGTGACGGGTTTCGTGGCCACGGTCTCCAAGGGCGCCGTGTTCGCCGTGCTGCTGCGCTACACGCTGGACGCCGGATTGCTCGACGCCGACGCCATCGGCACCGTGGTCGTCTTCATCGCCGTCGTGTCCATGATCGGCGGCAACATCCTGGCACTCCTGCAAACCAGTCTGAAGCGGCTGCTCGCCTACTCCTCCATAGCCCATCTCGGCTACCTGATGATTGCCGTGGTGGTCGCCGGCACGGCAGGAGGCCGGGCGCTCGGCGTGGAAACCGGACTCGTCTACGTCACCGGGTATTTCCTGATGACCCTCGTCGCCTTCGGCGTTGTGACCGTGTTGTCGGGCGAAGCCGAAGAAGCGGACGACCTCGGCGCCTACGAAGGTCTCTTTTGGCGGCGGCCCGTGCTGGCCGCCGTACTGGCCGCCGCGGCCATGTCGCTCGCAGGAATCCCGCTCACCGTGGGCTTCATCGCCAAGTTCTATCTGATCACCGCCGGCGTGGGTGGCGCGGCCTGGACCCTGGTGTGGGCGCTCATCATCGGCAGCGCCATCGGCATCTACTACTACTTGCGCATCGTCTTCGCGATGACCAAGCGGGCCGAGGGGCGTGACGCGCCGCCGGGCGGAGGCCCGATCTCTTGGGAAGGTTGCGTCGCCGTCGTCGTACTGGGCCTGCTCGTGGTGGCTCTCGGCATCTATCCCACCCCACTGATTGATCTGATAGGTGGACTGGTCGGGCCCTCGTAACATGCAATGACCGCACCGCCGCATCGTCCGAACAAGTCGATCCAAGGTGCCGCCCATCGAGCGCGCGACGAAAACGAGTCCTGAGTCCCGTGGTCAGTCGGGGCGCGCGCCGGCCTCGCCACAAGCGTTTTTGACCCTCTTCGGTGGCGCGCGGTATGCTCCACGGCACCCGTGCGCCTGACGGCGCGCGGTTGCGTGCCGCAGCAAGAATCGGGAGAGATGCCATGACGCCTTCTCAACGTGTTGCCCGGTTGTCGATCAGACGGCTTCTGCGGACCCTACCGGCGGCGATGTTGTCCGCCGCGGTCGCCGTCAACGCCAGCGCCGCCGACGACTGGAAGCTCGTCCAAGCGTACCTCGATCTGGACAAGGCGTGGCATGCGAAGGATCGCGAGATCGGCAATGCGGACGTCTCCGCAGAAGAAAAGGAACGACTGCGCAAGGAAGAGCGGGGCGAACATCCGGACATCGTCCTGGCGGTCCAGGCCGCGCGCTCGATCATGGAGTCCGATGGCAAGAAGGCCGTTGAGGCAGCCGAGTTTCTGGTCGAACAGACTCAAGGTAGGTCCCCCACGGCAAACAGCGATATGGAATTCGGCATGGCCGCGTTGGTGGAACGCGTCGGGCCCGACTGGTCGATCGTCGAGGGATATCTGGATCAAGGCAAGGGTCTTTTGTCCCGGCTGTTCCGCAAACGCCATTCCGCCTTGCAAGCCCTGGCCGCCGCGAGCGCGATCATCGACCTAGGCGAACACGAAAAGACGATCGAAGCTGCGGAGTTCCTCATCGAACGGGCCGGTTCCGTCCGCGGTGGCATCGGACCCATGATCAAGGGCAGCGAGACCCTGGCGAGCATGCCGGACTATCAGAACTGGCCGCGCATGCTGATGCATCTCGACCGGGCGGGATCCGGCCCGAACAATGAAATCGAAACACTTCTGAACACAATGGCTTCCACTGCCGAAGACCCGGTGGTGCGTGCCACCGCGCGCTACTACGCGGCATCGCGCCTGGCCCGGTCGATCAATTCCGCCACCCCGGAGGAACGCGAGTCGTACCGCGAGCGGGCGCTGACCTTGGCGGCCGGCTTGAGCGAAGGTCTCGAGGACGAGGAATTCATCGCCAAGGTGACCGACGAGAACGGCAAGCCAACCGCGCAGACGCTCGGCGAAGCGGAAGCCGGCCTGCTATCCACCATTCGCTACGCTACCGTGGGCGGGACGGTATCGGACCTCGGGGGACGACGCTTGGACGGCATCGAAGAGAGCCTGGGCGCCTACGCCAACCAGGTCGTGCTCGTGGACTTCTGGGCAACCTGGTGCGGCCCCTGCATCGCATCCCTGCCGAAACTGCGCGAACTGGCGGCCGAACTGCCTGCCGATCAATTCGAGATCCTGAGCATCAGCATCGACCAGGATTTGGACACGGTGACGGAGTTTCAGCTCGACGATCCGATGCCGTGGTCGCAATGGCACGTCGGCGTGGGGAGCGAACTCACGAGGACATGGCAGGTTCACGGCATTCCAACCTACGTGCTCATCGATCGCGAAGGCCGAATCCTTGCCAAGGGCAACATCCTCGACGACGCCTTCCTGGCGCTCCTGGACGAGGCGGTCGACCGTGTCCCCGGGGAAGACCTGGACTCCGCGTTGGACGAGGCCGCCGTCGACGCCTAGCCGGGTTGGACGGTACCGCCTCCACTCAACTCAAGACGAAGCCCGCGATGCGCGCTTGGCAGATGTCCCGGCTTGGCGACCCTTGGCGGGAGTTGGCGCCGGTGGAGACGACCGCGCCGGTGCCGCCTGTAGGAACCGTGCGCATTCGCGTGGAGGCATCCGACCTCAACTTCGCGGACATCCTGCAATGCCAAGGCACCTATCAGGTCCAGCGGACACCGCCGTTCACCCCGGGCATGAGCGCTGCGGGAACCGTCGAAGCGGCCGCGGTCAATAGCGGCTTCGGCGTAGGCGAGCGCCTTGTCGGCCCCACGGTGGATCCCGCCGGCGGCTACGCGGAGGGCGCCCTGCTTCTCGCCGAGCAGTCCCACCGTATTCCGGACACCGTATCCTCCGTTTCCGCCATGGCCATCCACATCACCTACGCCACGGCGTGGTTCGCCTTCCATCGGCGCGCTCGCCTCAAGCCCGGCGAATCCGTGCTGGTACTCGCCGCAGCCGGCGGGGTCGGCACGGCGGCGGTTCAGATGGCGCGCGCCGTCGGCTGCTGGATCATCGGCGCCGTCGGCGGCGAGGCGAAAGCCGTTGCCGCCAAGGGTGCTGGGGCCGACCTCGTCATCGACTACAACGCCGAGGACCTCTACCAACGGGTCATGGAAGCCACCGACGGGCGGGGCGTCGATGTCGTCTTCGACCCCGTGGGCGGGCGCCATTTCGATACCGTCCGCCGGCTGTTGGCGTGGGAGGGTCGCCTGCTCGTCATCGGCTTCGCGGGCGGGTCGATTCCATCGGCGCCCGCCAACCATGTGCTCGTGAAGAACTACGCGGTGGTCGGTGTGCACATGGGCGGCTACCGGGAACGCCACCCGGAACTCGTGCGACGCTGCTATGCCGACCTGCACGAACGACTTGCCGCCGGCCAGATCGAGCCGTTGGTGAGCGAGGTGATCGGATTCGATGCCCTACCCGGCGCGCTGAAGCGCTTGGCGTCCCGGGAGACCGTCGGGCGCGTTGTATTCGATCCGTTCCTGTGCGCCTAGCGGCGCGCCCTGCCGGGCGCGTTTGAGAATGCTGGCGCATTCTCTACGGGCGGCGAGAACTTGGCTCGATTGCAAAGATTACGGCTTCTCGAGAACGCTAGGCGCGGGCGCGCCCTGCCGGGCGCGTTTGAGAATGCTGGCGCATTCTCTACGGGCGGCGAGAACTTGGCTCGAGTGTCAAAGATGACGGCTTCTCGAGAACGCTAGGCGCGGGCGCGCCCTGGCGGGCGCGTTTGAGAATGCTGGCGCATTCTCTACGGATGGCGAGAACTTGGCTCGGTTGTAAAGATGACGGCTTCTCAAGAACGCCAAGCGCGCCGCATGTGCGTCGGCGCGCCCTGACGGGCGCGTTTGAGAATGCTGGCGCATTCTCTACGGGTGGCGAAAAGCTTGGCTCAATTGCTCAATTGCAAAGATGACGGCTTCTCAAGAACGCTGTGCTCAAGGGTTCTAGTGCGTCACCATCAAGCCGGCGATGTTGGCGGCAGTCAGGTCCATCGCATCGGCGACCATGTTGAAGAACCGCACTTCCCGGCCCGTGACGCGCTCGTCGACCAGGATCACCTCGGCCAGCGCCTTGGCGATCATCACCCGGTCGTGAATGTCGATCTTCTTCGTGACCTGGGCCAAATACCGCTCCAACGGCTCGACGTCGAAGATCCCCGCGTGGGCGGCCATGCGGACATCCTTGGCGCTGACTTCCTCGCCGGTGTTTTTCTTGACGATCTCCCGAACGGCGTCGACCTCCAGATGCTTGATGTTCGTATCGGCTGCCGTCGCTCGCCCCAGCACCAGGAGCACCGTCTCGTTGACGATATCCCGCAGATCATCGGCCGTGGGTTCGTTGCCGCTAAAGTAGTTCAGAATGTGGCTGAGGCTTGAGAGGCTCATCGGGGCTCGACTCCTATGGGGATGGGTCTCGGACACAGGCGATGGAGTATACCAATCCTCGTCAGGGCGTCGAGCAGCACGGTCTGTCCAAGTTGCGCTTCAGTCGGCGACCGCTTGGCCCCGTTCGGGGTTGCTCCGGGCGTCGCCGCGGATATTGGACACCGGCAGGGAGCGCACTTCGGTCCGATTCGGGGCGAGCCGTCTCGCGGTCTGCGCGTGCCGCGCAGCCATCTCCCGGTATTCGGGGTTGGTCACACCCGCCTTGTGATACAGGCGCGCGATAGTGGCGTGAAGCTCCCAGTTTTCGGGTTCGCTGCGAACCGCCGCCGACGCCTGGGCAGAGGCCAGTTCCATCAGCCGCGCTGCTTCGGCGGGGGACTCCACCCGAAGGACCCGCCACACTTGGGTGGTGTATTTGAAGAGCATCGTGCGCGGCTCGTTGGCAAGTGGATCGAACTCGGCGATGGCCAGCGCGAACAGCGCTCGGACCTCGCTTGGATCGATGGCCGCTCCTACGGAACCCTTGATTGTGATGGCGAGTATCCGAGCAGACGAATAGGCCGCCTGGTTGGCGAACAGACCGGCCCCCGCGAGCCCCGCCGCTCCCACCAATAGGACGAGTCCGCCAGCGGCCCGCACCCGCCGGCCGCCCAACGTTCTCGCCAAGACCGGGATCCGAGGTCGCGCCCTGTCCGGCGGCCGCGGTGCACCGGCCGCCGGCCTCTGGCTGGCGATCGTGGCGACGAGGCCGAAGAGCAGGGTGAAGAGCAGCCACGCGTCCGCGGAGTCCGGTGACGTCAGCCGTTGTACGAATTGGCCAACCAAGGCCGCACCCGCGAACAGCAGCAACGCCTGTTGTCTTCGGTCGACAGCCTTGGCGGCACGCAGCAGCGCGACGAGGATCGCCGCCCAGAGCACCAGATGGGCAATGAGCCCCACGACGCCCTTGGTCGCCAATTCCTCGACCAGCTTGTTGTGGGCATGATCGTGCACCAGCATCTTGGAACCGATGCCAGCGTCGGCGTGCCGCCCGAAGACCACCAGGAAGTTCTCCGGTCCCCAGCCTAGAACCGGCGCTTCGGCGAATCCCTTCAGTCCGGCGTTCCAAGCGGAGAGGCGGGTATCAACGGTGCTCTTGCTGAAGGCCGCAAGCCGTTCCAACAGCGGATTCGACATCTGGACTTTTTCGCGCGACGGGTCGGGCGCCACGGTGATCGACACAACCAGCAATACGACACCGACCGCGAACAGCCCGGCGACTCCGGCGGCAACCAGCCGGATCCGCCCTCGCGCCAGCCAGGCGTACACCGCCCCGACGGCCACCACGCCGGCAAGCAGCCCCAGAAACGGTCCACGGGCGCCAGCCAGGGTGACCACCCAAGCGTTGAGCAGCACAACGCTGCCCCAAAACACGCGAACCAGGCACGGCTGCACCTTGGCGACGGCGTAGACAAGGCGAATGCCGCGCGTCCCCGGCCCCGACGGACGACGCGTACGGGCGCCCCCGACCCGCTGCGCGGCGTCGTCGACGCCACCGTCACGCTTCCCTTCCAGCATCCACGACCGTACGAAGAAACCCGCTGCCAGGAGACAATTGACAAACGCATAGCCGCCCAAGTAGATGGGATTGCCGAGGGTCGTGCTAATCCGCAAGTAGCCCGTCGCCGACTCCTTCCAGACAAACCAGCCCACGTCGAAGAACTGGCCAACTGCCCAGAAGGCGATCCCCAGCCCGAACACCAATTGCGCTTGCAGCAAGATCCGCCATTGGGGCATCCGGACCACCGAAACCAGAACGACGGCAAGCGCAAACCAGTGCGCTTGGTCCAAGACGCCCTGCATCCGTTCGAAGTTCGACCAGAAGCTCCGCTGCACGCTGACGCCGAAGCAGGCGGACAGCGCGCCTACGCCGACAGATACGCCGAGCAGGATCAACAGGTACGAACGCGGCGGGCGATAGTCCGGTTGGAGGAACGCCAACACCGCCCACGCGAGGAAAACGACTTCGATCAACGAGCGCGAATAGAGCGCCTTGCCTACCACGAACGGGAAAACCGTCTCTTCGCTCACCACGAAAGGCGTGAACAGGAGCAGCGCCAAGCCGATCCAGATCAAGCCGAGGATGACGCGTTCGGTTCTAGTTCGATCCATGCGCCGCGCCGAAGCCGCCGACTGCCCGGTTTGCCACTACGCCACGTACGCGAAGGCGTGCCGCCAGCGCGGCGGTGCAGCAGTGCGTCATGGAACGATATCCGGCCACTACAAACGCCAGCCTACTTGCGACCCGACCCGGCACACTAACACCTTCAACTGGTGTCGTGTCCCGCAAGTTTCTGGTATTTCAGCGCGTTCCACGGGGTCTGTGGCAAGGCGCGTCCCCGCCGGGAATGGTGGACCCATTGCCAAGGGGCGCAACGCCGCCACAGGCCCCGTGGGGCGCGCCCTTCGGGAGTT
>JAKZRQ010000148.1:0-4979 GCA_047518105.1 Pseudomonadales bacterium | reverse complement strand
TATAGCTGGCGAACCATGCAACCACCGTGACCGGATGGACTGGGGCGCCCGCATTCCACGGCCAACGCGCTAGCGCGCGCCGCATGTGGCGGCGCCGCGCCAGTAGGGCGCGCATTCTCCCGGCTTCGTTCGAAATGCAACCCAAGTGTCAACATTCGGAGCGCTCAAGGACTCTAGCGCGCGCCGCATGTGGCTGGCCGGAGATCCTCCACGCGCGTCGTTCGGGCAAGCCGAACAGCTCGGCCTGCGAGACGGTCTACAATGGTGCGGATGAATCCCGTGAACGTGGAACGGCCCCTCGACGGGGTGCTGGTGGTTGCCCTCGAGCAGGCGGTCGCCGCACCGCTCGCGACCTGTCGCCTGGCCGACGCCGGCGCCCGCGTCATCAAGCTGGAACGTCTGAACGGCGATTTCGCACGCGCCTACGACACGGCGGCCAACGGCCAGTCGGCCTATTTCGCATGGCTCAACCGGGGCAAGGAGTCCCTCACCGTCGACATCAAGAACGAACAGGACCGCGATCTCGTCCTACGCGTTCTCGCCAAGGCGGACGTGTTCATCCAGAACCTCGCCGTCGGGGCGGCGGCGCGGGCGGGACTCGGCTCGGACGAATTGCGCAAACGGTTTCCGCACCTCGTCACCTGCGACATTTCCGGCTACGGGGAAACCGGTCCCTTCGCCGACATGAAGGCCTACGACCTGCTGGTGCAGGCGGAAGCGGGCCTGGTTTCCATCAACGGCGCGCCCGGACCGTTCGGCCGCGTGGGCGTCTCCGTCTGCGATACCTCCACGGGGCTTGCGGCGGCGCTGGCCATCAACGAAGCCCTGGTGAAGCGGGCGCGAACCGGGGCGGGCTCGGCGATCAAGCTGTCGCTATTCGACGTCATGGCGGACCTGATGGCCGTGCCCCTGCTGCACCACGACTACCTGGGCGCAGGTCCGGAACGGATCGGCCTGGCCCATCCCTCCATCACCCCCTACGGCGGGTTCGTGACCGGCGACGGGGTGACCTTGGTCATCTCCGTGCAGAACGACCGGGAATGGGCGTCGTTCGCCGCCGGGGTCCTCGAACGGGGAGAACTCGTCGATGATCCGGACTACGCGACCAATCCGGCGCGGTTGGAGCGGCGAGCGGAAGTCGACGGTATGGTGCAGGCCTTCTTCTCCCGCCACACCCGCACCGAGATGGAGGCCAAACTGCGTTCGGCGCGCATCGCCTACGGCGCGGTCAACGACTTGAACGGACTGTCGGCGCATCCGCACCTGCGCCGGCAAACCGTCGCAAGCGAGACCGGCGAGGTGGACGTTCCCGCACATCCGAATGCGGCGGCGGCACCGCCCAAGACACCACGCCTGCCCCGCGTAGGCGAACACAGCGACCGCATCCGCCAAGAATTCGGCAACTGAGGAGCCGCCCATGCCATCGCGCCGCAAACTGATCGAACTCGGCGACGACGAGATCCGCGACTACCTGGAAGCTCAAAAGACGCTGATCATCGTCGGCAACGGCAGGAACGGCTATCCCCACCCCATGCCCATGTGGTTCGCCCGCGACGACGACGGCGCCATCCGCTGCACCACCTTCGGAAAAAGCCAGAAGGTGTTGAACTGGCGCCGGGATCCCAAGGCGACGCTGTTGGTGGAGAGCGGCACCGAATACGCGGAACTAAAGGGTGTCGTGATCTACGCGAGATGTGACATCATCGACGACATCGACGCGGTCAAGGACACGTTGGTGGCCATCAATTCCCGCGAGCGGGACTTGGACGAGGCGGCAATAGCCAAGCTGCGCGCCTCCGTCGCGGGCACCGCCGCCAAGCGCGTCGTCCTGAAGTTCACTCCCGAGCGGACGGTCACCTGGGACCATACCAAGCTCGGTGGGCGTTATTGACAACAGTTCTTCATCTGGAGGCTATTCCATGGACATTTCCATCACCTACTGCACGTCCTGAGGCTACAAACCCAAAGCGGTCAGTTTGGCTGCGAAGATCAAGGACGCCTTGAACGAAGAATCCTTCCTGATCGAGGGCGCGGACGGGATCTTCGACGTGAACGTGGATGGCAAGCTCGTCTACTCGAAACACCAGACCGGGGACTTCCCGGACGAGGACGCCCTCGTCGGCGAAATGCAGGCGCTTTAGGCGTCTCGCGCATCCAATTCGCCTACCCGCGTCCAGCCACCTCGCGCATCAGCAGGTCCATCGCCTCGATCTTCTCGGCATGGTCTCCAAGCACGGCGTCGGTGACGATGATTTCGTCGACGCCGGCTGCCTCGAAACCGGCAACAGCGTCCCGCAGTTGTGCCGGCGTGCCGACAAGGGAGCGGCCGGGTGCGCCGGGTGGCTTCTTGCTGTCGCCGTGCGTAGCCCATCGCGCGGCGACCTCGGCCTTGGTTCGGCCGATGAACAGCAGCACCGCCGCCGACCGCTGAATATCGCGAGGGTCGCGACCGACGGAGGCGCAGTGCGCGTCGAGGATGGCGCCCTTCTGCGCCATGGTGGCGGCATCGCCCCAGTGGTTCCACTCGTCGGCGTACTTGGCGGTGATCTTGAGGGTCACCTTTTCGCCGCCACCGCCGATCAGGAGCGGCAGTGGCCGCTGCACGGGCTTCGGCTCCAGCGTTGCGTCGGTGAGTTGGTAGTAGCGGCCGTCGAAATTGCTGACCGGCCGGGTGTAGAGGGACTTGATGACTTGGCAGGCCTCGTCGAGTCGGGCGAGGCGTCCCGGCACATCGCTGAATTCGATGCCGTACTGCCGATGCTCGTTCTCCTGCCAGCCGGCACCCAAGCCGAGTACCACGCGCCCTCCCGAGATGTGATCCAGCGTCGCCGCCATCTTCGCCAACACGGCGGGGTGCCGGTAGGTATTGCCGGTCACCATCGTGCCGACGCGAACCCGCGGTACCCGCGCGGCGATCGCCGACAGCGTCGTCCACGCCTCCGGGAAGGGCATCGTCGGATTGCGCCCCGACGACATGAAGTGGTCGGCGACCCAAACGCCGTCCCATCCCGTCGCTTCCGCATGGGCGCAAAGCTCGACCGCCTCGGTGAACGGCAGCCACGGACTTGGCCAAAAACCGAAACGCATATCAATCTCCCTTGTTGGTGCCGGACTCAGCGCGTCAGTCCAGCACGATCCCGCATCACGTCGTTGCTGCGCTCCATATGGAACATACCGCGGACGATCATCAATTCGCCGGTTACATGCGCGGCAGCTTCGGAGGCCAGGAATACGCAGGTGTCCGCGACATGCTCCGGTTCGTTGGGCAGCAACAGCGGAGGCACCTTGGAACCGTCCTTTCGGGTGTCCGGCGGTACGATGCCGGCCTTCCTGATGCCTGCGGTCGCAGTGAAGCCGGGTGCGACGCAATTGACATTGATGCCGTGCGCCGCCCAGATGAGCGCAAGGGTTTTGGTGAAATTGATCATGCCGGCCTTGGCGGCAGCGTAGGCCGCGAGCCTCGGATTGAGATTGATCCCCGCCGTCGAGGCGATGTTGATGATCTTGCCGCCGCAGCCCTGCTCGATCATCACCTTCCCCGCTGCAACATCGCACAGAAACGCACTGTCGAGATTGAGCGATATCTGCTTGTCCCAGTCATTCAGCGTTGCTTCCGTGATCGGTGGAAAACCGCCGCCCCCCGAATTCGCAACCATGATGTCCAGCCGACCGAATTTGTCCAACGTCCGTTCGATCAGATTGTCCACCTGTTCGGGCACGGTTACGTCCGTGGCAACCGCAAGGGAATCTTGCCCCATCTCTCGGATTTCGCTCGCCACGCGGTCTAGCCGTTCCTGTTTGCGCGCTCCGACAACCACGTTCGCGCCAGCCGTCGCGAACGCTTTGCTGATTGCCTCGCCGATACCGCTGCCGCCGCCGGTGACGATGGCAACCTTGTCCTCGAGATCAAATACGGACACTTTCTTGCTCCCTTGCTCCCGGTCAACTGTAGGCGGACGCCCACTCCGACCCTCTAACGACCAATGTCTCTCCGGTCATGAGGTCAGATGCGGCGGATGCGAAATATACGACGGCGTTGGCGATGTCCGTCGATTTTCCCGGTAGCTGCAACGGGGTCGCGCCATCCAAAGACTGAAGGTTCCGCCGTTTGGCGATTTCATCTTCCGGCATCCCCGGAACGCCTCCATCCGGCACTTCGACGCTGCCTGGCGCCACGCAGTTGACATTGATGCGATGTATTGCCCAGCTAATCGCCAACGATCTGGTCAAATTGATAACCGCCGCCTTGGCTGCCGCATAGTGCGCCGCATTCTCTTCTCCCTTGATACCGGACGAAGACGAAATATTGACGATTTTTCCGCCTTCTTGACTGATCATCTCCCTTGCCACGGCAGCGCAGCAGAAAAACGTGCCGTTGAGATTCAACGCGATGCTGCTAGACCAGTCTTCCGGCGAGATGTCTTCCGGGTTGCCGAAGGAAATACCGCCGGCGTTGTTGACCAGAATATCGATTCCGGCGAACGCGTCGAGCGCCTGCGCGACCATATCCTCCACTTGCCGTGGGTCGGTCACGTCCGCGACGACAGCCACTGCTTCGCCGCCTCGATCTCGGATTTCGGCGACAACCTTGTCGAGAGGATCCCGATGGCGGCCGACGACGGCAACCCGCGCGCCGGCCTCGGCGACCGAGAGTGCGATGCTCCGGCCGATGCCGTGCGCGGTGCCGCCACCGCCCGTCACAATGGCTGCCTTGCCGTTCAGTTCAAATTTGGACACTCGCCACTCCTTGTCTCCGGATCCTCGTGTTCAATATCCGCGCAACCGCAGGGCAGGAAGCCGCGATCGCCGAAATGGGCTGCTCCCCAACCGAACTGGTCTCGTGTCCCGCAAGTTTCTGGTATTTCAGCGCGTCCCACGGGGTCTGTGGCAAGGCGCGTCCCCGCCGGGAATGGTGGACCCATTGCCAAGGGGCGCAACGCGGCCACAGGCCCCGTGGGACGCGCCCTTCGGGAGTTCGC
>JAKZRQ010000147.1:0-29209 GCA_047518105.1 Pseudomonadales bacterium | reverse complement strand
TGCGGGCGGACGCCCATCGGTCACGCAGGACGCAGAAGTCGGCTGGCGCGCCGACGACGACGCGTTGCGGCGGCCCGCCCGGGGCTTGGCGTGGCGATAGGAACAGTTCCAACGCCTGCTCCGGCGTTAGCGTCTCCTCTTGGCCCAGGACCTGTCCAGTGTTCGTTCGTCGCTCGACCGCCGCCCGCATCGCTGCCCAGGGATCGGGACTGCCGAACGGCGCGTCGGTGCCGCCGCCAAGGGGGATGCCGGCATCCAGGAAGCCGCGACACCGGTACATGAAGTCGTGGTCTTCGGCAGGGACATCTTGGATGTACCGATCCCCCCGCTCGGCGATGAAGTTCGGCTGCGTGACGACCGTGACGGGGTGACGGTCGCCTGAGGTCTCGCGCAAGAGCCGCATTGCCGGGGCGTCGGCGACGGCCGCGTGTTCGATGCGATCGCCCGGCATCGTGCCGGCTGCCCGCAATGCGCCCAAGGCGAAGATCAACTCGGCGCGGGTCACGCAGTGAATCGCCACGGGTTTGCCGCGTTCATGGGCGCGGCCGATGCGGGTTTCGAGGTGGTCCAGATTCGGCAGCGCCACGTCGTCCAGCATGATTTTCAATGAACCCCGATCGAGAGATTCGTCGCCCATCAGGTTCACTCGTTGGCACAGGTCCAACTCGCGGTACAGTGCCGCCGTGCCCTTGTCGTTGGTATGGGTCGCCTCGGTTATTCCGGTAACCCCGTAGCCTGCGAGCAGCCGGGAGGTCTCCTCCACGGCCGGGGCAAGATCCGCATCCTCGCGCAGGCGCTCCCGCAGCAGTCCGTCGAGCCGGAACAACTGTCCGTCGGGTGGCCCGATGCCGAGCCGGCGTACGCCGAGGGAGTTGAGGAACCACATCTTGCCGGAACGGTGTTGAATGCGCACCGGCCGGTCGCCGCGCAGCCGGTCGAGCGAGACCGCATCCAGCATGCCGGCGACGGACTCGTGGTAGCCCACCCCCCGAATCCAATCCTCGCCCGGCGCGGCTTCCAGCGCCGCCTCGAGTTCGTCGCGGTTGGCCACCTCCGGTGGGCCGCAACGAACTGACCGACGGGCAGCGGCCAACGCGAACAGGTGAATGTGGTGGTCGTTGAGGCCGGGAATCAGGGCGCCGCCATTGGCGTCCAAGGTGGTTTCGTCGGCAGCGACAACGAGGCCGCGACCGATTTCGACGATCTTGCCCCCGCGGCAGCGCACGTCCAGGGCGCATACGCCCTCGACCTCGGCGTTGACGATCAGCAGCCCGGGCAACTGATCGTCGTTCTGCCCTGCGGTCTCGCTCGTGCCCGTGGCCGACACCGATCCCAAGCGGCCTGACTCGCTAGAATTCTTGAGCATGCCGAATGTGGACACTTGCGGTTGCATAGGAACAGCGGTGGGCTGCGCTCTTGAAAGGCTCGTATTCCGAGACGCGGACGGCCCGTTAGCGCAAGTCGATGGTGATCGCGTGGCCTTCCTCGCCGACGGCGAATTTGCAGTCTTCGAAGGTGGGCCTGCGCATCTTGTCGAACCCTTGGCTGAACGCATACGGCTCCTTCGGAATACCAACGAAGTTCCTGTCCAATTCAGCATTGTCGTTGAGGTCGTGATAGGCGACCGCAGCGTATTCGCCGGGTTCGAGGTCGAAGTTCAAGCTGACCGATCCGTTGGCCGTCTGACCGGTCAGCCCGACCGATTGCAGGCCGGCGGCTTTTTCGGGGTCTTCATTCAACCAGGTGGCCTCGGGGTATACGGTGACCCGGACCTTTCCCTTGTATTCCTTGATGTTGTCGACGGTGGCGGCGAGGTTGGCCGCAGATGCAACGCTTCCGACAAGCAGAGCGAGGCCAGCGGCGAGCTCCCGTGCGGGGTTGCCTTCGTTGCTGGCCAGAATCCGGGTCATCGGTGCGGTCCAATCCGGGGAGGCCGCGAGCGTATCACAGGGGTCGGGTGCCAATTGCGAGTCGGTCGCCTCTTGTACAATCGGACCATCGACCGAGTTGCGATTGGAAACCGGTTCCGTGAAGCCGATGACGCTCCCCGCCCTTGCTGCATACTTAGGTTCGGTATCGGGGTACGAGGAGTTGTCCCCCGTTGTCGGAACGCCTTGGGTGGCTGTCGAGCTGGACGGCGTATCGGCGCCGTCGTTTCACGCCCAGCCCAACTGCGTGGTCGTGGGCGTGGCGGAACACGGGGATCGCCCGGAGGCGGCGACACCCGCAGTCGTCGACGTGGTGGCGAGTCCGGCCAGGGTGGCGCTGGTCACCGACGCGATCGACCGCAATCCGATCGCCGCGTCGGTTCTTGTGCGACTGCTCCGCCACAACGAGCGCCTCGATGGCGCCGAATCGGCTTTCGCGGAGTCCCTGGCCTATTCGGCCCTGCAGCACGGTGCGGAATTCCAAGCGTGGCTCGCTGCCCGTACGGAACACGCGCGGCGTGCTGAACCCGGCGCGCCGCCGGTGCTCGCCGAACGCCATGGCGATACGCTGCATATCACCCTCAACCGGCCGCACAAGCGCAACGCCTATTCCGCCGGCCTGCGCGACGGCTTGTGCGAAGCCCTGAACGTCGCGATGGCTGACGTGTCGGTTCGGCGAATCCTGCTGGACGGCGCCGGGCCATGCTTCAGCGCCGGAGGCGATCTCGACGAGTTTGGGGAGGCCGTGGACGCTGGAATCGCCCATGCCTCCAGGATGGCACGCAGCGCCGGCGCCCTGATCGACTGTCTGCGGGATCGGGTGGAGGCCCGACTGCACGGTGCGTGCATCGGCGCCGGCATCGAACTGCCGGCGTTCGCGGGCAGGGTCGTGGCACGCCAAGACGCGTTCTTTCAGCTTCCCGAGGTGGGGATGGGATTGATCCCCGGTGCTGGCGGCACCACGAGCATCCTGCGCCGTATCGGTCGGCGCAAGCTGGCGTTCATGGCGTTGACGGGGGCCCGGATCGATTCCGCCACGGCGCTGGAATGGAGATTGATCGACGCGATCTCGGATTGGCGATAGGCCTGGCGCTTGGCGTTCGACGGTTCGGCAAGAGCGCCTTCGGCAAGAGCGCCTTCGGCAAGAGCGCCTTCGGCAAGAGCGCCTTCGGCAAGAGCGCCTCGGGCAGGAGCGCCTTGGGCAGGAGTCCTTTCGGCAAAAGCGTCTATAGGTGCACGCCGTCGCCGACGGGGTTCTCGAAGCACAGGAACCGCCCATCGGGATCGCGAATCTCGAGCTGCTTCATGCCGTAGAACGCTACCTTCGGCGGTCGCACGTCGACGCCGTTGTTCGCGAACCGCTCGTGGAGGGCGTCCACGTCTTCGCACAGGAAGTAGAGCACGATGTCGGCCCGGCCCTGGGCAAGACCCGACAGCCGGTCGGCATCGGTTTGCTCCAACATGATTCGCGCGCCTTCCATGGCGAGCATGCACCAGGCGAGCTTTCCATTGGGGTCGTGACGGTTGGTCAAGGTGAAGCCAAGTTGGTCGCAGTAGAAGGCCAGGGAGCGTTCGATGTCGGCCACAAGGAGCAGCGGCAGCGGCGCAAGGACGTTGTGCTGCGGCGCGGCGAGCCGCTCCTTGACCACCCGGCGCAGCAGCTTGCCGGTTTCGTTGTACGGCAACTCGCTCCAGAACTCGATGCGATCGGGTACCCGCGAGGAGCGCATGTGGTCCTTGACCCAGGCCTTGAGTTCGTTCGCCAGCAATTCGTTGGCGGGCGTACCGCTCTTCACCATCACGGCACCGGCTACGGCTTCCCCCCATTCTTCGCTGGGTATGCCGACGATGGCGGCGTCGGCCACCGCCGCGTGGGCGATTAGCACGTCCTCGATCTCGCCCGGCGACATGTTTTCGCCGCCTCGCACGATGACGTCGTCGGCGCGCCCGTCGAGAAAGAGATAGCCATGGGCGTCTTGGAAGCCGGCATCGCGGGTCGGAAACCATCCGTCGGCGTCCAGCAGGCTGCCGCGGTCTTCGTACTCGCCGGAGACTTGCTCGCCGCGGACGTGGATTTCGCCCCGTTTGCCGGGCTCCAGCGGATTGCCGTCCTCGTCGCGGACTTCGATTTCGATGCCCGGCAGCGGCACGCCGACCGACACCAACCGGCGACGCGCCTCCTCGTCCTCGCTGGCGGCACCGGCGCGATGCTCGTCGGGGCCGAGCACGGTGATCGTGGAACTGGTCTCGGTCAGCCCGTAGGCGTTGGTGAAGTCGGTATCGGGGAACAGTGCCATGGCCTTCTCGATCACCGCGAGCGGCATCTTGCCGCCGCCATAGGAGATGGACTGGAGGTGGTCCATGGCGGCGGTTGCCTCGCCCTCCAGGGCGTCGACGATGCGGGACAGCATGGTCGGGACGACGAAGGCGGTGGTGATGCGTTCGCGCCGAGCGGTCTCGATCCACGCATCGGCACTGAAGTTCGCGAGTTGGACGACGCGGCGACCGGCGTAGACCGAACTCAGCGCCGCGGCGATGCCGGCGATGTGGTAGGGCGGTACGCACACCAGCGCCGCCTCGTCCTCGTCTGCGGACATGAACTCCACCGAACTCACGATGTAGGAGACCAGGTGCCTGTGGCGCAGGACCGCCGCCTTGGGGACACCCGTGGTGCCGCTGGTGAACAGCAGGACGCCGATGTCGTCCGGGTCCATGGAGCGCTGTTCGCTGGCGGCGCCACCGCCGCGGGCGAGTTCGAGAAAGGCACGTCGGGAGATGGTTTCGAGTCCATCGCGGCCTTGGAACGAGGGCAGGCGCTCGTCGTCGGTGACCAGATAGGCGGGCTGTACGCGGGCCAGCAAGGCGTCGATCTCGGCGGGGGTCAGGCGGTAGTTGATGGGAACGTAGGGTACGTTCGCCCAGCCGCTCGCGAACAACGCCACCGGCACCGCGAGGTTGCTGACGTCCAGCATGGCGACGCGCGAGGCGCCGGATTCGCGGATGCGGTGCGCGGCCGCACCGGCAGCGTCGTAGAGTTCCTGGTAGGTGATGGATGCGCCGTCGGCGGGATCGGTGAAGGCAACGCGATGGCCGAACCCGGAGGTGGCCATTTCGAGGAGCATCATGGTGTTCACGGACTACGGGTTCCGTGCTTGGAGACGCTAATCGGTCTTCGGCAGCTTCTTGGTGTCCTTGACGGTGAGCGCGCTACCGCCCAGGGCGAGCGAACCGTCGCCAGCCTTGACGCACAGGACTTCCATCGAGCCGTCCGCGTTGACGTAGCGTTTTCCGATGGCCGTGCCGCGGGCGTAGTCGGGGTGGACCTCGCCCCCGTTGACGTCGCCGCCTTCCACCATGGCCGCGCCGCCGCAGGCCAGTTGCACGTCGCCGTCGGGTGCGGCGATTACCATGATTTCCGTCGCGCAGACGGCGCTCTTCAGTCGTTTACCGGCGGACAGGGTCGGCATGGCTACCTCTCGGGGTCGTCTCGATTGGCTCGCGAAAACCGAACATTGTACCGAAACGAACTGCGTGCGGAAGGGCGGCGTTCGCGTTCGGATGTGCGCGGCTATACGGGGCTCGCCGGCGCTACGGCGGCGGCGCTCGAGCATTCGTGCGGTCCCTCGGTTCGCGTTCTCGGGCCTTCCCCTGGGCAGTCCCTGCGGAAAGCGCTGCGAACGCGAATGCAGGCCGTGACCGCCGCCGCAGTCGATCTTTTCGAAACCGCGACGCTTCTGCTATCCCCGCAATACCAGCACCGACCCGGTCAATGCCGCGACCACGCCTGCGGTGATCGAAATCGAGTCGCCCCCGGCGATGGCATCCGCCAGCGGGCGCCATAGCAAGACGACGCTCGCCAAGATCAAGCCCGCGCCTGCCGCCCGCCGCCACCGGCCCCGACGGTGCTGGGCGTCGATGGCGCGGGTCAGCCGGTCCATGGCCTGGCGCTGGGCGTTTGCCTGCCGGTCCAAGTCGCCGAGCCTGGACACGGCGGTGGTGACGATCTCCGGCAACTGCGGCAGCAGAATCGGCAATTCCTGGGCAATGGCGGGCGCGTGCTCGATCAGACTCCTGAGTAGGGCTTTCGGACCGAAACGTTCGCGCATCCACGTCTCCATGAACGGCTTTGCGGTGTTCCACAGGTCGAGGTCGGGATAGAGCTGGCGGCCTAGGCCCTCGATGTTGAGCAGCGTCTTCTGCAGCAGCACGAGTTGGGGTTGCACTTCCATGTCGAACTGTCGGGCGGTCTGGAACAGCGCGATCAGAAAGTGGCCGAAGGAGATGTCCTTCAGCGGTCGCTGGAACAGGGGTTCGCACAGTTGGCGGATCACGTCCTCGAATTCCTTCGCGTTGGTGCCTTCGGGGATCCAGCCCGACTCGATGTGCAGGCGCGCAATGCGTCCGTAGTCCCGGTTGAAGAACGCGAGGATGTTGCGCGCGAGGTAGGTCTGGTCCCCCTCGGAGAGGGTGCCGATGATGGCGCAGTCGATGGCGATGTAGCTCGGATTCGCCGGATCGCGGATGTCGATGAAGATGTTGCCGGGGTGCATGTCGGCGTGGAAGAAATTGTGTTTGAACACTTGCGTGAAGAACGTCTCGACCCCGCGTTCCGCGAGTTTCTTCATATCCGTGCCGGCGCGCTCGAGCGCAGCCATGTCCGAGATGGGCGTTGCCCGCACGCGCTCGAGAACCAGGATGGATTCCGCGCACCGCTCCCAATACACCTTGGGCGCGTAGAGCAGTTCCGAGCCTGCGAAGTTGCGGCGCAACGTGGCCGTGTTGGCCGCTTCCTTGAGCAGGTTCAACTCGTCGAAGATGGTGCGCTCGTAGTCTTGGACCACGGCCTTCAGCTTGAGCCGCCGGGCATCGCGCGAAAGGCGCTCAAGCAACCCCGCCATGGTGTGGATCAGCACCAGGTCCTTGCGGATCACCCGGTCGATGTCCGGCCGGATCACCTTGACCGCGACCTCGTCGCCATTGGCCATGGTGGCGGCGTGCACCTGGGCCAGGGAAGCCGAAGCGAAGGGCGTCGGCTCGAATTGGGCGAACAAGGCGTCGATGGGCCCGCCGAGGCTCTCCTCGATGGTGGCGATGGCCGTGGCACTAGAGAAAGGCGGCACCTGGTCCTGCAGCTTCGCCAGTTCTTCGGCGTAGTCCGGAGACAGGAGGTCGCGGCGCGTGGACAGGATCTGACCGAACTTGATGAAGATCGGTCCGAGGTTCTCCATGGCTTCGCGAAGCCTTACGGCATCGGGCTTCTCGGGTGCAGGCAGCAGGCGCAGGGGCGACAGCCGGTACCACCAGTGGTGGCCGGCGACGCGGCCGATGTTGCGATCCAGGCGGTGGCGCAGCACGGTCAGCAGGATCTTCGCCATGCGGCCAACGCGGGTCACGGTGCACCGCTCCCCGATCCTCCGCGCCCGCCGCGGACCGCGTTGGCGATGCCCTCCAAGGCGGACTCGACCACCTTTCCGCCGAGCCGCAAGGCGTCGCCGACATCCTCGGCCAGGGCTTGTGCCGGCCCCAGATGCGGGCGGAACGAATCGCGGAAGTCCTCGAAGGCGGCGACGTCGCCGAACACGGCGGCGGTATCCGCCGCACTGTCCACGCCGCTTGCCATCGTGGCGGCAACGGCAGCGGGCGACCCCCGCACGGTCGCATCGGCAGGATCGTCGCCGGCGTCCACGCGCACGGCACCGGCCTCGAAGTGGACGACGATGCGCATGCCGAGGGTCTCGAAGGCAATGCACCGACCGGCTAGCCGTTCGCTGCATCGCCTCGCCTGAGGGCTGGTGCCGATCGCTGCGGTCAACGCCAACCGCGCGAACTCGGCAAGTGCGTTGGCCGTCGTTGCGTTCACCGGAAGCCCCGATGGATGGCGACGGCACCGGCCGCCAGGTTGTGGATCTCGACATGGTCGAAGCCGGCGTCTTCCATCATCAGCCGGAAGGCGCCTTGGTCGGGATGCCGATCGATGGACTCGACCAGATAGCGGTACGGTGCCGACGTGCCGGTGACCACGCGGCCGATGGCGGGCCAGGTGGACCGAAACGCGTTGTAGGCCTGGGAGAGCAGCGGGCTGACGACCTTGGCGAATTCCAGGATCACCGCCACGCCGCCCTTGCGCAGCACACGGTGCATCTCCCTCAAGCCCGCTTCCTTGTCGGTGAAGTTGCGGACTCCGAAGGCGACCAGGACCGCGTCGAAGGTGGCGTCGGGAAAGGGCAGGACTTCGGCCTTGGCTTGCACGCACGCGGCGTTGGGGATGCCGTTGTCGAGCAGCCGGTCGCGACCGCAGGCCAGCATGGCCCGGTTGATGTCGGCGAGCACGACCCGGCCGTCGATTCCGATCTGGCGAGCCGCCAGGGCCGCGATGTCGCCGGTGCCGCCCGCCAGGTCGAGTACCCGGTGCCCAGGTCGCAGCCGCGCCATCTCCACCGCCGCGCGCTTGAACAGCCGGTGGGTACCGAGCGACAGGATGTCGTTCATCGCGTCGTAGCGGTGGACCACGGCATCGAAGACGCCGCCGACGCGCCGCGTCTTCTCGTCCGGCGAGACCTGTTCGGCCCCGAAATCAACGGTCTTGTTCACGCCCGTAAGTGTAGGCGTGTCTTGCGATGTGATCGAGAACTCCGGCTCGGGCGCGAACCGGCGCTTCATTCGGTCCTTGGCGTCCACTGCGCCACCGGTATCACGGGCAACCGGGATGCGTTCTTCTCGCGCAGTTCGTCCAGGTAGCGTCTCCAGTGGTTGGCCTGGTTGTGCGCAAGGTCGAGGAGGAACCCCCAGGCGTAGATTCCGGTGTCGTGGCCGTCGTCGAAGACGATGCGTATCGCGTAGTTGCCCACGGCTTCGATCTGGCGGATGCCGACATGCTTCTTGCCGGTTTGCAGCACGTGCTCGGCATCGCTGTGACCCCGAACCTCGGCTGACGGCGAATAGACGCGCAGCAGTTCCGCAGGGATGGTCGCCGACTCGCCTCCGGGGTAGGTCAGTTCCAGTGTCTTGGCATTCTTGTGGTAGGCAATTCCGGTGGGTGGCGTGGCGTTCATGGCAGTCCGTCTACAGGATGTAGCGTGACAGATCCTGATCCCGGGCGATGTCGGCCAGGTGATCGTCGACGTAGGCGGCATCGATGATGGTGGTCCCGTTGGCATCGCTCGCCTCGAACGAGATTTCGTCGAGGAGGCGTTCCATGACCGTGTGCAGACGCCGGGCACCGATGTTCTCGGTGTGCTCGTTGACATCGCAGGAGATCTCGGCAATCCGATCGAGCGCCTCGTCGTCGAATTCGATTGTCACGCCCTCGGTGGCGAGCAGCGCCTTGTACTGCTCGGTAAGGGAGGCGTCGGGTTCGGACAGGATGCGTCGGAAGTCCGCCGCGGTCAGCGCCGCGAGTTCGACGCGGATCGGCAGCCGGCCCTGAAGCTCGGGAATGAGATCCGAGGGCTTGGCGAAATGGAAGGCGCCCGAGGCGATGAACAGGATGTGGTCGGTTCGGATCATGCCGTACTTGGTGGTGACGGTGCAGCCCTCGATGAGCGGCAGAAGATCGCGTTGCACGCCCTCCCGGGATACGTCCGCGCCGATGCCCTGGCCCCGCGTGGCAACCTTGTCGATCTCGTCGAGGAAGACGATGCCGGTCTGCTCGACCGCATCGATGGCCTGGGCCTTGAGCTCGTCCTCGTTGACGAGTTTGAGCGCTTCCTCCTCGCAGATGCGACGCATGGCATCGCGGATTTTCAGCCGCGTGCTGCGCTTCTTGCCCGTGGGCAGGTTGGAGAACATGCTCTGCAGGTGGCTGGTGAACTCCTCCATTCCCGGTGGCGCCATGATCTCGACGCCGCCGGACCAGCCGTCGATCTCGATGCTGATCTCCCGGTCGTCGAGTTCGCCCTCCCGCAGGCTCTTGCGCAACCGTTGCCTGGTGGAACTCACATCCCGCGCCGGTTCGTCGTTCGGGACGCTGCGCGGTTCCGGCAGCAGGGTGTCGAGAACACGATCCTCCGCAGCATCTTCGGCGCGGGGTTGAACCCGTTCCATGGCTTGCTCGCGCAGCATCTTCACGGCGACATCCGTGAGGTCGCGGACGATGGAATCCACGTCGCGGCCGACGTAGCCGACCTCGGTGAACTTGGTCGCCTCGACCTTGATGAACGGTGCGTTGGCGAGACGAGCCAAACGGCGCGCGATCTCGGTCTTGCCAACGCCGGTGGGACCGATCATGAGGATGTTCTTGGGCGTGACCTCCTCGCGCAGGCCCTCTTCGAGCTGCATGCGCCGCCACCGGTTGCGCATGGCGATTGCCACTGCGCGCTTGGCGCGTTCCTGGCCGATGATGTGCTTGTCGAGTTCGTGGACGATCTCGCGCGGGGTCATCAGGGTCATAGCGTTTCGATCGTCGTGTGGTGATTGGTGTAGATGCAGATTTCCGCGGCGATTTCAAGGCTCTTCTCGACGACTTCCCGGGCGGATAGGTCGGTCTCGTTCATTAGTGCACGAGCTGCGGCTTGGGCGTAGGGCCCGCCCGAGCCAATCGCGATCAACCCCCCTTCGGGTTCGATGACGTCGCCGTTGCCGGTCACGATCAGCGACGCGCTCCGGTCGGCGACGGCGAGCAACGCTTCGAGGCGCCGCAGGACCCGGTCGGAACGCCAGTCCTTGGCCAGTTCGACTGCCGCGCGGACCAGATTGCCGTGATACTTGTCGAGCGCCCCTTCGAAGCGCTCGAACAGGGTGAAGGCGTCCGCGGTACCGCCGGCGAAGCCGGCCAGCACCTTGTCCTCGTGCAGGCGCCGTACCTTCGTGGCGTTGCTTTTCATGACCGTGCTGCCGACGGAGACTTGGCCGTCGCCGCCGAGAACCACTTGTTCGCCGCGACGAACGGAAACGATCGTAGTGCCCTTGAACTGTTCCAAGAGTGGAACCCTCCGGTTGGGGGGACGATAGTGGGGAGTGCCCCAGCGAAATTCAACCGCTGACGACGCGATCGACACTCCAGGACGCCATCGGATGACGTCGGCTTCGACAACCGATACAGTCGCGCATCCTGCAACCTGGTCGAGGAGAGTCCCGATGATCCGCGAACGAGCACCGCGTTGGGTGGGTCTTTGGCTGGCGCTCGCGTCGACCGGCGCCGGTGCCGACGTGGTTCACTTCGTCAACGGCGACCGTCTAACCGGGACGCTGCTCGAGTCCGAGCCGGAACTGGTGACTGTCGACGTCCCGCACATCGGGGTGGTCGCGGTGCCGCGAGCACAGGTGGTTCGGCTGGAAATCGACTCGGCAACCGATCATGGTGCGGGGAATGCCAGCGAACCGGTTCCGCAGCAAACCGAACCGGAGGCGCGGGTCGATGGAATGCTCGGTGGTTGGGAGGGGCGCGCCGATCTCGGCGTGGTGGTCGCTGCCGGCAATACGGAAACGCAGGACGTGAACTTCGTTGCCGGCGTCAAGCGGCCAGGAAAGCGCTTCGACAATGTCTTGGGTTTCGCGGTTCGCAAGGCGCGGGCGAAGCCGCACTTGGGAGACGAAGCGGTGACGACCAAGGACCAAGTGGACTTGAACTACGATTTGCGCTGGAAGTACGGGAACGCATGGTATGCGGTCGCCAACTTCGAATACTTCCGGGATCCGATCAAGAACGTGGAGCAGCGCACGACCGCCGGCGCCGGCGTGGGACTCACGTTCTGGGACTCGCCCCAGGGCGCGCTGCGCACCGACGCTGGAATCAGCCGGGTATTCGAGCAGGCCGGTGCGGCCGGAATCCAAGGCAGTGGCCAAGCCGAAAGCTCGGCCAACAACCCGGCACTGCGCTGGGGAGTGCAGTACCGTCGATGGCTGGTGGTTGAACGGCTGGAACTTTTCCACAACAACCGGTTGCTGCGCATTCTCGACTCCGAACGGGGTTCGGTTTGGGATTCCGACACCGGCATACGATTCCACTTGAACAGCCGATGGCTTGCCGCGCTGCGCATGGATGTCCAGCATGAGACGGAGCCGGCGATTGGGCAAGGCAAGACCGACTCGAGCTACGCCGTCGCAGTGGGCTTCAAGCTGTAGATACGCTGCTCGGCGCCCTCGGCGAGAGCGAACCGGTCGCGTCTCTCAAGGCAAGGGCTGCGCTGGCGATTCGGGCGGGAGGGGTCGGGACAGGATGGCTGCCGGAATGTCCCTTTCGCGAAGCTCGTCGCGTGCTTGCTGCGCCTCGCCTTGGTTTTCGAACGGCCCGACCAGGACGCGGTGCAAGGCGCCTCCCGTTTCCCGGGGGCTCGAGGCAATGCGGACCGACATGCCGTCGAGCATGAGTTGCGCCAGGAGCATTTCGGCGTCTTGCAGGCGCTCGTACGACGCCGTCTGGACGATGTATTCCTGCGGCCCTTGATCGACCACCGGCGCTTGTTCGTTGCCGGTCGTGACCTTGTCGTCCTGCAGGACGTCGATGAAAGTGATCTTGACCCCTTGTTCGGGTTCGTCGGCCACCTCGGCGGGCGTCGCGTTGTCGATCTCGACCGGGGCCCCGCCCGCCGAGTAGAAGACCACCACCGCCGTTGCGCCGCCGAGCGCAACGCCGGCGATGAACGATCCCCAGGAGATGTCTATGGCCATTGCACGATCCTTGTCCAGCCTGAAAGCTACCATACTTCGCCGGTTTGCCGACACGCAGTGCCCGGACGTCGGGCGTTTGCAGGTTCTCTGTCCGAGCGCCCCAGTGCCGGGCCCCGCTTCGCATCGCGAAGCGCCTTCGCATCGCGAAGCGCCTTCGCCTACGTCGACCGGTGCGCCGAGGCGGTTTCTTCGCTCGGGACCACCTTCCACGACCGGGAGCGGGTCGGGTCCACCCCCTACGGCGACACCGACCCGAGGCACCGGTGGAAGTCCTGCAAGTCGGACAATCCGATGCCCATGGCGCGGGCCCGATGAACGGCATCCAACCGGCTGCGTGCGCCAAGTTCGAGGAACAGCTTCCTGACGTGGTAGCGCACGCCGTCGAGGCTGAGGCCCAAGTCCGATGCGATCTTCTTGTCGCGCTGAGTCTCGATGCGCCGGAGTATATCCGCCTCGCGGCTGGTCAAGGTGGGAACGGAAGACTTCCCTGCCACCGCGTCGGTCAATGCGGGCAGCAACGCCTCCACGGCGGTGGCGAGCGCCGGGTCCGGATCCGCTTCGGCGACGCTGTTCAGGACCGCAAGGCTGATCTCCCGCTCCCGCACCAGTGGCATGACGCAGTCCGTCTCCGCAAACAGGCGTGGAAACTCGACCAAGTGGGCGCGAGCGGCGGCGGAATCGCCGGCACGGTACTCGAGCGCCATCGACATCGCCAATGTTCGCATTCGCGTGCGCCTCAAGCCCCGCTCCATCGCGACCCGGGCGAAGGTATGCGCGAAATCCCTGGCCGCGTCGAACTCCTCGCGGGCGACTAGAAGGCGAAGGGTGCGGAACTCAGCGCTTCCATTTCCCGCCAGCTTTGCCCTCGAAGATCGAGGCAGCCTTCGAGATCTTCCGGCAGTTCGTCGGTCTGCCAAGTCCGTTCGGCCTCGTCGATTCGACCGGCGGTTGCGAGCGTCGAAACGCGCAATGCGGCCAGATGTCTCACCAGCATCGGCAGGGCGTTGCGGCGGGCGAACCGTAGCATCGTCCGGATGGACGCCAAGGCACCGTCGACGCCGGTCTCCAACAGCGCCAGTTCAGCCACCACACCCGCAGCGGCCACGTGCGCGCAGTAGTTGGTGCCGCCTTCCTCGAGGATCTTCGGAATCCGCATCACCTCGCCGGAGTGTCCGAGTCTGTTCCGTTCCAGTTGAATTCCCCTGATGAGGACTGCCCCGATCGCCGGGCGCCGGCTCAATCGGTCGCCGCGACGGGACTCGGCGTCCACAGCCGGTCCTGCTTCAGCAGCGCGTTGGCCATCACCACCATCTTGCGCATGACTTGCGCATGATCGCCGTCAGGGCCACCTTCGGCGGCTTGCCGCGCTCGCGCAGCTCCGCGTAGTTGCGGGCCAGGTCCGGGTTGTGGCGGACGGCGCTGACCGCCGCCATGTAGAGCATGCGCCGCGCTCGCGCCCGTCCGCCCCGGGTGAAGCTGCGGCCCTTCCACTTGCCCGACTCGCGCGTCACCGGTGCCACGCCCGCTAAGATGGCTGCGGCCTTGGCGTCGATGCGGTCGAGTTCGGGCATCTCCGAGAGCAGGCCCGCAGCGATCACGTGGGCGATACCGGGGATCGAAGCCAGCACCCGGGCTTGCCGGGACATCTCCTCGCCTGAAACGGTCCGCCACCGCCCGCGGCGCTGGTCGCGCGACCGGCGCAGGGTGGACCTTTCCAAGGGTCCACCAACGCGTATTTCTAACAGACAAGCCTGAGCACCTGGTCTGGGCGATCATTCGGAGGATGATGATCGTGACGCTGCAGACCGAACGGCTCCGCCCGGTGGAGCAGATCAGGGTCTTTCTGAATGGCGCGGGTTGTCTCGGCCCGCCCTGGCCAGCTCAGGCGCACGTACCTGCCCGGCGGGAAGTCGATTGGGGAAACGCCGCGAGCCGGCGCATTCTCTTACGGGTGGCGAAAAACTTGACGGCGCCTCAAGAACGCTAGTGGCGAGACCTTCATCCGTTTTCGCCGCCGCTGCCCTCGTCCCACAGCCTCTGCATCTGCAGGAAGGTGAAGGACGCCGACCAGGCGATCAGTACCAGTCCCAGCAAGCCTTCGGTGCCGGCAATCGCCCGCACCGCGCCGATGGGGAACACGTCGCCGAGGCCCAGGGTGGTGTAGCCCGACGCGGAGAAGTAGAGGCAGTCGAGGAGCGAGTCGGTGGCAATCGACCCGAACGCCGTTCCAGACAGGAGGAAGTAGGCCAAGGCGAATGTCCAGATCTCGACCACGTGGATGGCGAACAGGGCCGCGACGATCAGCAGGACCCCGAATCGACTGCGTTCCAGGCTCGAAGATCGGTACAGGCACCGCATTGCCGCGTAGTGGATCACGACGCAAACAGCCGTCAGCACGGCGGCGATGCCGTAGGCCAGGAGTTCGATCATCGGTGCGACCCTTGGCGGAAGTATGTCACACACGCGACACGCGATTCCGGTCCCAAAGGTGCCATCACCTCAATCTCGTTTAGACCCGATCTCAAGCATTGTGGACACACGCGATTCCGGTCCCACAGGTGCCATCACCTTGATCTCGTTTGGAACCGAGACTGCCGGCCTCCCGACGCGCATTGCTCGCCGCCTGCCACCCACGCTCGGTTGACCGATGACCGTGATCGTGGCCCGCCCGTTGTCTCGCGTTGCGGCTGATACAATTCTCTCTCCTTGTGCTTGAAGCATTCGGGACACACGCGATTCCGGTCCCAAGGTGCCATCACGTTGATCTCGTTTGGACCCGAGACTGCCGGCCTATCGACGCGCATTGCTCACCGCCTACCACCCACGCTCGGTTGACCGATGACCGTGATCGTGGCCCGCCCGTTGCGTCGCGTTGCGGCTGATACAATTCTCTCTCCTTGTGCTTGAACCCTCCGATTGCATGGCCCACCGAGAACCCTTCGCGGAGACCGTCACCAAGTTCGATCCCCCGGCCCCTCACCACGTCTTGATCCAAGCCACAAACGGCGACTACCTCGGGAGCGTCGACGGCACCGGACTCGCCACCTACCACCATGTCGACGACAAGGCGGTTTGGGACGCCTTGCCAGACGGCTACCGTCATGTCGCCAGCGGTATCGAGTTGACCGCCGAGACGAGTGGCGGCGCCTGCAGGCTGCGCCACGGCGGTGTCTATCTTGCCGCGGACGGGTCCGCCACCGACGAAGGCGCGTCCTTTGCGCCTGGACACGGCCCCGAAAAACTGCCTTCGGAATACCGCGCGTGTTCCGCGACAACGGCTGGGTGTGCCTCACGAGTGTGCTGTCTACGATTCCCGGACTTGGCACCGGGCCGGCGTCAACCGCACGAACGTGCGCCGAGCGGCGATCCTCCAGGTGATGATTCCCAACTACGTGATGCCGTTTATCGACACCAGCGCCTCCTACAAGGAGTTTCTCGGCAGCCCGGTCCCGGAACAATTGACCGATCACGAGCGCACGGAACTCATGCTGCATCGGATCGTTGGCCCGGGCGGACAGGCGGCCATCACCACGGACCGGGAACTCACCGAGTTGGCGAAATCAACCGGCAAGCCACAAGCGAGTGCCTACCAACCGTGAATTTGACCGTGAATTGGCCAGCGGTTGACCCTACGTGATCCTCGCCGGCGACATCGGCGGTACCAACGCGCGCTTCGGCGCCTACGTCAACGGGGAACGGATCGGACTCGCCGAACTGCAGGCAGACGCCTTCGCAAGCGGCGACGATCTCGTGGCGTCGGCGCTGGCGCAATTACCGAAGCGTGCGGTCGACGCCTGCTGCCTGGCCGTCGCCGGCCCCGTTCTCGGCGACGAAGCAAGACTGACCAATGTCGATATCGGGTTCTCGTGCCGAGGCGTCTCGGCAGTCACGAGCGCACCCTCCGTGGTCCTGGTGAACGACATGGTGGCCTTGGGCAGCGCCGTGGGGGGACTTCCCGACGATCGCTTCGAACTGCTGAGCGGCGAACACGGCGAGGGCGTGAAATGCGTCATCGCGGCCGGTACCGGCTTGGGGATGGGCATCGTCGCCGACGGCAAGTGCCTTGCGTCCGAAGGCGGCCATGCCCGGATCGCCCCGGTGGGCGCCTTCGAGCGTGAATTGGTGGCCTTCACGGAGTCCGAGGTCGACGACCACGGTGGGGTCGTGGCGTGGGAGCACTACTTGTCGGGGCGCGGCGTCGAAGCGCTCTATCGTGCCGTCTGCGAACTTTGGGGCGCGAGACCGGAACCCCTGGCAGCCGAGGAGATCACCCGCCGGGGACTGGCGGTATCCGATCCGGTCTGCAACACCACGGTGGAGACCTGGGCCGGCATGTTCGCCACGGCGGCGGGCGGTTTGGCGGTCACATCCTTGGCGCTCGGTGGCGTCTACATCGGCGGCGGCATCCCTCTGATCCTGACCGAGTTGCTTCGGGACCGGTTGTTCCGCCGTCGCTTTGACGACGCCGCATGGGCAGCCGAGTTCCTGTCCAGGGTACCCATCTACCTGATCGGCGACCCCTTTGCGGGGCTCGACGGTGCGCATCTGGTCGCAGTTGGACGTTCCTGACTCGGAGGAAACATGAAGGTGAGCATTGGCATCGGCGGCGCGGCTTCGGGCGGACGCCGGAACTTCGACCAGGACGTCGAGTTCGTTGTCGAAGCCGAGAAACTCGGCGTCGATACCGTCTGGTCCGCGGAGGCCTGGGGTCAGGACGCCATCGCGCCACTCGCCTATCTCGCCGCCCGCACGGAACGCATTCGCCTCGGCACCGGCATCATGCAGATCAGCGCGCGCGCCCCGAGCATGACCGCGATGACGGCCCTAACCATGGCCTCAATCTCCAACGACCGGTTCATCCTCGGTTTGGGCGTGAGCGGCCCTCAGGTGGTGGAGGGACTGCAGGGCCGACCGTTCAAGGCGCCGCTGACCCGGATGCGGGAGACCGTCGACATCCTCAAGCTGGCCTTCGCCGGGGAGCGGATCGCCTACCAGGGCCGGTACCACCAACTGCCGCTGCCGGGTGGCGAAGGCAAGGCCCTGCGGCTCGCGCAACCGGGCAACGACCGGATTCCCATCTACCTTGCGACCCTCGGCCCGAACGCCCTCAAGTACACGGGCGAAGCGGCCGACGGCTGGCTAGGAACATCGTTCACGCCGGAGCACGCCGACGCTCACCTCGATCCTATCCGGGCAGGTGCCGAAGCGGCGGGAAGGAGCCTGCGGGATATCGACATCCAGGCGGGCGGCACCGTCGCATTCGGCGACGCGGAGGCGTTGGCCGAGCCCATGAAGGCCGGCTTGGCCTTTACCCTCGGCGCCATGGGCTCGGCACGCACCAATTTCTACAATGACGCCTTCAAACGCGGTGGCTGGAATGCCGTGGCGCGGGAGTCCCAAGCGCTTTGGGTGGCCGGCAAGCGGGATCAGGCAGCCGCCGTCATTCCGGACGAGATGGTCATGCAGACCAACCTATTGGGCGACGAAGCGGCGGTTCGGGAACGGTTGCGGGCCTATCGCGACGCCGGTGTGACGACGCTGCGCTTGTCGCCCGCCGGTCGCGATCTCCGGTCGCGGTTGGACACGCTTGGCCGGGCGATGGAGTTGGTCGGCGGCCTCGTCGGCTGACGCGGCGATGGCGCACGGCGGGGCTGGGCCGGAGGCGGACCCGGCGCACGGCGTAGGCGCTTCGCTACGCGAAGCGGGGCCCGGCCCCGGGGCGCTCAAGAGAGCCAATTTGCCATGGTGCTGCCAAGCGCATAGGGTCCGGAGCAAGAGACACGGCGGGAGCCATGGATGCAGGTGAACGGGGTTGCGGCAAAGCATGCCTTTGCCGCTTGCCACCGCAACCGGATACCGCGAAGTGCGGGCGGAGTAGTGCTTCGCAAGGTGCCGGCATGCGCATTGTTCATCGCCTTGGCGGCGTGGACCGCGTTCGCGGCGACGCCGGCCAAACACATGGCACCGATGTTTCCCACGGCTTCGGACCCGCAGCGGCAAGGCTTCGTGCGGATATCATCAACCACTCGACGGAACCCGGCGAGGTGCGCGTCGAAGCGATCGACGACACCGGGGAACGGTTCGGCCCGGTCACTCTGGCCATCGGCGGCGACGAGACGGTTCACTTCAATTCGGACGACCTGGAGACGGGCAACCCGGACAAGGGGTTGTCGGGTAGCACGGGCGCCGGCAGCGGAGACTGGCGGCTCGAATTCTCGACCGTACTGGATATCGAAGTGCTGTCCTACATCCGCACGACGGACGGCTTCCTAACCGCGATGCACGATGTCGCGCCGGCAACCGGCAAACGCCACCGGGTGGCGGTCTTCAATCCCGGCGACAACGTCGACCAGATAAGCCGGTTGCGGCTGATCAATCCGGGCGAAGAAGAGGCCGAGATCACCATCCGGGGCGTCGACGGCAATGGCGATTCACCCGGCAGCGACGTGCGGACCACCGTGGCGGCGGGTGCTTCGCGGACCTTCACGGCGGCGGAACTCGAGGCCGGCGGTTTCGGGTTGGAAGGAGCTTTGGGCGACGGTGCGGGCAAGTGGCAGTTGGACGTGGCGTCCGATCAGCCGATCCGGACCATGAGCCTTCTGGAGAGTCCGACCGGTCATCTGACAAACCTGTCCACGGCACCGCGCCGCCCTGCGGAAGCCGACCGGACGGAACATCGAGTGCCGTTCTTCCCCTCGGCGTCGGACGCGCAGCGCCAAGGCTTCGCCCGCGTTGTCAACCACTCGCGGGAGGCGGGCGAGGTGCGCATCGACGCCATCGACGACATCGGTCGGGAGTTTGGGCCGCTCACGCTGGCCATCGACGGCGAGCAGACGGCGCATTTCAATTCGAACGATCTGGAGTTCGGGAACACCGGCAAGCGGTTGACCGGTAGTGCCGGTGCCGGCTATGGCGACTGGCGCTTGGAGATGTCGAGCGAATTGGATATCGAGGTCTTCGGCTACGTCCGAACGACGGACGGCTTTCTGACTGCGATGCACGATATCGTGCCGCTGGAAGGCAATCGCCACCGGGTGGCGATGTTCAATCCGGGCAGCAACACCGACCAGGAAAGTCGGCTGCGACTGGTCAATCTAGGCGACGCTGCGGCGAAGGTGGTCATCCGAGGCATCGACGGCGACGGGGCTGTGTCGGAAGGCGTCGTGCCTGTATCCATCATCGCTGGCGGTGCGCGGACGTTGACTGCCCAGGAATTGGAGTCCCTCGACTCGGATCTGGCAGGGAACTTGGACGACGGTGCGGGCAAGTGGCGTCTTACGGTGGAATCCGAGCCACCCTTGCTCGGTCTGTTCGGTCTCGCATCGTCAATCCGCGTACCGATCCTGGCGATGAGCCTGCTGGAGAGTCCTGCGGGGCATTTGACGAATCTGTCCACGGCGCCGCGGTGCGCGGACGACGGCGCGTTTCGCGATCCGTTGGCAAGCGGCGGCACGGGCCCCGAGATGGCTGTGGTCCCGGCGGGCCGGTTCCGGATGGGCTGTCTGTCGGGCGACGACTGCGCCGATGTCGCCAAACCCGTCCACGAGGTGACGATCGCCCAGGCGTTCGCGCTGTCGAAAACCGAAGTGACGTTCGGGGACTGGGATGCCTGCGTGTCCGACGGCGGCTGCAACGGCTATCGACCGCCGGACAGGTATTGGGGACGTTTCGACCGGCCGGTCATCTACGTGGATCAGGAAGACGCCCAGTCCTACGTGTCCTGGCTAGCGGCGCAGACGGGGGCGAGCTACCGCCTGCCGAGCGAGGCGGAGTGGGAATACGCGGCGCGGGCGGGAAGCGAGACGAAGCACAGTTGGGGCGACGGCATGGGCGAGGACAGGGCCAACTGCGCTGGATGCGGTGGCCGTTGGGACGCGTTGGACTCTCCAGGGCTGTTCTTGGTGAGAGGCGGGACCGCGCCGGTGGGCTCCTTCGCGGCCAACGCCTTTTGCCTTCACGACATGCACGGCAACGTGGGCGAGTGGGTGGCGGACTGGTGGAACGAGACCTACGCCGGCGCGCCGGGAGACGGCAGCGCGTGGCTGTCGGGAGACTCCTTGCGACCGGTGGTTCGGGGTGGTTTCTGGGCCACCGATTTGATCGGCTCGGGGGCTCGCGGCTACACCACCGACCGTCGCAGCGCCTATGTCGGTTTCCGCGTGGCACGGACGCTCAGTCCCTGAATCCACGACCGCGCTCTCCATGGCGAAACAGATTCTTCATGCCGTCTCGCCTGGATGTCGCGCACGATGCTCGACAAAGGCTGATCGACCGACGATATCCACAATGCGTGCCAGCAATTCGCGCGGGCGGGACGCCGCCGAGGCGCGGGCTTAGACCGCCGAGCGGCGGATCGCCGAGTTGGAAGATCTCCTCGGCGACCACCGCAACAGCTCTGAATCGGAGCTCTCCTAGCCCGCATTTCTCACCAGGGGCCGCGAGGGCGCGGCCAGCGCAGTCCGCCATCGCACGATCATCGACATCGTGGTCGAACTAGTGAAACCCAAGAGCTTTTTGACGCCGACAAGCGGCCTGGTGAGAACTGCGGGCTAGCGCCCGTCCACGCCGGTAGCGACGGCAAGCATCGCGACGCGGCCGCGCGCCGGACGATGGCTCCCGCGACGACCCCGAGATCACGCGAGTTTGACGAACGCCCCCCGTTTCGATTAGAAAAGACGGTTGCGCGTGCATGCGGCACCCACCGAAGAGCCGTCGAGGGGGCGGTTCAAGCCAATCAGGGAGAACCCAATGGCACATGACATCGTCATACGCGGCGGCGAGATCGTCGACGGTACCGGCACCGAACCGATCCCCGGAGACCTGGCCATCGACGACGGACTGATCACCGCCGTCGGCAAGGTCGACGGCAGGGGCAATCAGGAGATCGACGCCCAGGGTCACGTGGTGACCCCCGGCTTCGTCGACCTGCACACCCACCTGGACGCCCAGATCGGTTGGGATCCTTCGCTGACGCCGGTGAGCTGGCACGGCGTGACCACCGCCTTGATGGGGAACTGCGGCGTCACCTTCGCGCCCTGCAAGCCGAAGGACGTGGATCTTCTCGCCGGCATGATGGAGACCGTGGAGGACATTCCGAAGAACGCCATCCTCACGGGCCTGCCGTGGGACTGGGAGGACTACGGCGGCTATCTCGACGCCATCGAACGGCTTCAGCCCGCCATCAATGTCGCCGGTATGGTCGGCCACTGCGCAGTGCGGTTCTACGTGATGGGCGAGCGTGCCGTCGAGGAGCAGGCTTGCGACGAGGAACGCAAGCAGATGGCGGATGTCGTCGCCCACTCCATCGACCGCGGTGCGGTCGGTTTCTCCACCAACCGCTATCCGCCGCACAAGCTGCCGGACGGACGTTCCATTCCGGGAACCTTTGCGGATCCGGGCGAACTGGTGGAGATCGCCAAGGCGGTTGGACCCCGAAACGCCCTGATGCAGGCGGTCGGTGCCAACTTCGACGTGTTGAAGAGCATGGCGGAGACCACCAAGGGCCGCATTCTGTTCAGCTACGGTACCGGCCCTGGGGAAGGCATGGGCGCGAAGAGCGCCGCTGCGCTGGCGGAACTCTGCAAGAACGGTGACATCACGGCAATCACCCAAGTGCGCGGCTCCGGTTTCATGTTCGGCCTGCAGTCGAACCTGCCGGTGCAGGGCGAGACCTGGGGCAAGCTGCGCAAACAGGGTCTGCCAGACCGTCTGGCCGCGATCCGCGATCCGGAGATCCGTGCCAAGCTGATCGAGGAAGGCGGCAAGACGAAGCGCCGGTTCCCGATGACCAACGTCTTCTATCTCGGTGACGGCGAGTCCCCGGACTACACTACACCGCCCGATCAGAACCTGGAGGCCCTCGCCAGGGCCAACGGCGAACACTGGGTGGAAACCTTCCTGCGACTGTCCCACGAAACCGACGGCCGGGCGCTGTTCAACCTGCGCATGTTCAACCAGAGCCTCAAGGAGCTGGGCGACCTTTTCAAGAGCGAGCACTGCTTCCCGAGCCTCGGCGATGCGGGCGCCCACGTCTCGCAGATCATGGACGCCGGCTGGTCGAGCTTCACCCTGTCGTACTGGATCCGGGAAGCGGGAATCTACAGCTTGGGCGAAGGCGTCCGTCGGATGACGTCGGGCCCGGCTCGGGTGGTTGGGCTCAAGGACCGCGGCACTTTGAAGCCGGGCCTGCGCGCCGACGTCAACGTGTTCGATCCGGCCCGCGTCGCCGAGCGCCAGCCGATCCTGGTGCACGACTTCCCCGGGGGGGCGCCGCGCTACATCCAGAGGTCCATGGGCTACAAGACCACCCTCGTCAACGGCGAAGTCACCGTGGTCGACGGCGAGCACACCGGTGCCCGCGCCGGCCGCGTGCTACGCCACGCGGGGTAGGGCGGATTTGGCGCTGGGCGGGACGCCCGTCCGGCGCCACGGTCGCGCATATCCCTGCGATGCCCGGCGTATCCGAGTAGGCAGCACGTGGCGGGTCGGGCCCAAGTCGGCTCCTTTGCGCAGTTGCTGGCGGTGGCCCTCGGCGGCAACGTCCTTGTGGTCGTCTCGGCAGTCGTGTGGCAAACCCTGGACTCTGGATTGTTGGCGATTTCGATGGGCGTTCCTGCCGGCGTGGCGGTCGCGTGGCTGACCCTCCACGTGGCGCGGAAGACCGGTGGCGACGCCGATCCGGCAGCGGCCGAAAGGCGGGGCTCTTGGGAACCGGATAGCAACCCGGAGTAGGGCGCCGCCTGAGTTGTGCCTGCCTGACCTTGCTATAGTCGTCGGCGTGAACGGGCGAGCGCAATTCGAGAAGGCCGCTGTCGCCTGGACAGCGAGTCGGGCGGAACGTCACGCGCGATGATCGTCGAGCTCGGCCACTTCGCCACGGTCCTCGCCTTGGCATCGGCGTTCGGCCTTGCCGGGGTCGGCTACCTGAGCGCGACCAACCCTGCCTGGCGTGGTGTCGCTACGACGCTCACCTCCGTTCAGCTTGTCGCCGTCGGCATGGGCTTCGCCGCCCTGTCGACGGCCTTTCTCACCAGCGATTTCTCCGTTCTCTACGTCACCGAGAACTCGAACACGGCGTTGCCGTGGTACTACAAGCTGAGCGCGGTCTGGGGTGGCCACGAAGGCTCGTTCCTGCTGTGGACGCTGATGCTCGCGGCGTGGACTTGGGCGGTGGGCGTGGGCGGACGCCGCCTGCCGGGGGAGATCCATGGCCGTGTGCTCGGCACGCTGGGTTTGTTGAACGCCGGCTTCCTGCTGTTCCTGTTGAGCGTCAGCAGTCCGTTCGAGCGGTTGGTCGGCGCCCCGGCAGAGGGCGGCGATCTGAACCCGTTGCTGCAGGACTTCGGTCAGATCGTGCATCCGCCGATGCTCTATCTCGGCTACGTGGGCTTCGCCGTTGCGTTCTCGTTCGCGGTGGCCGCGTTGCTCGCCCGCCGCCTGGATGCCGCCTGGGCGCGCTGGACACGGCCCTGGGTCAACGTCGCCTGGGCTTTCCTCACCGTGGGTATTGCGCTCGGCAGTTGGTGGGCCTACTACGAACTCGGCTGGGGCGGCTGGTGGTTCTGGGATCCGGTGGAGAACGCCTCGTTCATGCCGTGGCTTGCCGGCACGGCGCTGGTGCACTCCCTCGCCGTGACGGAGAAGCGGGGCGCGTTCAAGAGCTGGACGGTCTTCCTCGCGATCGCCGCGTTTTCGCTCTCGCTGCTCGGTGCCTTCATCGTGCGCTCGGGCGTCTTGACCTCGGTGCACGCGTTCGCGGTGGACCCGGAGCGGGGGCTGTTCATCTTCTGGCTGCTGGTCCTCGCCATCGGCGGGGCGCTGATCCTGTACGGGATGCGCGCGCCGGCGATCCGCGGCCGGGCGCGCTACTGGGGTCTGTCCCGGGAGCTGCTGCTGCTTGTCAACAACATGCTGTTGGTGCTGGCGCTGGCGGTGGTGCTGCTCTACACCCTCTACCCGCTCGCGTACGAGGCGGCGACCGGCGGCGACAAGATATCCTTCGGACCGCCCTACTACAACCGGGTGTTCGTACCGTTGGTGCTGACGTTGGCCGGTTTCCTGGCCTTGGCGCCGATCGCCCGTTGGCGCCGAACGCCCATGAGTCTGCTCAAGAACGCGGGGTTGATGGCTGGCGCGGCGTTGGCGCTCGGCGTCCTGCTGCCGCTGGTTTTCGGCGATGCGATCCGCGTCGGCGCCATGCTGGCGGTCGGCCTGGCCGTTTGGATCGCCACGACCCATGGCGCGGATCTCGCCAAACGGCGCGGCGCGTGGACTCGAAGCTACCTTGGCATGGTCGTCGCTCACTTGGGATTCGCGGTCACCCTGGTCGGCGTCGGCGTGACCAGCGGCTTTTCGCACACCGTCGATGTCCGCCTGAACGTTGGCGAGGAGGTGGAGTTGAACGGCGTGGTCTACCGCTTCGAAGGCGTCGAACGCGCAGACGGACCCAACTACTCGGCCGAGCGGCTTCGGTTCGCCACCGACACCGGGGAGATGCTGTACCCGGAGAAGCGGCTCTATCCCGCCCGCAACCAGGTCATGACCGAAGCGGGTATCGCGGCCGGGTTCCTGCGCGACCTCTACATCACACCGGGCGAGCGGCTGCCGGACGGTTCTTGGGGCCTACGCTTGAACGACAAGCCGTTGGTGCGCTGGGTCTGGCTCGGGGCCTTGCTGATGGGCTTCGGCGGCGTGCTGGCCATTACGGACCGCCGCTACCGACGTCTCGCCCACGGGCCCGCGGCGGTGCCGGAACCGCCGCCAAAGAGCCGCTTGCCGCAAACCCAACCGGCAGCGACATGAACCGCGCAAGGCTGTTCCTGCCGGTGGTCGGATTCGCGCTGCTGGCATCGGTGCTCTTCCTGGGGTTCACCCTGCGCGATCCAAAGCTGCTGCCGTCCGCGCTGATCGACAAGCCGTTCCCGCCGTTCGACCTGCCGGTGCTCGCCCGTGCCGGAGAGCGGGCAACGCGCGATCGACTTCTCGGCGAGGTCCGTTTGGTCAACGTTTGGGCGACCTGGTGCCCCACCTGCCTGGCCGAGCATGGCGAGTTGATGCGCATTCGGTCCGAGACGGGCTTGTCGATCGTCGGCATCAACTACAAGGACGATCCGGCGTTGGCCGGCGAATGGCTTGCCCGCCATGGCGATCCCTACGATTTCAATGTCGAGGATGCGACTGGCGATCTCGGGGTCGAACTCGGCGTCTACGGCGCGCCGGAGACGTTTCTCGTCGATGCCGAGGGAGTCATTCGCTACAAGCGGGTGGGCGACGTCGACAAGCAGGTCTGGCGCGATGAACTCGCGCCGCGGATCGCCGCCTTGGAGGGCGGAAACGCGCTGGGCGCGGCAGCCGGGAACGGACCCGGAGTTGGGCCTTGAGCCGCACACCCCTCGCCATGCTGTTGATCGGCGTCGCGGCCTGTCTCGGTGCTTCGGCCATCGACGGTTTCGACTTCCCCGATCCCGAGACCGCGGCACGGTACCAACGCCTGATTGCGCAGTTCCGCTGTCCGAAGTGCTTGAACGAGTCGATCGCGAGTTCCGGTGCGCCCATCGCGGTGGATCTCCGTCGAACCGTCCGCCGTTTGATCGAGGAAGGCGCAACGGACGAGGGCATCCGCGACCACTTGCAGGAACGCTACGGCGACTTCGTCCTGTACGACCCGCCGTTCAAGCCCTCGACCTGGTTCCTGTGGTTTTCGCCGGTCGTTCTCTTGATCCTGGCCGTGGTGGTGGTGACCCGAGCCCTGGGCGGGCGCGCGGTGGTACCGCCAACCGAAGCCGAGCGGGAACGGGCGAAGCTCTTGATCCGGGACGCCCCATGACCGAGATCTACCTGGCTGCGGCTGCCCTGGGCGTTCTTGCCGTCCTCGTCTTGGTCGCTGGCGCGCGCCGAACCGGCCGACAGCCTGCCGCCGAGTCGCCATCGGCGGTGTTCGCGAACCGGCGCCGGGAACTCGCGGCGGAAGCTGGCACCCAGGGCTTGGATGCGCGGGAAGCGGCCGAACTCGAGCAGGAACTCGCCCTCGATCATCTCGACGACGCCGAGGGCGACCAACTCCATCCCGAGGAGGCGTCGCCGACCCGTGCTCCCTTGGTCCCGCTGCTCGTTGGCGCGATACTGGCCGTGGTGGCGGCGCTGGTTCTCTACAGCGAGTGGGGCGAGCCCAACGCGCCTCTGATTGCTCGCGCGCCGGAGATCCTGGAAGACGGCTACCCGGAGGAGATCCGGCGCCTGGAGAGCGCACTTGCGAAACGCGTCGTACGCGAAAGCGACGATGCCAACACCTGGTTTCTTCTCGGACACCTGAGGATGCGCGCCAAGGACTTTCGCGGCGCGGCGACCGCCTTCGCCGCGCTCCATGACAAGGCGGGGCCGAACGCGGAGGTCGACCTGGCCTGGGTCCAGGCGAGCTACTTGGCGGACGGGGGCAAGTTGACAGCCGCGAGCCGGGCGATCGTCGAGCGCGTGCTTGCAGCCAACCCGGAACACCCGTCGGCGTTGGAGTTCCTGGCCATGGATGCGACCCATCGCCGGGACTTCGCCGGGGCGGCGGAATTTCTCGCACGCGCGCTCCAGCAATCCATGCCGGCGTCCCGGCGGGCTTCGCTGGCGGAATTCCTGGCCTTGGTCCGTGCTCGATTGCCCAAGAACCCGGCGAACGGGGATGAACAAGACGTTGTCGACAAGCCGACGGACGCGCCCAACCGTATCGGAGTCCTTGTGTCGCTCGATGCCGTGTTCGAGGTGGATGCCACGATGCCCGTGTTCGTGATTGCCCGGGATCCCCTCAATCCCCGACCGCCCCTTGCGGTGCGCCGTGTTAGCGTCGGCGACCTGCCGGCACGTATCGAATTGACGGATGCCGATGCCATGATGCCGGGCCGGAGTTTGATCGACGTGGACCCGGTGCAGGTGCTGGCGCGGGTCAGCCTGGGTGGTTCGCCGTCTGCCCGTCCCGGCGATCTCGAGAGTGCGGCGGTATCAACCGGCATCGGTGCCGAACCGGTGTCCCTGCGCATCGACCGGCGCGTCGAATAGACCAGCGTGCCCATGGATGACCTGAAAGCCGGCGCAACGATCCTGTCCTCCGACGGCGAGGCTTTCACGGTGGACGAAGCCCTCGCCGCCTCGTACCGGTCCGGCGATCGTCTGGTGGCCAACAAGGAGGCGGGACTGCTGCACATCCCGGTCGCACAACTCGAGTGCGCAACGCGTGCGGTGGATGCCGCGAGCGGTGCTTTCGCGTCCTTGGCCGGCGTACCCGACGAGCTGATCGTCGGGTTCTACGGCCATGCGGCCGCAGCGCTTGCTGACGATGCCGTTTGGGATCGAGTGGCGCAAGTCAACGCCCAGGATGTGGCGGATGCGTGCCGACGGGGGCGTTCAACCACCCGTCTCGGTGTATCCGACGCCATGCGCGAGAACATGATCGACGGTTTGCAGGGCTGGGCGACGACCGCGTCCCGGCGCGGCGCCGTGCTCGACACCGTGCATCACGGCGGGTTCCGGGTGGAACTCGTGGGCGCCGCGCTTGGCGTCGTGGCCTTCGTCTTCGAAGGGCGGCCCAACGTGCTCGCGGACGCTTGCGGTGTGTTGCGCGGCGGCAACGCGGTGGTATTCCGCATCGGAAGCGATGCCTTGGCGACGGCACGGACGATCATGGGGCTGGCGATACAACCGGCGCTTGCCAAGGCCGGCCTCCCCCGAGGCGCGGTGTCCCTGGTCGACAGCACGGCGCACGCCGCCGGTTGGGCGCTCTTCCTGGATCGTCGCCTGGCACTGGCGGTGGCCCGCGGTTCGGGACCCGCCGTGACGACCCTGGGATCGCTCGCGCGTAGCGCCGGCACGCCGGTGAGCCTGCATGGCACGGGAGGGGCTTGGATCGTGGTCTCGGACGGAGCCGATGACGACCGACTCGGAGCAGCCGTCGTCCGCTCGCTCGACCGCAAGGTGTGCAACACCCTGAACACCTGTTGTCTGGTCAAGGGGCCCGACCTTGGGCGTCGGGCGGCAACGGTGCTCCGCGCCCTCGAGCAAGCGGGCCAAGCCAAAGGCGGGACGTTCAAGTTGCACGTCGCGCGCGGCAGCGAGAGCCTGGTGCCGGCCATGCTGTTCGCCAAGGAGGTGGAGGTCGCCCGGGCCGAGGGCCGGGTCGTGGAGGTGCAGGCGGAAACCATCGAACAAGCCGATCTCGGCATCGAGTGGGAGTGGGAGGAGACGCCCGAGATCACGCTCGCCGCAGTGGACTCTATCGATCAGGCGGCCGCGTTGTTCAACGACCTGAGTCCGCGTCTGGTCGGTTCCCTGGTGTCCGACGACCCGGCCGAACACGAACGCTACTTCAATGCCCTGGATGCCCCGTTTGTGGGCGACGGACACACCCGGTGGGTGGACGGGCAGTTCGCGCTGAACAAGCCCGAACTCGGCCTGTCGAACTGGCAGCACGGTCGACTGTTCGGGCGTGGCGGCGTGCTCACCGGGGACGACGTGTATACGATTCGGATGCGGTATCTCACGGCGCACCGCTAGCCCGCATTTCTCACCAGGCCGCTTCTCGGCGTCAAAAGAGCTCATGGTTTCAAGAAGTTGACCGCGATGCCAACGATCATGCCGGTTGCAGACTGCGCTGGCCGTGCCCTCGCGGGTCTTTTGCCCCCGTGCGCGCACAT
>JAKZRQ010000146.1:0-26785 GCA_047518105.1 Pseudomonadales bacterium | reverse complement strand
GTACACGGGGCCAAAAGACCCGCGAGGGCGCGGCCAGCGCAGTCCGCCATCGGCACGATCATCGACATCGCGGTCAAACTAGTGAAACCCAAGAGCTTTTTGACGCCGACAAGCGGCCTGGTGAGAAATGCGGGCTAGGCCGAATCCCAGGACTGCGCCCAGCGGGGGCGCCCAGTGGCGGTCAAGCCTCGACTGCGGCGCAATGTCCTGAAACGTGAGGTAGAGAATGCCGCCGGCGGCGAACAGGAGGATCGCGCCGAGGACCGTGCCATGGCCGGCGAGCCAGAACCAGCCGACTACCCCGCAGACCGGGCCGAGCAGCGCGAGCGCGATCATGAGGCCGAGCACCTTCGAGGGACGAACGCGGGCATCGACGAGTTCCCGCCACGCATTGAATCCTTCCGGAAGATTCTGCAAGCCGATCAGCAGCGCCAGCAGCGCCGCCCCCTTGGCGTTTGCCGCGAACATGCCGCCTAGGGCCAACGACTCGGGAAGGAAATCCGCCGCCATGGCGGTGAACTGCGGCGCCGCCCGCCGCCGCTTGCCCAGGTAGCGATCGAGGCCCATGAACGCGATGCCGCCGGCAAGCAGCGTGGCCGTTGCCCAGAGGGGCTCGGTCAGTTGCCCGACACCCTCGGGAACGAGCACCAGGGCGACGGCGCCGATGAGCACGCCGCCCCCGAACGCAATCACGAAGTGGCGCAGTTCCTGTTCGAGCCACTGCGGACGAATGTGCTCGATCCGGGCCAACGCGGCACCGACCGGGATGCACGCGCCCGCCAGCGTCGTCCAAATCAGCAGTTCGAGGAATCGATCCATTGCTCGGTGCCTACGTTGTCAACCGCTTCTGACATTGAAGTGTGCCAAAAACGGCATGCGAGTTTCGCCCGACCTCGACGCCCTTACGTATTCGAACGGGCCCGGCGTCCCTGGTGCCGCCAAATGTCGACGCCGAGCGCGAGAAGTACGAGGCCGAACTCCACCGGACGTACCCAGGCCGGCTGCGCGAACGGATCGAGGTCGAACGCGCCCATGTTGATGGCGGTGACGTAGGAAAGCAGCAATGCCGCAGAGGCGGTCCACGCCCACCGGCTTGGGTAGATCGCGGCGAAGGGAAGGAGCCAGAGCGCATACCAGGGGTTGATCACCGGTGCTGCGGCGAGAAAGGCGCCGTAGATCCAATCCCCCCGCACAACGCTCTCGGGGCGCTGTTGCCGATGGCGGTGCCAGTAGGCGCCACCGAACGCCGTCAAGATCGCCGCGAGAAGCCACTTCGTCTCGGTCGCCCCCAGCCACGGCGCGAGCAGCCCGTAGAGCGCGGAATTGAACTCCCAGGCGGCTGCGAAGACCGCCAAGGCCGTCAAATCGGTTCCGCCCTGGATCGCAAAAGGAAGGTAGAGCGCGGCCAGCACCGCAGCGAAGGTCAACCAGGCGCGTGGTCCCGCGCGGGCGAGCACGAAGGGGACGAGCAGCAGGGCAAAGACCTTCGCGCCCACGGCGAGCGCGAGGCAGGCGGCGGCCAAGACGGCGTGCTGGCGGTACCGGAGCAGCACGGCGGCGATCAAGAGGCACGCGCCCAGGCCATCGGGATGGGCGGTGAAGGCGATTTCCTTCACCACCAGCGGGCACCAGGCGTAGAGCAGCACGAACGCGGGACGTGCGGCAGACAGCAGTAGGCGGATGAGCAGGATGTCCACGCCGATCAGCAGCAACTGCAAGGGAACCAGGCTGCCGGGCGCAAGCAGGTAGCCGAGGAGGAAGACGGTCTCGGTGGTCGGCCCGTAGATCGTCGGGATGTCGGGATAGTTGATCTGGTCGAGAATGCGTTGGAATACCAAGGGGATGTCGGGATCGGCGAACGACGCGACCGGTGACCACCCGTACGGCGTGCCGGTTTCGGCAAATCGGTAGCCGTCCCAGAGATAGCGGAAGGTGTCGTCTTCGAACAGCGGAATGCCGAAAGGTCCGCACATTCGGAACAGCACCGCCCAGAAGATCAGGCGGCCGACGGGGACCGCGTCGGGGCAGCGGCGGAAGCCGGCGAAGACCAGCAGCCAAGGCAGCGAGACCCAGCCCATCAGCCAATAGAAAGCGGGCAGTTCCGGCTCGCCAAGGCTGCCGCGGGAGTAGAAGGCGAGGACGGCGTAGCCGGCGACACCGAGTGTGCCACCGACATCGACGATGCGTTCGGGGGCGAATCGAAGCGGGTCCGAACCAGGGCGGAGGAATTCCCCCGCACGCACGCCGGGCGGCGACGACTCGATCACCAATGCGCGATCCTTGCAATTGTGCGTTGCGTCCCCACTCTTGGAGTATGCCTTCTTGCGGAACGGATTCGGGATGGATGGTCGCGGGTTGCCGGGTGGTGTACCCTTCCGTCCGCGCTTCGAAGGTCCGCTGGGGTGGGCCTTGGGCTTCCCTTTCCCGCCCCTGAGGGATTGAGAAGGGACTGAGTTTTGAACGGTTTTGAACGGTAATGGGTAAGAACCTACTCCTCTGGCTGATTATTGGCGTGGTGTTGATCACGGTGTTCAACACCTTCAACGTCACCAACGAGCCGCCCGAGGTGCCCTATTCGGCGTTGATCGAGCAGGTCGAGGCGGGGGAGATCGCGGAGGTGGTCTTCCAGGGCCAGGAGATGCTGGTCACGCCCAACAACCGGGAGCGCTTCTCGGTGGTGCTGCCGTCGGTCGAGGACACGAAGCTGCTCGACACCCTGCTCGGCGCCGGGGTGGATGTCGTGGGCAAGATGCCCGAAGAGCAGAGTTTCTGGGCGCAGTTGTTCATCGCCAGCTTGCCGATTCTCATCATCATCGCCGTGTTCATGCTGTTCATGCGCCAGGCGCAAGGGGGCATGGGGGGTCGCGGCAATCCCATGACCTTCGGCAAGAGCAAGGCGAGGCTCTTGTCCGAGGACGAGATCAAGACCACGTTCGCGGATGTCGCCGGGGTGGACGAAGCCAAAGATGATGTGCAGGAGCTTGTCGAGTTCCTGCGCGATCCGAGCAGGTTCCAGCGCTTGGGTGGCCGCATCCCTCGCGGCACACTCATGGTGGGTGCGCCGGGCACGGGCAAGACCCTGCTCGCGCGCGCCATCGCGGGCGAGGCGAAGGTGCCTTTCTTCTCCATTTCCGGGTCGGATTTCGTCGAGATGTTCGTCGGCGTCGGGGCGGCGCGGGTGCGCGACATGTTCGAGCAGGCCAAGAAGCAGGCGCCGTGCATCATCTTCATCGACGAGATCGACGCCGTCGGCCGCCACCGGGGCGCGGGTTTTGGCGGAGGCCACGACGAACGGGAACAGACGCTGAACCAACTCCTGGTGGAGATGGACGGCTTCGAGGCCAATGTCGGGATCATCGTGGTCGCGGCGACCAACCGACCGGATGTGCTTGACCCGGCGTTGCTCCGGCCGGGACGCTTCGACCGCCAGATCGTGGTGCCGCTGCCGGATATCCGAGGCCGCGAGCAGATCATGAAGGTGCACATGCGCGACGTGCCCGCATCCGAGAACGTGGATGCGTCGATCATCGCCCGGGGCACGCCGGGGTTCTGCGGCGCCGATCTCGAAAACGTGGTCAACGAGGCCGCGCTATTCGCCGCCCGCACCGGCAAGGACGCTGTCGAGATGGAGGACTTCGAGAAGGCCAAGGACAAGATCATGATGGGCGCCGAGCGCAAATCGATGGTCATGTCCGAGAAGGAGAAGTCCAACACCGCCTACCACGAGGCCGGCCACGCCATCGTCGGACGCTCCGTGCCGGACTACGATGAGCTCTACAAGATCACCATCGTGCCGCGCGGTCGGGCGCTCGGCGTGACCATGTTCCTGCCGGAAGAAGACCGCCACAGCCTGAGCAAGCGGACAGTCATGAGCCAGATCTGCACGCTCTTCGGAGGCCGTGTGGCCGAAGAGATGATCAACGGTCCGGACGGCATCACCACGGGCGCCGCCAACGATATCGAACGCACCAGCCAGCTCGCCCGCAGCATGGTGACCAAATGGGGTTTTTCCGAACGCATGGGTCCGTTGCTCTACGACGAGGACGACGGCGAGGTGTTTCTCGGCATGTCGGCCGCTTCCCAACCGAAACCGGTTTCCAGCCGGACGGCACGCGAGATCGACGTGGAAATACGTAGCATCGTGGACGAATGCTATGCCACGGCCAAGAATATTCTCGAAGAGCACAGGAATGAATTGCACAAGATGGCCGAGGCCTTGATCGAGTTCGAGACGCTCACTCCGGCACAGGTCGGCGACATCATGGCGGGCAAGCCGCCGCGCATGGTTGAAACGCCCAAGCCGAAAGCGGACGCGCGCCAGGACGACGTTCGCGATTCCGGCGCCGACGCCGAGCCGCAGGGACGTTCCAAGCCGGGCCCCATCGGCCGGCCCGCCGAAGAACACTGACGACGATTCGAAGTCGTCGCGCGACTCGCGTCGCGAGCTAAGGCCGCCGCGCGAGAGGAGTGGAAGTGATATGGACAGGGACTACTTCGGAACGGATGGCATCCGTGGCCGCGTAGGCGAGAAGCCAATCACTCCGGACTTCTGCGTCCATCTCGGCTGGGCGGTGGGCAAGGTGCTCACGTCGAGCGGCTCGCCGATGGTCGTGATCGGCAAGGACACCCGCATTTCGGGTTATATGATCGAGTCGGCGCTGGAAGCGGGATTGGCGTCCGCCGGCGTCGACGTCAACCTCTTCGGTCCTATTCCGACCCCGGCCGTCGCCTATCTGACGCGCACCCTGCGGGCCGATGCGGGCATCGTGATCAGCGCCTCGCACAACCCGTTCGACGACAACGGCATCAAGTTCTTCGACGCCGACGGCAACAAGCTGCCCGACGAGATGGAGGTCGCCATCGAGGAGCAGCTTCGCCAGGGCGTGGTCTCGGTCGGGTCCCAAGGGCTCGGTCGTGCCTACCGCGTGGACGATGCCCGCGGGCGCTACATCGAATTCTGCAAGAGCACCATCGACCGGGGATTGCACCTGCGCGGCTTGAAGCTCGTCATCGACTGTGCGCACGGCGCAACCTATGCCGTGGCACCCGGCGTGTTCTCCGAACTCGGCGCGGATGTGACGGTCATCGGTGCGGACCCGGATGGGACCAACATCAATCACGAGTGCGGTTCCACGCATCCCGAGACCGTCGCGGCGAAGGTGCGGGAAATCGGTGCGGATGCCGGCATCGCCTTCGACGGCGACGGCGACCGCGTGGTCATGGTGGATGCCGATGGCCAGGTGGTCGACGGCGACGAGATGCTCTACATCATCGCCAAGACGGGACTGCCCAAGGGCAGATTGACCGGCGGGGTGGTGGGCACGGTGATGTCCAACCTCGGCTTGGAGCAGGCGCTCGAGACCTGCGGCATCCCGTTCGAGCGCGCCGCCGTCGGCGACCGCTACGTGCTCGAACGCATGCGCGCGAGAGGCTGGCAGCTTGGCGGCGAGTCGTCGGGCCACTTGATCTGTCTGGCACTGACCACGACCGGCGACGGCATCGTCTCCGCCCTGCAGGTGCTGGTCGCCATGGTGGAGAGCGCCAGATCGTTGGCCGAACTGCGTAACGGGATGCGCAAGCTGCCCCAAACCATGGTGAATGTACGCATGCACAACCCGGCCGGCATTGCCGACAACCCCGTACTTGGCGATGCGGTTCGCGGCATCGAAGCCAGCATGAACGGGCGCGGCCGCGTGGTTGTCCGGCCGAGTGGCACGGAGCCGGTGGTACGGGTCATGGTTGAAGGCGAACACGCGGACGAGGTGCGCGAGCAGGCGGCCTCTCTCGCCGCGGTCGTGCGGCAGGTCAACGGCGGCTGACCCAAAGGTGTCTCCTGCGCGTCGCGCACTCGTTGCTGCGAACTGGAAAATGCACGGCACCGCCGCGGTCGTCGCCGCCTATGTCGCGCGATGGCAGGGTGTGCCCCCGACGGTGGATGCCGTCATCTGTCCGCCGTGGGCGTATCTCGACCGGTTCGTCGCGGCGTTTTCCGAGCACGGTGTTCGGCTTGGCGTACAGAGCACGGCGGTGGAGCCAGCGGGTGCCTGCACCGGCGAACACGCGGCGGAGATGGCCCGGGACTTGGGTGCTGAGTTCGCCATCGTCGGGCACTCGGAACGTCGCCGGCTCTTCGGCGAGACCGACGCGGTCGTCGCGACGAAGTTCCAAGCGGCGGTGCGGGCCGGGTTGACCCCGATCCTGTGCGTCGGCGAAACCTTGGACGAACGCCGACGCGGCGATGCGGATGCGGTCGTGGTTGCCCAGCTTGACGCGGTCGGCGCCCGCTGCGGACCGTCCGCCTGGGAGAACGCCGTGATCGCCTACGAGCCGGTGTGGGCGATCGGTACCGGCGAGACGGCCTCGCCAGCCCAGGCGCAGGCGATGCATGCGGCCATCCGCGCGCATTTGGCGGCGTCGAGCGCCTCCCTGGCGCGGGCCACCCGCATCCTCTACGGCGGCAGCGTGAATGCGAACAACGCCGAGGACCTATTCATCGAACCGGATATCGACGGCGGCTTGATCGGCGGCGCGTCGCTGGACGCCGTGGAGTTCGCCGGGATATGCTGCGCCGCCGCGCGCTTGTGCGCCCCCGCACGTTTGGGCGCCGCTGCAGCGCCGCTCGGCTGAGGAGTCTGGTTAACCGATGGATACCCTGCAGACCGTATTGTTGATTCTGCTGCTGGTCGATGCAGTGGCCTTGGGTGGGATCGTGCTCCTGCAACAGGGCAAGGGCGCCGACGTTGGCGCCGCCTTCGGTTCCGGCGGCGCGAACACGGTATTCGGCAGCGCCGGCTCCGCGTCCTTCCTCACCAGGATGACGGTGGCGCTGTCGATCGGGTTCTTCGTGATCTCGTTCGGACTGGCGTACGCGGCCAAGGAACAAGCCGGCAAACTGAGCGGCGACTCGGTGCCCGGCTTCGAGCAGGTGGATTCCGAGGACGGAGGGCTGGAATCACAAGTGCCCGAAACCGAGCCGGAATCCGATCTTCCCGATGTATGATCCGATGTCCGAGTCGACCCCGAAGCCAACGGGGAACATGCCGAAGTGGTGGAATTGGTAGACACGCTACCTTGAGGGGGTAGTGGACGTATGTCCGTGGAGGTTCGAGTCCTCTCTTCGGCACCATTCCCTCATCCTAGAGGAGCCTATGGCTTCTCAGACGTCAACTAAACACGTTGATTATTAAGGAATTTATTGCGTTGCGCTCGGGAAGCGGTCGTCGCGCATGAGACGGTAGATGGTCGAACGGGTCAGCCCGCAGCGGCATTCCACTTCCTTGCGTCGCAGCAGGCGGTCCTTGGTCGGGCATATCTCGGCCTGCGGGGAAGTGTCGCTGCAAGTGGGGCTCCGCGCCGTGCGGTGGTCTATCGGATGCACCCTCGCGCACCTCGTCGGCACCGTGCAGGACCTGTCGGACCGCGGCGTCGGCCTGCGCGTTCTCTGCGGCCAAGGTGCGCGGATCGACACTACCAGCGCCGGCGGCCGGCTGGTCTTCGGAATCTTCGCGGCGCTGGCGGAGTTCGAGCGGGAGCTCATCCGCGAGCGCACGGTGGCGGACTAAACGCCGCGAGGGCGCGGGGCCGGAAGGGTGGCCGGAAGTTCGCGTTGTCCAAGGCGCAGGTACGGCTCGCGCAGGCGGCGATGGCGACCCGGGACACCTCGGCGGCGGAGCTCTGCCGGGAGTTGGGCATTGCCCGTGTTGGAGCTCTACTGGTATGTGGACCCGGGCGGGGGGCTCGGGAGCAGGGCAAGCAGGCGCTCGCTCGTTGAATCGGGGAGCTGGGCGAGGACATTTGATTCCGTGCTTGCTGGGCAAGTGAGCCAGGTGGGACGGATTCTGCGTGGCGATGGTGATGGTTGCTACGAACTACGAACGCGGCGTTCGCAGAGCCTTTGCGGCAAGTTGAAACGCCGGGATTTCGTTCCACGGGACGGGGCTCAATGGGATCGTCCCATCCGGGCGGAGAAAGAGTCGCTCGAACCGCCTGTGTCTGTGAGATGAGACTTGAACCCACCACTCGACGGCCCCGTAGGCCATCGCGTAGTAGCGGTGGGCGGCGGCTTTTCGCAACTCGGGGCGCGTGATGGCTTGAACAAGGCGGCGTGTTCGGTGATGGACTACCGCTTGTCCGCACACGGGATAGTCGAGCTCGCCGCCGGGGTCTCGGTCGATGAGCAGTTGGCGCAACACAGGTTCATGAGGACCAAGAGCGACCTCCTGATAGTGGGGTAAGGAGCTTACGCCGGCGCGAAAGAGCACGCTGAGGTGGAACAGCTTGAAGGAGGCGTAGTCGTCGACCTGGATACGGACTTCGCGGTCGTCGTGCCATGGGTCGGGGAGCGGGGTCTTCGCCCACTGACGGAGAAAGGGCTTTTCGAAGTGCTCGTTGAAGTGCTGCTCACACGATTCTCGGAACAGTCTTTCGCGGACGCCTTTTTGCAGTGCTCGCCCAAGGACGGTGACGCGGCTCTGGTGGGCGAATGGCCATCATGTGCCCCTTGTCGTTATAGAGGTCTCTGTATAGAAACTCGGGCACGATGTGCGAATTGCGAAGCGAAGGGGCATGTTTCCCGCAGAGACGACACTTGGGCATGGTCTTGCGCTCCTCGACCTATTGGCAAGCCGGCACGAGCGCGACGTCACGGGAGGCTGGGCGCACGCGCGCGATGACGGCTAATCTCGCTTGTCGTCCCGGTCCGTCCGGAGGCGGGCATAGGACGCCTTGATCATCTCCTCCAGCGCTGCGACCCCCTCGGGATTGAGGTGGGGATCGCCGTGGATGATGGACGAGATCTGGGCCAGGGGGCTCGGTGCGCCGAATCGCGCGACCGGGTCGCTGCGCATGAAGTGGTCGGCGGACATGCCGAGCCAGGCGGTGAGCGAGGCAAGGCTGTTGACATCGGGCTGACGGCCCTGCGAGAGGCGGGTCAGCGTGGAGGCGCTGACGCCCGATTCGGTGGCAACGTCCTTCCAGGTGAGCCGCCTGGAGCGTCGCTGGGCGTCCAGCGCGGCGTGCAGGGCGGCGACATCGAAACGGCTCGTGCGATCATCCATCCAATTTCACTCTCTTGGGCGTCCGGCGGCGCGTTGACGCCCTTCGTGAACACAAGGCCGGGAAGGTGGAGCATCAGCAGGCCGTCACCGTCCCTGCCGGTCGAGGTCGCGTCGATGATGGTGTGTCCATACATGCGGCGCATGCCGGCTGAGTGGTTGTTGTAGGAGTCGATGGTCAGGATCTCGGTGATCCAGGTGAAGTGGGGCAGGTGGAGTTCGAGGAGGGCGTCCTTGAGCTCGTCGCTGGCGGTGCCGTCCGCGATGTGGCGGCGGTAGCCTGCGGCGGAGGTCAAATACGTGCGCAGCACAATGTGCTCGGCGTCCTGCGCGGCCAGGAGTTCGTCGAGGAGTCTGTCGTTCACGGGGAGTTGGCGTTGACGAAGCAAGCGGCGGATGTGCGGCATTCGAGCCAACGTGTCGTCGAGGCGGTCGCGGGCGGTCACCTCGGCGGCTACGGCGGTGGAGAAGACCCTGGGTGACATGAGGGCGACGGCGAAGTTGGCGTGGGACGCGCTCAGCTCGACGGTGCCGGAGGAAGTTGCGCGCTTGATCGTGTCCTCGCCGAAGGAGTGCGGCGTGGTGAGCGCATCCGCGACGGGGAGCGACATATAGGGGCCGCCCTGGTCGTCGTGGACGATGAGGGCGGGGACGTAGTCGATCGCGGTGTTGGTAGGTTGGGCCTGCGTGGCGAAGACGCGACCGACGACGGTGACCGCGTGGCCGACGCCGGCGCCGATGTCCAGGCCGAGGATGACGGGAATGCCTGACTCGACGTACGGCAGGATGGCGGCGGCGATCTCGGAGCGGCGGAAGGGGATATCGGGGCGGCGGAAACAGAGGGGCTGGTATCCCGCGTCGCTGATCGCTCGGAGCATTCGCTCGGTGGCAAGGAAGTCCGAGCCCGCAGGCAGCGAGGTCGCTTCGTCGGGCGCCGTCGGGGTGGCGAGCCGGGTGATGTCCGCCACGGACACCCAGTTGTACCGGTAGCGCGCGTGCATGTGGCGCATGCCGGCCCAGATGGCGACCTGGGCGCATGCGCCGACGCGGGCGTCCTGTTGGAGATACGCGGCGCCGGTGACTTCAAGGTCCACGCCGAGCAGGTTGGCGTGGAACGGGGCGCGGCAGGTGACGGTGGCCTCCATTCCCTGGCGACTGCGGACCTCGGCGCGGAGCACGGTCCGGCCGATCGGAGCCGTCGACAAGGGACGAATGACGCAGAAACCGCAGTAGCTGGTGCGGGCGAACTCGCGGAGCTGACGCAGCTGCTCAGTCGACCGGGACTGGCGGAGCAGTGGCGAGAGATCCTCGCAAAAGAAGTGTGCGCGCTTGCAGTGACGCGCATGCGCTCGGAACGTTCGGGCGTAGAAATGCAGGTAGTCGGCCGAGTAGTCGCGGTCGATGTAGGGTTTTTCGAGCACGTAGGATTTCGCGCCGAGGATGCGGAGGTGGCGGATCGTGCTCTGCACGGCGAAGGGATGGCCGTCGCCCAGAGCGGGGGCGAGGTCGTCCCAGGCGTCAGCGGTGTCGAGCGACGTGACGGTGTACGTGATGCGCATCTGTGGCGTGGAGAATTCGAAGGAGTGCGGGGGCGGAGGCGGCGCTTGACGGTATTATCGCAAGGAGAACTTCTGGGCCTCTTGGGCGGCCTTGATGGTCTCGTCGTGGATACGTTCCAGTTCCTCGAGGGCCTTTTGGCTGACGGTGAGCGTAACGCCGACGTCGCTCGCGGGCATGGTCGTTCTCCCGGAAACCCGGGCGGCGCCTTGGGACGGGGTGGAGCCTGGGGAGTCTTCTTCGATCCTCCGGGTTCGGGCTTCGGTTGGCAGGGCACGGGCTCAACCGTGCGCGGCGTTGGCGGCGTCCTCACAGTGGGAGCCGCGTGCGATGAGGAGCAGCCCAGTGCTGGTGGTGGACCGTCCGCGATGGAGTGCGGCGGGGTCGGGGTTGGGTTGCCTCAGCACGAGACGCGATCAGCGGAGCGTTGCGGGCGGCAGGAAGGCTGACGGTGACACGGGCGCGGACGCGTGGTGCGCCGCGTGAGGCGTATGGTGCGGACATGGACGCATGACGCGAGACAGAGGAAGTCGGCGGTCAGCAAGGGCAAGGCGCGCGATGGGCGCTGCAGTGGGCGGTTCGGCAGGTGGAATGGTCGATGGCCATGTGATGGCTGCCCTCGGAGACGGTGCGTCAACCCTACCACAGCGGCGATTTCGTTGAAGGCGGTGACTGGTCAGTCGAGGCGTCGGAGAATACCGGCCATCGCCTCGCGGAGATCCCGGCGCGAGGCGGGGGCGTCCTGTTCGTCCAGTACCCGCTGCTCGACGGGGGTGTTCCCGGCCCGGATCATCCGCCGGATGGCGGTCGGACGGGAAGGTGTTTCGCCTGTGTCCGGATCGGGGCTGGCGGCTGCCCAGGCGTCGATCAGTTCGATGTCCGGTGGATACAGGCGGATGGTGGTCTCGCTGACGACGGGCACGGTCAGCGAGTTTCCGTCGTGGGAGGAGCGTCGGTGCCGACGGTCGCCTTTCGGGTCGGCAGCGGCCCCGGGTCCGTCAGATCGAACCGTTGAGGTGCATCGATAGGCCTCCGCAGGTCGAGCTTCCGCGACGCCTGAACGGCATACAGGATCGCGCGTATCGCGCCGAAATGGACGCGGTAGTACCTGAGATTCGGGTTCCACACCCGGACATCCTTGGCGATCTCCGTAGCGGCCGCGACCTCGGCGAACACGCTGTCGAAGTGCGCGATCGCAGTCGCGAGCTTCATCAGGGCGGGAAACTGCGTCTCCAGAAAGAAACGCCCGGTAGTGAGCCCCACTGTTGCATCAGTGCCCGCCGCTTCTCAAGCAAGTCCGTTCGGAAGTAGGCCGCTTCGACCTTGTTCGCGACCTGGTGCGCGAGGGCGGCCTCCAGGACTTCGCGATGGAAGGAGGTATTTTCTGCGGCCCAGTCGCGGAACGAGGAGCGAAAACCGTGCGGGACCGCTCCGACATTGTTCTCGCGGAACAGCTTGCTGAGGGTGGCATCGCTCATCGGCTTTCCCTGGACGCTGGGAAACAGCAGGCTGCTGCCGTCGACGATCTCTCGCGCCTCGGTGAGTGCAGCCGTTGCCGCCGAACTCAGCGGTACGCGGTGCTCGAACCCCGCCTTCATGCGAGTGCCCGGAATGATCCAAAGGCGCTCGTCGATATCGACTTCCGCCCAGGCGGCGCCGCGCACCTCGCCGCTGCGCGCGGCCGTCAGGACGAGGAAGCGGAACACCAGCGTGGTACCGGTCCAGGCGTCGGTGTGGTCGACGATGGCGAGCGCCTGGGCTACGTGCTGGTATGGGAGCGCGACTTGACGTCGGGCTCGCTGCGCGTCTCCCCTGCGATTGGGGAGGGCGGCGCTGGCGGCATCGAGGGGATGGTCTGCGCGGTGTCCCTCTGCAATGCGAGCTTGAATATGGCCGACAGTCGATGCTTGAGCTTGAGAGCGGTCTCGCGCTTCGCGTGCCAGAGTTCGCGCAGTACGGCGATGCAGTCGGCGCTTCTCACCGCGTCGACGCGGCGACTCATGATTTGCGCGGGGTGCTTGTTCAATCCGTTGCGCCATGCCCGCGTGGTACGGGACGCGTCCCGCCAGATCGGAGCGTCTCTCGCGATGACGGCTTCCATGGTCTCGGCGACGGTCGGAACCGTGCGCCGGCGCTTCTCCCTCGGATCTTCACCCGCACGGGCGACGGAACCTCGAACGTCGAACTGGTGGAGATCAAGCTGCAGCCGGGAAGCTACGAAATGGAAGTGCAGTTGACTTCGGACGGCGACAACCCCGCCCAGTTGTCCTATGGCCTCGCCTGGACGACAAAGACGGTCTGTCCCGACTCTGGCGGTCTCCGCGTCGTCCAGGACGGCGACGACTGGGACCTCGACTGGGATTCGGCGGCGGCGGAGTAATGCCACAAGTACCGGTTGGAGGTCCGCGCGGGCGCCGCCGACGGGGAGGAGGTGGAAGAGGAGGTCTACCTGGACGGCAACTCGTACACCTACGCGATGCCCGACTCGTCGGCGCGGTACTTCCGGGTCTACGCCTATCCGAGGGATGAAGACGTGGCCTATCGCTATCCTTGCTCGCCAATTCGCGCCGTCGGGGATCCTTAACCGCAAGCCGCAACGAAGTCGTCCGCTCGAACGAGCATCTCAGTTCGGCAACGTCCATGCGCGTCGCGTCATGCTTCGCTTGCTGGGCTGCGGGGTGCAACCATGAAGTACCCGAGATCAAGACATTCCGCTGTCACGATGGCGCGCGGAAGTATTTCATCGTCAAGGTGGAAACGGACGCCGGCGTTTCCGGCCGGGCGAGGTTGACATCGGCCACTGGGCGGTGCCGTGGACCAAGCGGCGAAACACTTGGGCGATGTGCTGATCGGCGAAGATCCGTTCGCGATCGAACGTCACTGGCAACGCATGTTCCGCCGCGCCTTCTTTCCGACGGACAAGGTCTACGAGTGTGCCATCAGCGCCATTGGCCAGCGATACCCCTATGGCAGTATGCGAACAATATACCGATACAATAGGATGTACACAAGAAACCTCTACGGTACCTTCGTCCAACGGCGGATCGAATGGAAGGTGGGGGGGGGGTGAAACCGGCCCTTAGGGCTGCAAGCCGAAAATGCGGTCTTGGCAGGTTTGCCGCCCGGCGTCGACGCGGCGCTTGGGCCCGCGCGCGCACTTGCCGAAGCAGGAGCGCGCCCCTATAATTCGCCGACCTGATGCGGGGTGGAGCAGTCTGGTAGCTCGTCGGGCTCATAACCCGAAGGTCGTGGGTTCAAATCCTGCCCCCGCTACCATAAGGGACAAGCGCCGCTTGATTGCGGCGCTTGAACATTGGCCGGGCGTAGTTGGCCGGGCTCATAGGTAAGCGCGCGCCGCGTCAGAGGCGGGCGTGTCCGATGTTGGGATGGGCATTGTTGCCCATTTTTTGTCGGCGATAGGAAGTGATCGAAGCCGTGACGCGTAAGGAACAGGAGCTCGAAGCGTTGTTGACGCCAACGGTGGCTGCGCTTGGCTGCGAGATCTGGGGGATCGAATACCGTCCTCGAGGTCGCCAATCGATGCTCAAGCTCTTCATCGAACGCGACGGCGGCGTCACGATCGATGACTGCGAACGCGTCAGCCGGCAAGTCGGCGCGCTCTTGGACGTCGAGGACCCGATCATTCATTCGTACCGCCTGGAGGTTTCCTCGCCGGGCCTCGATCGACCGCTATTCCGTCGCGAGCAGTATCTCGCCAGCGTGGGCGAACAGGTCGATGTCCGCCTGGCCTTTCCGTTCGACGGTCGTCGCCGCGTCGCGGGCCGTTTGGCAGCCATCAAGGGAGACGACGTGGTGGTCGAGGTCGAAGACCATGAAGTCGTTCTGCCCTTCGAACAGATCCAGCGCACGCGGCTCGTTTCGGTCGGTGCGTAGGTGCGCAGGGGCGCAGGTGCGCAGGTGCATAGTGGAGCCTTGAGGGAATCGCGATGGCAGAGATGAACAAGGACGTGCTGATGGTCGTGGAGTCCGTCTCCCACGAGCGGGGCGTCTCGAAGGACGTGCTGTTCGAGGCCATCGAACAGGCGCTGGCCATGGCGACCAAGAAGAAGTACCGCGAAGATGCGGAGTTCGCCGTTAGCATCGACCGCGAATCCGGCGGCTACGAGACCTTTCGCCGATGGGCCGTCGTCGATCCGGACAGGGAGTTCGAAGAAGACGAAGAGCCGAACCCCGATGCGGAGCTGACGTTGGAGGAAGCCAAGGAGAAGGACCCGTCCCTGGAGATCGGCGACTTCTACCAGGTGCCGGTGGATTCCGTGGAGTTCGGCCGCATCGCGGCCCAGACCGCCAAGCAGGTCATCGTGCAGAAGGTGCGCGACGCGGAACGCGCCCGGGTGATCGACATGTATTCGCCCAGGGTCGGGGAACTCGTCAGCGGCACCGTCAAGAAGACCTCGCGCGACAGCGTCATCGTGGATCTCGGCAACAACGCCGAGGCCATCCTGACCCGGGAGAATCTGATTCCCAGGGACTCCTTCCGAATCGGCGACCGGGTTCGCGCTCTGCTGGTCGAGGTCAATCCCGAGCAGCGGGGACCTCAGCTCATCCTGACCCGAACGACTTCCCAGGTATTGATCGAACTCTTCAAGATCGAAGTGCCGGAGATTGCCGAGGATGTCATCGAGATCCGCGGCGCCGCGCGGGATCCCGGATCGCGCGCCAAGATCGCGGTCAAGACCAACGATGGCCGGATCGATGCCGTGGGAGCGTGTGTCGGCATGCGCGGATCGCGCGTACAGGCGGTGTCCGGAGAACTGGCCGGAGAAAAGATCGACGTCGTGCTGTGGGACGAGGATCCGGCGCAGCTCGCCATCAACGCCATGTCGCCGGCGGATGTGAAGTCCATTTTCAAGGACGAAGACACCCACACCATGGACATCGCCGTCGAAGAGGACAACCTGGCCCAAGCCATCGGCCGCGGCGGCCAGAACGTGCGGCTGGCAACCGAACTGACCGGATGGAACCTGCAGGTCATGGACGAGGAGGAAGCTGCCCGCAAGCAGGAGGCGGAATCCCTCGGCTACGTCAACGATTTCATGAACCTCTTGTCCGTCGACGAGGACGTGGCAACGATTCTCGTGGAAGAGGGCTTCACGGATGTCGAGGAAGTCGCCTACGTGCCGGTCGAGGAGTTGACCAGCATCGAGGGTTTTGATCCGGAAATCGTGGATGAACTGCGCAATCGCGCCAGGGACGCGTTGCTTACGCGGGAAATCGCCGGTGGAACCCCCGGTACGCCTGCCCAGGATCTCCTGGGAATGGACGGTATGGAACGCGCACTCGCCTTCGAACTGGCCGCTGCAGGCGTGATCACCATGGAAGACTTGGCGGAACTCTCGATCGCGGACCTTCTGGACATCAACGCCAAAGTTGGCGAAGAGCGGGCTGCGGAACTCATCATGACGGCGCGCGCGCCGTGGTTCGAAGAAGAAACCCCCGTCGGCGAGGTGGCCGCGGGCGAAGCCCCTGTCGATCCGCCAACCGCAGGAGACTCCTATGGTTGACGTGACGGTAGTGCAACTTGCGGAGAAGGTGAACCTGCCAGCGGACCACCTGCTGAAGTTGATGCAGCAGGCGGGGCTTCCCCACGAGCGCAATGACGATGTGGTCTCGGACGAGCAAAAGACGCAGTTCTTGAGTTTCGTCCAGCGTCGGCAGCACAGCGAGCGGGGCGGCACCGAGCAGAAGAAAATCACCGTTCGTCGCCGCAATGTCAGCACGTTGCGCACGGGCAAGGGTGGCCGGGGTGCCGCTGTCAAGGTGGAAACCCGGCGCAGGAAGGTCTACGTCACGCGCCCGCCTGCTCCTGAAGCGACCGAAGCAGCCGCCGCGCCGCCGCCTGCCGCGCCGGCGCAACCGCAGGCGCAGTTGGAAGCCGAGCGTATACGAGCCGAGGACGTGCAGCGCAAGGCCGCCGAAGAGGAAACCCGTCGCCAGGAGGCGAAGCGCAAGGAGGAAGACGAAGATCGTCGCCGTACCGAGGCAGCGGCCGAAGAGGCCACCAAGGCCAAAGCCGCCGTCCGCGAGTCCACAACCGAGCGGGTGGAAGCGTCGCCGGAAACAATCGCCCAAGCGGCGGCCGAAGCAGCGGCAAAGGCCCAGGCCGAGGCCCGCGCTGCAGAGAGCGGCAATCGTCGCGCACCGGGCAGAGCGGGAGCAAAGCATCGCGACCGACCGACCCGGGAGGACGACTTCGGCGCCGGCAGAACACGCCGCCGCGAACTTTCGCTGAAGCAGGAGTCGCGACGTTCGAAGCGACGACACCTGTCGGTCGCCAAGCAGGGCGGAGAGTTCGAGAAACCGCAGGAATCCATCGTTCGCGAAGTGGAGATCTCCGGGATGGTGACCGTCGGCGAGCTGGCGCAACGCATGAGCGTCAAGGCCAGCGAGGTGATCAAGGCGCTAATGGGCATGGGCGTCATGGCGACGGTCAACCAAGCGCTCGATCAGGACACCGCGATCCTGCTGGTGGAGGAACTCGGTCACCAGGCCAAGGTGGTTGCGGAAGACGAGCTTGAACAGGATCTCAGGAAATCGCTGCAGGTGGAGGGCGAAAGCTGTCCACGCCCACCCGTGGTCACCGTCATGGGACATGTGGACCACGGCAAGACCTCATTGCTCGACCATATCCGGGATACCCGTGTCGTCGCCGGAGAGGCCGGCGGCATCACCCAGCACATCGGCGCGTACCACGTGCACACCGACCACGGCAACATCACGTTCATCGACACCCCTGGCCATGCCGCGTTCACCGCCATGCGCGCCCGCGGCGCCCGGTCCACGGATGTCGTCATCCTGGTGGTCGCGGCCGACGACGGCGTGATGCCGCAGACCGAGGAAGCCGTCAATCACGCCCGGGCGGCCGACGTCCCCATGGTTGTCGCCGTCAACAAGATCGACCTGGAAGGCGCCGACCCGGAACGCGTCAGAAACGAACTCGGCGGGCTTGGCGTGATCCCCGAGGAGTGGGGCGGCAACACCCAGTTCGTGAATGTCTCGGCGGAAACTGGAGAAGGGATCGACGACCTGTTGGAGGCCGTGATTCTGCAATCGGAGCTTCTGGAGCTTGGGGCGGTTCCGGCGGCACCGGGCAAGGGCGTGGTCATCGAATCGCGCTTGGACCGCGGCCGCGGGCCCGTGGCCACGCTACTCGTACAGAACGGCACCCTGCGCCGAGGCGACGTGATCATTGCCGGCGAGTGCCATGGACGGGTACGGGCGCTGGCCAACGAACGGGGCGAAAACGTCGAAGAAGCGCCGCCGTCGGCACCGGTGGAGATGCTTGGCCTGAACGGCACGCCGGAAGCGGGCGACGAGTTCTCCGCTGTCGCCGACGAGCGCCAGGCGCGCGAAGTGGCCGACTTCCGCGCGGGACGCAGCCAGGCGCAACGGCACGCCAGCCAGAAGGCGGCGTCGCTCGAGAACATGTTTGCGAGCTTGGGCCAAGGCGAAAAGCGCGTACTCAAGCTCATCATCAAGGCGGATGTGCGCGGCTCGCTCGAAGCCATTACGCGGGCCTGCGCGGATATCGGCGACGACGAGGTTTCCGTGAACGTCCTGGCCTCCGGCGTGGGCGGGATCACCGAGTCCGACGCCACCATGGCGATGACCTACGGAGCGGCGGTTTTCGGATTCAACACCCGCGCCGACCGCGCCGCCAAGACCATCATCGAGCGCGAGTCCATCGATCTGCGGTACTACGGGGTCATCTACGAGCTCTTGGACGACATCAAGGCAGTCCTGGAAGGCATGCTGAGTCCAGAGATCCGGGAGGATATCCTCGGCGTGGCCGAGGTTCGCGAGGTGTTCCACTCGCCGCGTTTCGGCCAGATCGCCGGCTGCATGGTGGTGGACGGCTTGGTCGTACGGAACAAGAAAATCCGCGTGCTCCGCGACAACATCGTCATCTTCGAAGGCGAGTTGGAGTCCTTGCGCCGGATCAAGGACGATGTCGCCGAGGTCCGCAACGGTCTGGAATGCGGCATCGGCGTCCGCAACTACAACGACGTGCGCGCCGGCGACCTGATCGAGGTGTTCGAGTCGCGAGAAGTGGCGAGGGCGCTCGGCGGGGGCACGAGGGACGGCCAATCGCGGCGAGGGGATTCCATCGGCGCCGATGCGAGCCTGGGTCTTCACGGAGCGGGCGCCGCGTCGCCGGAAAAAGCCCTAAGCGGGGGCGGCGCTAGGGGGTGACCCCTGCCATGCGACCTCATTTCTTTCGAATCGGCAACGCGGATGGCGAAGGTGCTTCGCTTCACCAACCGGTTGCGCGGCGCACGGAATCCGCGCCATGACGCCCGCTCGAGCGCAACGGGTCGCGGACTTCATCCGGTCCGAACTCTCCGCCGTGATACTTCGTGAAATGCGCGACCCGCGGGTGTCGATGTTGTCCGTTACGGACGCCCGTGTGAGCCGCGACTTGGCGTTTGCCGACATCTACGTGTCTTCCCTGGCCGCCTCGAACGACGCGGAGCGTGGAGAACTCCTTGCCGTGCTCGACGGTGCGGCCGGGTTCCTGCGCAGCGCGATCGCCAAGCGTCAGCGTTGGCGCACCACGCCCCGTTTGCGTTTCCACTACGACGACTCGGTGGTGGAGGGCGCGCGCCTCGAAGCGCTCATCGACCGAGCCATTGACGCGGACCTCGCGAGGAGCGTCGACCGTGGCGAATAGAAGGCGTGGGCGCGACGTCAACGGTGTCATCGTGCTGGACAAACCGCAGGGGCTGAGTTCCAACGAGGCCGTGCAACGGGTCAAACGGCGATTCGGGGCGCGCAAGGTGGGACACACCGGCAGCCTCGACCCCCTTGCCACCGGCGTTCTGCCGTTGTGCCTCGGCGATGCCACCAAGTTCTCGCAGTACCTGCTGACCTCGGACAAGCGCTACCTGGCACGCCTGCGCTTGGGCGTGTCCACGGACAGCGGGGACGCGGATGGCCAAGTGATCGAGCGGCGCGAGATCAGCGGCATCACGCGAGCCGATATCGACGCTGCGTTGGATGCCTTCCGCGGCGAAATCGAGCAGATTCCGTCGATGTTCTCCGCCGTCAAGCACCACGGTCAGCCGCTCTACAAGCTCGCACGGCAGGGCATCGAGATCGAGCGCGAAGCGCGACCGATCACCGTCCACGCCAACGAGATCGTCGACTTCGAGGACGATCGGCTCACCTTGGCGGTCCATTGCACCAAGGGCACCTATCTACGCACCATCGCCCACGACCTTGGCGAAGCGCTAGGCTGCGGCGCGCATGTCGACGCACTCCGCCGAACGATGGCCGGACCGTACGGGGAAGAGGATCTGGTGACGTTCGAGGACATGGCGCGTCTCGCCGAGGAAGGCCGCCTCGACGACCTGCTGCGTCCGGTGGCCACCACCGTTGGCCAATGGCCCACCGTGGAACTATCGGGCGCGCCGGCGTTCTATCTCAAGCACGGCCAGCCCGTGCTGGTGCCCCACGCGCCGACCGAAGGCTGGGTCCGCTTGTACGAGCAGTCAGACAGCGAAGGGCGTTTCATCGGCGTCGGAGAGATCCTCGACGACGGCCGGGTCGCGCCCCGCCGGCTGATCGTGAAGTCCTAGTATGTCGCGTGGCGTCGCGGCAAACGGAACCGTCCCAAGACAATTCAAGGGAATTGTGAGGCGAGAATGTGGCTCGAGTGCAACATGACTCGGGCAGATGAGTCATTGGGCAGTGCGAGGGAAACTGTACGTATGCACGGTCCCTTTAGCGCGAAATAGACAAGGCATATTGGAGATCAAGAAATGGCATTGAACGCCGAAACGAAGAAGAAGGTAGTCGAAGACTATCGCCTGGACGACAACGACACCGGCTCTCCAGAGGTTCAGGTTGCGTTGTTGACCTACAACATCAACTCGCTCCAAGAGCATTTTAGGGCGCACGGCAAGGACCATCATTCGCGCCGCGGCCTCATTCGCATGATCAACCAACGACGAAAGCTTTTGGACTATCTGAAAAGCAAGGATCAGCCGCGCTACGCGTCGCTGATCGCCCGTTTGGGCTTAAGACGTTAGAAGTTGGAAGTTAGGAAAAGTAGAAGCGCAAGCGGAAACCAAGGAGAAATCAATTGAATCCAGTAAGGAAAGAATTCCAGTTCGGCGCCCATCGCGTGGTGCTGGAAACCAACAAATTCGCCAAGCAGGCGACCGGCAGCGTCATGGCCACCATGGGCGATACCGTGGTCTTGTGCACGGTGGTCGCCAACCCGGTCCCCAACGCGAACCAGGGCTTTCTCCCATTGACGGTCAACTACCAGGAGAAGTCCTACGCGACCGGCAAGATTCCGGGTGGGTTTCTACGCCGGGAAGGTCGCCCGTCGGACAAGGAGACGCTCACCTCGAGACTCATCGACAGGCCCATCCGGCCACTGTTTCCGGATGGCTTCATGAACGCAGTTCAGATCATCGCAACGGTCATGTCGGTGGATCGGGACATGGATCCGGACGTCATCTCCCTGATCGGTTCGTCAGCGGCTCTGGCGCTGTCCGGCATTCCGTTCGGGGGACCGATCGGCGCCGCACGAGTCGGCTACGCCGACGGCCGCTATGTTTTGAATCCCGGCTACGAGGAATTGGCCTCGTCGTCGCTCAAGATGGTGGTCGCAGGAACCGAGTCAGCGGTGTTGATGGTGGAATCCGAGGCCAAGGAGCTTTCCGAGGACCAGATGCTCGGCGGTGTTCTTTACGCTCAACAGGAGATGCAGGTGGCCATCGCGGCGATCAAGGAACTCGCCGCCGAAGCCGGCAAGCCCAAGTGGGAATTCGAGTCGCCGACCGCTGACGAATCGTTGCCGCAAAAGGTAGACGACGCAGTGCGCCAGGATCTTGTGGAAGCCTACCGCACCACCGACAAGCAGGAACGCCAAGCCAAGGTGCGCGCCGCGCGCGATGCCGTGGTTGGCCAGTTAGGCGGCGAACAAGGCGCGTTCGCCGACGAAGACGTCGTGGACGCGTTCTATAAGCTCGAGAAGAGCATCGTGCGCCAGAGCGTGCTCGACGGGGCGCCCCGGATCGACGGTCGCGACGCCAAGACGGTACGGCCGATCAGCGTGGAGGTGGGCATTTTCCCGAAGACCCACGGATCCGCCCTGTTCCAACGCGGCGAGACCCAAGCCATCGTGGTGGCGACCTTGGGCACGTTGCGCGATGCCAAGCTGGTCGAAGCCCTTGAAGGGACCTTCAAGGACAACTTCATGCTGCACTACAACTTCCCGCCGTACAGCGTCGGCGAGGAAGGGTTCCTCGGCAACCCGAAGCGACGGGAGATCGGCCATGGGAACCTCGCCCGGCGAGGCATCTCGGTTTGTCTGCCGACCGAAGAAGACTTCCCCTACACCGTGCGCGTCGTCTCGGAGATTACCGAGAGCAATGGTTCGAGCTCCATGGCCAGCGTATGCGGCAGCTCGCTCGCCCTGATGGACGCCGGCGTGCCGATGAAGGCTCCGGTGGCTGGCGTGGCCATGGGCCTGGTCAAGGAGGGCGACCGCTTCGCCGTGCTCACCGACATCCTCGGTGACGAGGACCACTTGGGCGACATGGATTTCAAGGTCGCCGGCACGGCCCAAGGCGTGACCGCGCTGCAGATGGATATCAAGATCGACGGCATCACCGAGGAGATCATGGAGACCGCCTTGGGCCAAGCCCTGGACGCTCGCCTGCACATCCTGGGTGAGATGAACGCCGTACTCGCGAAATCCCGGGACACCGTTTCCGAGAACGCGCCGACCATGGTCGTCCTGAAGGTCGATACCGACAAGATCCGGGACATCATCGGCAAGGGCGGGGCAACCATCCGTTCGATCGTCGAGGAAACCGGTGCCGAGGTGGATGTCCAGGACGACGGCAGCGTGCGCATCTACGCCGAGGACGCCACGGCGAAGGACGCAGCGGTCGCCCGCATTCAGGAAATCACCGCCGAAGCGGAAATCGGCCGCATCTACCACGGTCGGGTCGTGAGCATCGTCGACTTCGGCGCGTTCATCAACATCCTTCCTGGCAAGGACGGCTTGCTGCACATTTCGCAGATCGCGGAAGAACGGGTCGAGAAGGTCACCGACTACCTCAAGGAAGGCCAGGAGGTGGAGGTGGTCTGTTTGGACACCGATCAGCGCGGCCGCATCAAGCTGTCCATGAAGGAAGTGCAGAACTACGCGACCGCGGAGTGACCAAGAGGCGAGCGAAGCGTTGGGTGGGAAGGTGAACCCGGCGCCGGCCTGATCGGGCCGGGCCGGATATCGTCCCGACACGGGTGTACAGCAATTCGATGCCTCGGGAGCGGTGCCCGTTGCCGCTCCCGAATGGCTATTCCCGATTGGCCACCAGGTCGTCCACCACCGCCGGGTCCGCCAAGGTCGAGGTGTCGCCGAGGTCGTCCACCTCACCGGCAGCGATCTTGCGCAGGATCCGGCGCATGATCTTGCCGGACCGGGTCTTGGGCAGTCCGGGCGCTAGCTGGATCACGTCCGGTCTGGCGATGGCGCCGATTTCCGTGCGCACCTGCCGAACGAGTTCGGCGACGAGTTCGTCGTTCCCGTCGACGCCTGCCATCAGGGTGACGTAGGCGTAGATGCCCTCGCCCTTGATCTCGTGGGGAAAGCCCACCACGGCGGCTTCCGCCACGGCCGGATGCAGGACCAAGGCGCTTTCCACCTCGGCGGTGCCCAGTCGGTGGCCGGAGATGTTCATCACGTCATCCACCCGACCGGTGATCCAGTAGTAGCCGTCGGCGTCCCGCCGGGCGCCGTCGCCGGTGAAGTAGAAACCCGGGTAGGCGGCGTAGTAGGTGTCGATCACCCGCTGATGGTCGCCGTAGATGGTACGAATCTGGCCCGGCCAGGGCGCGGTGATCACCAGATTGCCCGAGGCCTCGGCTTCCTCGATGACGTTGCCGTCGACATCCACCAGGGCGGGCTGGACGCCGAAGAACGGACGCGTCGCGGACCCGGGTTTCAAGTCGATGGCGCCCGGCAACGGCGTGATCATGATGGCGCCGGTTTCGGTCTGCCACCAGGTGTCCACCACGGGGCAGCGGCGCTCGCCAACCACGCCGTGGTACCACTCCCAGGCTTCCGGGTTGATGGGTTCGCCCACGGTACCGAGCACCCGAAGGCTTTCGCGGGACGTGCCGGCCACGTGCCCGTCCCCCTGGCCCATGAGCTGACGGATAGCCGTAGGCGCCGTGTAGAAAATGTTGACGCGGTGCTTGTCCACGATCTGCCAGCAGCGGGAGGCGTCCGGATAGGTGGGCACGCCCTCGAACATCAGCGTGGTGGCGCCGTTCGCCAGTGGCCCGTAGACGATGTACGAGTGGCCGGTGATCCAGCCGACATCGGCCGTGCACCAGTAGATGTCCCCGTCGTGGTAGTCGAACACGTACCGGTGGGTCATGGCGGCCTGCAGCAGATAGCCGCCGGTACTGTGCTGGACCCCCTTGGGCTTGCCCGTGGAACCGGAGGTGTAGAGGATGAACAACGGATCCTCGGCATCCATCACGGCCGGCTCGAACGCGGTGGATTGGCCGTGCACGAGTTCGTCGTACCAGACATCGCGGCCCGCCTTCCACGGGACGTCCGCGCCGGTACGCCGCACGGTCAGCACCGTGTGGACGTTCGGGCAGTCGGCTAGCGCGGTTTCCGCGTTCTCCTTCAGCGGCACTGTACGACCGCCGCGCACACCCTCGTCGGCGGTGATCAGGGTCTGGCAATCGGAGTCGAGGATGCGGTCCTTCAACGATTGCGGCGAGAAACCGCCGAAGACCACGGAGTGGATGGCGCCGATGCGCGCACAGGCGAGCATGGCGTAGGCGGCTTCCGGGATCATCGGCATATAGATGCAAACCCGATCCCCTCGCTTGACACCCCGGCTCGCCAAGGCGTTGGCAAGGCGGCAGACCGCATCGGACAATTCCTGGTACGTAATCGACTGCTGCACGTCCGGGTCGTCGCCTTCCCAGATGATCGCCACCTGATTCGCGCGTTCGGGCAGGTGCCGGTCGATGCAGTTGGCGCAGGCGTTCAGCGTTGCTCCCTTGAACCAGCTCACCCGGCCAGCGGGAAAGTCGTGGGACGAGACCTCGGACCATTCGGAGTTCCAGTTGATGAACTCCCGCGCGCGTTCGCTCCAGAACCTGTCCGGGTCGGTGACCGACTGCTCGTACAGCTTGAGGTATCGCGCATGGTCGATGTGGCTTTGGTCGCGAAGCCGCTGTGGTACCGGGTAGATGTTCGCCATGTCTAACGTGCCCTTTTGATTTCTCTGAGAAGTCCGGCCGTCGAAGCATCGTCGCGAATGCGGCCGGCGTCGCCACCCGCGAGTTCATCGTAGATCGGGCCGGCGAGTTCCTTGCCCAACTCCACGCCCCACTGGTCGAAGGCGTTGATTTGCCAGATCACGCCCAGGCAGAACACCTTGTGCTCGTACAGTGCCAAGAGGGCGCCGAGTGATTCGGTCGTCAATTCGTCGAGCAGGATCGTCGTTGTCGGGTGATCGCCCGGAACCCGACGGTGGCCGTCTTCCGGATCGTCGGCGACCTTCCCGTCCATCATGGCCTTGCTTTGGGCCAGACAGTTTGCGAGCAGCCAGTCGTGATGAACCTTGAGTTCGTGGCCGGGACGCACGCTGGCGATGAGATCCGCGCTGAACGCCCGGGTGCCTTGGTGGAGCAATTGGTGGAAGGCATGCTGGCCGTTGGTCTCCTCGCCACCCCAGATTACGGGAGCGGTATGCGTCCCGGTGGCTTGCCCGTCGCGTCGCACCGACTTGCCGGTGCTCTCCATCTCAAGCTGTTGCAGGTAGTCGGGCAGCAGTTTGAGCCGCCGGTCGTAGGCCAGCACGGCGTGGGTCGCGGCACCGTGGAAGTTGGTGTTCCAAACCTGCAGCAGCGCGAGCAGCACGGGGATGTTGCGAGCCAGCGGTGCGCTGCGCAAGTGGGCGTCGACCCGGTGGGCGCCGTCGAGCAGTTGTTCGAACCCTTGGCGCCCGAGCGCGATGGCGATGGGTAGCCCCGAGGCGGACCAGAGAGAGAAGCGGCCGCCGACCCAGTCCCACATGGCGAAGCAGTTTTCCGGTGCCACGCCGAACGCGGCTGCGGCCCGCGGGTTGGCGGTCACGGCGACGAAGTGGTTGGCGACGGCGCGGGGTTCGCAGGTTCGCTCCAGGAACCAACTGCGCACCGTCTCGGCGTTGATTCGGGTTTCGAGGGTGGCGAAGCTCTTGGAGACCACGATGACGAGCGTGGTTGCGGGATCGAGCCCGGCAAGCGCATCCACGGCCGCGTTCCCGTCCACGTTGGCAAGGAATCTGATCTCCGGGGCGTCCTTCGGTGCCAGCGCTTCGACCACCAGTTCCGGCCCAAGCTGCGAGCCGCCGATGCCGACGGACACCACCGTTTCGATGGCCTTGCCGGTGTATCCCGTGCGCGTGCCGGACCGGACGCCATCGGCGAACGCGAGGAAGCGCTCCCGCTCGTTGTGGACCTCGGGCGGGCACTCGCCGGCAGGTGCGCGCAACACCGTGTGCCTGACCGCGCGATTCTCGCTCAGGTTGATCGGCGCGCCGGCGAACATTTCGTCCACCGCCGTCGCGAGGCCGCTCTCGGCAGCCAGATCCGCGAGCGCGCTCGAGGTGGCTGCATCGATGCGTTGCTTGGAGTAGTCGAGGAGGATGGGCCCTAGCCGCTCGGAGCACGCATCGTAGGCGATTGGTGACGATCGGGGCGAAGCGACCCGTGACTTCGCCAAGTCGGCGAGCCGCTGCCAAGCGGCAAGTGCCTCGGGGGGACTAGCCCACATTTCTCACCAGGCCGCTTGTCGGCGTCAAAAAGCTCTTGGGTTTCACTAGTTTGACCGCGATGTCGATGATCGTGCCGATGGCGGACTGCGCTGGCCGCGCCCTCGCGGGTCTTTTGGCCCCGTGTACACACGGGCCGTGTACATACGGGCCGTGTACACACGGGCACGTGCGCGCACGTGCTCCCTCAACCGTAGTCCCCGCTATGCTTTCGGTCGCGAGCACGCGCACGTGCCCGTTGTGTACAACGGGGCCAAAATCCTCCGCGATCGTCACGGCCCCTGCGGAGAAATGCGGGCTAGCCGCCGCCGTGGCGTGGACCACCGCCGTGGCGTGGACCACCGCCGCAGC
>JAKZRQ010000145.1:0-13116 GCA_047518105.1 Pseudomonadales bacterium | reverse complement strand
CGCGGGCGCTACGATCGGCAAAGGCAGTTCGACAAGCCTCGAAAGGACATCTGGCTCCGACCGCTCAGAAAAGACTGGAAACGAATCCTCAACCGGTGACACCCTACACGCCGTCACGGGACGACCGAACGCTTACCTCTGGTTAGACCTTGTCTAGAATCCTTGAGCATGCCGAATGTTGACACTTGGGTTGTTGCGAACACCGGTGGGCAGCGCTCTTGAACGGCTCGTATTCCGAGACGCGCTCGCGTAGCGAGACGCACTAGTGGTCGAACACACTTGTAATGACGTGTCAGTGGTCGCCGGTGTGTTCCTCGCAAGGCGCGGTCGCGAAGTCGTACCGGGGTACGTCGAGTGGGCGCAACGCGGCGAGGGGCGCACCGGCGACCACCCGAAGGGCGCGCCCACAAACGCCCACCTGCTTTGTTGTCGCCTCTCGACGTATGCCCGATATGCCTTCGAGGCGACGCCGCGCATCTGGACGCTTGTGGACGCGCTGACACGTCATTGCAAGTGTGTTCGACCACTAGAACCGGTCCAGCTCAGGATGGGGCAGACGCCCGCGGTGCACGCGCATGCCACCGATTTCGGAGCATCGCGCCAAGGTGGGGATGGCCTTGCCGGGATTCATCAGGCCGGCCGGATCGAACGCGGCCTTCAATGCATGGAACTGCTCGAGTTCCGCGTCGTTGAATTGGAAACACATCGCCGTAAGCTTTTCCACGCCGACGCCATGCTCGCCGGTCACCGTACCGCCGACCTCGACGCAAAGGCGGAGGATCCGGCCACCCAAGGCTTCGGCACGCGCCAGTTCGCCGGCTTCGTTGGCATCGAAGAGAATCAATGGATGCAGGTTGCCGTCCCCGGCGTGGAAGACGTTGGCGACGCGCAGGCCGTACTCGTCTGCCAGCTTGCCGATTCCGGCAAGCACACCCGCGAGTTCACCACGAGGAATGGTGCCGTCCATGCAGTAGTAGTCCGGCGCGATGCGCCCCATGGCCGGAAACGCCGACTTGCGCCCCTTCCACAACCGCTCCTGTTGGGCTTCGTCCACGGCGATGCGCACGTCCGCGCCGTGGGACTCCAGCACCCCGCCAACGCGTTCGGCGTCGGACTCCACGTCTTCCTCCGTACCGTCCAATTCGCACAAGAGGATTGCCGCGGCATCGCGGGGATAGCCGGCCTTGGCGAAATCCTCCGCCGCGCGGATTGCGGGGTTGTCCATCATCTCGAGCCCGGCCGGAATGATCCCTTCGGCGATGATCGCCCCGACTGCCCGGCCAGCATCCTCGAGAACGTCGAAAGCGCCCAACAGGACGCGCTTGGCCGTCGGCAGCGGCAGCAGTTTGACGGTAACCTCCGTGACCACGCCGAGCATTCCTTCGGAGCCCATCATGACCGCCAGCAGATCGAGCCCTGGCGAGTCCAATCCCTTGCCGCCCAGAACAAGCTCGTCGCCCTCGAACGTCTGCACCCGAAGCCCGGTGACGTTGTGCACCGTGAGGCCGTACTTCAAGCAGTGCACGCCACCCGAGTTCTCGGCCACGTTGCCGCCGATGCTGCAGGCGAGCTGCGACGACGGATCGGGCGCGTAGTAGAGCCCGTGTTCCCGAACGGCTTGGCTGATGGCGAGATTGGCGACACCGGGTTCGACGGTGGCGGTACAGGCTTCGAGATCCACCTCCTTGATGCGGTTCATCTTGGTCAGCGTCAACAGGACGCCGTTGCGCAAGGGTCGGGCACCGCCGGAAAGACCCGTGCCTGCGCCTCGGGTGACCACGGGAACGCCATGCTCGCGGCAAATGCCCAATACCGCACGAACGTGCTCGACGCTCTCCGGCAACGCCACTACCCACGGCGTTTCGCGAATAGCCGTCAAGCCATCGGTTTCGAAGGGCCGAACAGCGTGCTCGCCGGTGATCACCGACTCGGCGGGCAGGCTCGCCCGGAGCTGCTTGAGAACCCGTGTCTTGGACATGACGCTACCGACGTGGTTGGACCGATTATCACCCGTTTTTCGCTCGAACGTTCTGTCCTTGCGCTTCTTGCGCTTCCTTGTGCTCCTTGCGCTCCTTGCGCTCCTTGCACATCGCCGCCGCACATGGTCGCACATCGCCGACGACGGACCTCAGGTGATCGCGATTGCAGGGCTATAATCGACCACCATCTCACTTGAAGGCATGGACACCGAGCGGCAAATGTCCTCCTGGGTCTTGAAAAACGCTGTCATCGTCAACGAAGGTCGGCGTCTGGAGGGCGATGTCGGCATCGTCGACGGTCGGCTCGCACAGGTCGCAGGCAACGTCGCCATCGCTGGGGCCAATGAGATCGATCTGGCCGGCGCCTGGCTCCTGCCCGGCATGATCGACGACCAGGTTCACTTCCGCGAGCCCGGGTTCGAACACAAGGGCACCATCGCCACGGAGTCCCGTGCCGCCGTCGCCGGGGGAATCACGAGCTACATGGAGATGCCCAACTGCGTTCCGCAGACGATCACCGCGGAAGCGCTCGCCGACAAGCACGACCGCGCCGCCACCCGCTCGATCGCCAACTACGCCTTCTACTTCGGGGCCACCAACAACAACCTCGAAGCCGTCAAGAGCGTCGATGTCTCCAAAGCCTGCGGCCTCAAGGTCTTCATGGGCGCCTCCACCGGAAACATGCTGGTGGACGACGAGACGACGCTGGAAGGGATCTTCGCATCCAGCCCGTTGTTGATCGCCACGCACTGCGAGGACACGCCCACGATCCTCGCCAACGAGGCGCGCGCCCGCGCCGAGTTCGGGGACGCGATTCCCATCAGCCAACACCCGTCGATCCGCTCGGCCCAGGCTTGCTACAAGTCCTCGTCGCTCGCGGTATCGCTCGCCAAGCGGCACCGGAGCCGACTGCATGTGCTGCACCTCACCACCGCCCGGGAACTGGAACTGTTCGAGCCCGGACCGATCGCGGGCAAGCGCATCACCGCGGAAGCCTGCGTCCACCACCTGTTCTTCAACGACACCTGGTACGGCCCGCTCGGCACCGACATCAAGTGCAACCCGGCCATCAAGAGTCGCGCCGACCAGCTTGCCCTGCGTCAAGCCGTCATCGAAGACCGCATCGACGTCATCGCGACCGACCACGCGCCGCACACGCGCGAGGAGAAGGCGGCGAACTACCTGGACGCACCCGCCGGCCTGCCGTTGGTGCAACATGCGCTGCTCAGTCTGATCGAACAGGTCAGAACGGGCGAAATGACCATCGAGCGGATCGTGCAGAAGACCGCCCACGCACCCGCGACCCTGTTCGACGTGGTCGATCGCGGCTTCGTTCGCGAGGGCTACTGGGCCGATCTCGTCGTCGTCGATCCGAACGCGCGGACCGTGGTGGACGACGAACCCGTGTACGCGAAGTGCGGCTGGACCCCTTTTTGCGGCATCACCTTCCGTTCCCGCATCACCCACACCTTCGTGAACGGCAACCTGGCGTTCGAGAAGGGCCGATTCCACGACACCCCCACTGGTCGACCACTCGCGTTCGCGCGCTGATTCGAGCCGGGCGGTCCGCTGAGCGTTCCCGCACGGACCCGGCGCGGTTGTTCCGACTCGCGCCGCTATTGCAGGTCGGGCAAGCGCAGGTCGGGCAAGACGTAGCCCTTGGCTTGCAGGTCGGCGCGCACCACCTTCTTGTCCATCTTGCCGGTCGAGGTGAGGGGGATGCTGTCGACGAACAGAATGTCGTCCGGCAACTGCCACTTCGCGTAGTGCGTGGCGCAGTGATCGAGGATCGCCTGGGGCGCGATCTGTGCGCCGCCGTCGAGGATCACCAGAGCCACCGGTCGTTCGTCCCACTTCGGATGCGGCTGGGCGACGACGCAAGCTTGGGCGACGCCGTCCAGCGCCACGATATGGTTCTCCATATCCACCGACGAGATCCACTCGCCGCCGCTCTTCACCAGGTCCTTGGATCGGTCGGCGATGATGAGGTATTCCTCGGAGTCGATCATGCCGACGTCGCCGGTGATCAGCCAGCCGTCGTGAAAACGGTCCGGCTGAGGGTTCCGGTAGTACTCCGAGCAGATCCACGGGCCGCGCACTAGGATTTCGCCCACGCTCTCGCCGTCGTGGGGCAGGCGTTTGAATTCGTCGTCGAAGATGTCGAGTTCGAGGCCCGGCATGAGCTGGCCCGCCTTCCCCACGTTTTCCAACTGCTCGTCGAGCGACATCCCGAGGTGCTTGCGCTTCATGAGCCGGCGCGACAACGTCGCCAGCGGACTGGTCTCGGTCATGCCCCACCCCTGGATCATCTCCACGCCCAAGGTGTCGTGGAACCAGCGGATGAGCGACGCGGGCGGCGCCGATCCCCCGCAGGTCACCCGCGACAGCGACGACAGGTCGTAGGCGTCGGGATCCGCTTCGACCACGGCCTTGACGCCTTGCCAGATGGTGGGCACCCCCGCCGACAAGGTCACCTGCTCGTTGGCCATCAGTTCGACCAGGCGGCGCGGGTCCATGAAACGATGCGGCAGCACCTGTTTGCAGCCGAGCATCAACGCCGAGAAGGGAACGCCCCAACCCATGGCATGGAACATGGGCACGATGCCGCAGACGGCATCGGTCGCCGACAACCCCATGGAATCGGTCATGCACTGGGCCATGGTGTGCAAGTACTGCGAACGGTGCTCGTACTCGACGCCTTTGGGATTGCCGGTGGTGCCGCTGGTGTAGCAGAGCCCTAGCGGCGCGTTCTCGTCGGTCTCCGGCCAGTCGTAGCGCGTCGGCTTGCCCGCGATGAACGCTTCGTAGTCCACGGCCGGCGCAACACTGGTGGAGGCGTCCTCGAAGTCCTCCTCCACCCCCACGATCACGCGTTCCACCGAAGGGATCCGGCCCGCCAACGTCTCCAACAGCGGCAGCGCATCGGCGTCGGCGATGATCATCCTGTCCTCGGCATGGCCGATGATGTAGGCAAGGTCGGCGGCCGATAGGCGGATGTTCAGCGTGTGCAGCACGGCGCCCATGCCGGCGATGGCGTGATAGGCCTCCAAGTGGCGGGCGCCGTTCCACATGAACGTCCCAACCCGGTCGCCCGGGCGTATGCCCGCATCGTGCAGGGCGTGGGCCAACTGGTGCGCCCGGTCCCGGGTCTCCCCAAGGGTCTGCCGCCGAGCGCCAGCCACCGTGGCGGTGACGATCTCCACGTCGCCGGCCACCGTAGCGCCCCGGTCGAGTAGCCGGGACATCACCAGCGGCGTGTGTTGCATTGCCATACGAGAGGGCTCCTTGAAGATGCCGCCGAAGCCGCGAAGTCTACCGAACTCGTCCCATGGCCGGAGGATCATGCGCCAAGGACGGCGAATATGACCAAATCACTTGGCAATAATCACTACATCGCTTCGTTCCCAGATAGGCGACGCGGAATTGACCATTTCAAAACAAAGAGTTGCGATCCCGGAACTTTGGCACGCGACTTGAATCATACTCGGCAGACAACCCAGATGAGAGTGCACGGTGACCAGAATTTCCCGCATCAGCGCGCCGAGGGCCACACTAGCCGCTTGGGTGCTCCTCGTGATTGTTGTGCTGGGCTTCGGTGTCTTGGCGCAAGAGCAGGACGGCGACTCGATCATGGCCGCACAGGAGGTCCAGTTGGAAGGCGATGCCGGGGGCGAACAGCTCACCATCTTCGACAACGCCAACCGCTCTTTGGATCTGATGGGCAAGCTGCTGCCTCGGGTGTCGCCAATCAAGGAGACCAGATGATGCCCAACCCATTCGCCAGACTATCGCGTGACCGGAACGAAGGCTGGATCGGCGGCGTTTGCGCCGGCGTGGCCCGAACCGCTCGAATCGACCCAGCATTCATCCGGGTCGCCTTCGTGGTTGCGGTCGTGTTCTTCACCAAGATCGCCATCGGCGTCTACCTGGTGGCATGGATCCTGATGCGCGAGGGCGACGACTAGGCGCGCCTGACGGCGCGATCGAGAATGCTTACGCATTCTCCCGGCCTCGTTCGAAATGCAACCCAAGTGTCAACATTCGGAGCGCCCAAGGAATCTAGAATCCCGAGCATGCCGAATGTCGACACTGGGGCACTTGGGCTTCATGCAAACACCGGTGGTCAGCGCTCCTGAACGGCTCGTATTCCGAGACGGACTGCTGTTCCTGAGAAGCCGTCACCCTTACAGTTGAGCCCAAATTCTCGCCACCCGTAGAGAATGCGCAGCATTCTCAAACGCGCCCGCCAGGGCGCGCCGCCAGCATTCTCAAACGCGCCCGCCAGGGCGCGCCGCTGCCATATGCAGCGCGCACAGCGTTCTTTGAGAAGCCGTCATCGAGCAATTGAGCCAAGTCTTTCGCCACCCGCAGAGAATGCGCAGCATTCTCAAACGCGCCCGTCAGGGCGCGCCGTCACCCCCAGGCGGCCCCTCGAAAAAAGAGACGATCCAAGTCGCGATGGCATCCGCATCGGTGTCTTGGTCCAAGGATCGCATGCCGGGCTCGAACGCCGCGCCCAACTGGTTGCGGCGTTTCTCCATGAGGAATCCCGCATAGTCCTTCGTGAATTCCGGGTGGCCCTGCAATCCAAGCATGGTGTCGTTCACCACGAATGCGGCCCGAGGACAAAAGGGACTTCCCGCCAACAAACGGGCACCAGGAGGCAGGGTGTCCACCTGGTCCCGGTGGCTCGCCAGCAGGCGGAACTCGGGCAGCGCTGGATCCATCCAGCGTTCCTGTCGGACCACGGCCCAGGCGTGTACGCCAACGCCCCACCCTCCTGGCGAGCGACGGACGCTGCCGCCAAGGGCTTGGGCAATCAGTTGGTGTCCGAAGCAGATGCCTACCGTCCGAGCACCGATGCCGTGTGCTTCACGGACAAACCCGGCCAAACCGGCGATCCACGGCTCGTCGTCGTAGGCGCTTGCCCGGCTACCGGTGATGAGATAGCCATCGCAGTCCTCGATACGAGCGGGATAGCAACCGCGCCGAACGTCGAAGAACTCGAAATCCGCGCGGTCGCCGGCGGCGCGGCCCAAGCTGTCGGCGAACATCGTTGGATAGTCGTCGAATCTGGGGCGGTTCTCGGGATCCACCCCGTCCGCCTGAAGGATGCCGATGCGCATCAAATGATCTCGAAGTAGCGGCCGAGCTGCCAGTCGTTCACATGCCGCTCGTATTCCCGCGACTCCCACAGGCGCGTCATGGCGTAGTGGTCCACGAATGGATCGCCGAACAAGGTTCGGGCAGTGGCCGAACCGGCCAACCGGGCCGCCGCATCCCGCAGTGTCGGCGCGAAACGCCATTCCGGCGGCAGGCTGTCCTCCACCTCGTAGGCGTTCCCGGAAACGCCTTCGGGCGGTTCGATCTTCTGTTCGATCCCGACCAGCGCCGCGCCCAGGGTCGCGGCGGCCACGAGGTAGGGATTGCCGTCCGCACCCCCTACACGGCACTCGATATGCTGCCCGCTCGCGTCGCCGGGGATGAATCGGAACGCCGCGGTGCGGTTGTCAACGCCCCAGGTGGCGGCCGTCGGCGCCCAGGCGCCCTTGACCAGGCGCGTGTAGCTGTTGATGGTCGGTGCCAGCATCGCCAGGAACTCGGGGATGTAGCGAACCAAGCCGCCGAGCGCCCAGCGGACGCAGTCCGGAACGCCTTCGTCGGCATCGGCCTTCGCGCCGAAGGCGCCTTCACCAGCGCTGTCCAGGAACGAGAAGTGGTAGTGGCCGCTTTGACCCGGATAGTCCATGGACCACTTGGCCATGAACGTCGCCATCGCGCCCCGCTTCGTGAAAAACGCCTTGGAGAAGGTCTTGAACAGGGCCGCGCGGTCGGCCGCTTCCAAGCCCTCCGAAACCGCCAGAGCCGCTTCCCAAACGCCCGGACCGGTTTCGCAATGAAGGCCCTCAAGGGGCATTCCGAAGTCGGTGCTGTAGTCCATGAGGGCTTGGAACATCTCCGAGTTGGCAGCCGCGCGAAGCACCGAATAACCGAAGTTGCCCTCTGTCAGCGGGTGCAGTCCGCGGTAGCCTTTTTCGCGAACGCTCGCAGGATTCTCGCCGAACACAACGAGTTCGTACTCGAAGCCTGCCTTGGCAGTCAGCCCGGCCTCGGTGGCCCGGCGCAACACGCGTCGCAACAGCGAACGTGGACACACCGGATGATCGCCGCCGTCGGCAGAGGCGAATTCGCCGATGAAGTAAGGCGTCCCGTCGCCCGGCACGGAGCGTTCCGTGGACGTGACGAGCCGGTAGCGCGCGTCCGGGAACCCGCTGTGCCAACCGGTGACGCTGCCCCCATCGTAGAGCTGGTCGTCCACATCCCAGCCGAAGACGCAATCGCAGAAGCCGCCTCCCTTTGCCAGCAAGCCCTTGAGCTTGGCGAGACTGACGAACTTGCCCCGCAGAACGCCGTCGATGTCGGCCAAGCCGAGCATTGCTTGGGAAGCCCCGCGCTCTTCGTACGACGCAATCCTGGTCTCGATCTCATCGGTCATTGTTGGACAACCCTGTGGATAACATGTGGGATAACTTCCTCAACCCGCGTCGTTTCTGGCCCGCGACGAAGGTAGCTCAGATGTCAAAAGCGATCTCTAATTTCTAATTGTTTCTTTATCTTTCATAGTGTTATGTTCCCTCAATCACCTAGGATCCGGGACCCGGGACCCGATGCCGACGGGGCGCTCGAAGAGTGCGGCCGGTGCATCAGCCGACGATGTGCATAACATGAGTCTCTTGCGGTAAGCGAACACTCACATCCTCGCGCGTGCCCGAAGACGCCGGAGTCAGTGTAGCCGGAGTCAGTGTAGCCGGAGTCAATGGAGATAGTTGAACATGCGCCGTCGGTAGCGCTTGACCACATCGGATCCCTTGCCCATCAATGCCATGATGCGAATCATGGTTAGGCGACCCGCGTCCTCGCGGTACTCGCGGTCCCGGCGCAGGACTTCCATGGCTTGATCCAGCGCCTCCTCGTAGCGGCGCTCGCGGGTGAGCAGAACCGCCGCACGATACCGGGCGTCGAGATCCGTGGCATCCACCCCTACATCCGCAAGAGCTTCGCGCAGTTCTCCCATCCCGGCCGCCTCCTCGAGCATCTCCAAACGGGTCGACGGTCGCTCTCGCTCCTCGGCCCCATCGGGTATGGAGTCGAGTACGGTACGTCCGCCGTCGACATCCCCCTTCAGCAGCAGAAGATCCGCCCACTCAATCTTGAAACCAACATTGTTCGGCTCCGCAGCGATCGCCTCCTTGAGCACGCCCAGGGCGCCGTCGAAGTCCTCGGCCGCCAGATGGCTGTCGAGCCGGCTCTTCAAGACATCCCCAGGGGATTGGGTCATGCGGTCGATCAACTGGCGCAGTGCGCTCTCGCTCTGCGGGCCATCCATCTGATCCACGAGCTGGCCGTCCTTGACAACCCGAATACTGGGAATCCCCTGCACCCGCAGTTGCTGGGCGAGCGTCTGATCCTTGGCGATGTCCGACAATGCGAGTGCGAACTTGCCCTGGTATTGGCGAGCCAGACGTTCCAAGACCGCCTTCGTCTCCGACGCCGGCGCCACCTGGTCGTTCCAGAACAGCAGAACCACCGGCACCTGCTTCGACCGTTCCACCACCTCGGTCTGGAACGACGGCAGTTCGACCTCGAATATCGACGGGTTGTCCATGGGGGACCTTGCGGTGCTGGAGTCAGCGGATTCTATCGGTTGCGCACCGCGCGGTCACAGCTTCTTCGCCTCGGCAGACAAACGCCAACAGCCCCGGCAATCGCGGCGCACCTAGGCGGTCGCGTTGCGCACGCACTTGGCGAAGAGTTCGCCGAGCGCGAGGGCGGGGTCGTAGCGAGCCTTGAGATCCCGGTACGCCTCACCACCGTAGATCCGGTTGAATTCGCCCTCCTCGTAGAACGACGAGGAGTACAACGACTTGATGCCGCCGAGGTCGGTCACCGTCCGTTCGACGATGCGGTTGAAGTGTCCGGGCAGATAGCCGATACGGAACCGTAGGGTGTCCCAGAATCCGAAGTTGACATAGCGCCGGGCGGGCGCGGGAAACAACGGCGACAAGCGCCCCGACCCCTCTTGCACAGGGCAGACCCAGACCGGCAGGATGCCAACTTCCCGCATGAAGGTCTCCAGGAATTCCGGCGCTGAATCAAGGGGCAGATCGACATCCTGGATGACCGATTCGCGCCGGTAGCCTCCGAGTCGCTCCACGCTCTCCAACAGCCGCCAGCGATTGTTCCAGCGCATCACGCGCTGGTAGAACCGGGATCCCAGGCGTTCCCGACCGAGCATCCGACGCACCAAGCGGTGCTGGGCGCCTAGATTCTTGGAGCACCAGAACCAATCCGTATCCCAGCGCCAGATGTAGTCCCGGATGGTCAGAAAGTCCGTCTGACGGGCGCGAAGCGACTGGTAGTAGATGCTCTCGAAGGTGTAGTCGCTGGTATGCGGCACGTTGTCCACGAATCGCCCCGTGGTCAGCACGTAGTCGTCGACGGCGAACGCCACACCGTCGAGAAAGTCGACCTCGGCATCGTAGGAGGCGGCGAGGGCCCCAAAGAACTCGGTGCGATCCTGGAAACGGCGATGCCGTATCTCGACGTAGTCCTTGACCGGCATCGTCTCGATCCGCAACCGCGTCGCGTAGCCCAAGGTACCGTAGCTATTGGGCATGCCGGCGAAGAGATCCGCGTACTCGTTGTCGGGCGTACAAGTGATGATCCGCCCGTCCGCAAGCGCCACGTCCATCTCGAGCACCGTCTCGTGCACCAATCCATGACGGAAGGAGCTCGCCTCGATGCCGATTCCCGCAACCGCCCCGCCGACGGTGATGGACTTGAGCTGGGGCACGATCCGAGGCATCACGCCGTATGGCAAGGTGGCGTCGACCAGGGCGTCGTAGGGAGTCATCCCCTCCACGTCGACCCATCCCGCGTCGGCATCGACGTCCAGGACATGGACCAGTTTGCCCGCAGGCAACCCTCCCTCCTTTACCGACCGGTCGCGAAACACGTTGGACAGTGGCTTGTCCAGCGCCCTCGGGCTGTCGCCCCGGGCGCAGGCGCGCGCCAAGGCATCGGCAAAAGCCCGCGCCCGCCGGTCGTGATCGGCTGCGGAGAACGCGCTGTCGGCTACCGCTACATTCATCCTGCGGCTCTTGGCGCCGATGTTTCTCCAGAGGACGTCCAAGAATTCGACGCCTCGGCTCGGTCGTACAAATAGTCACGGGTCATGGGAAAGGACTCGGCGTCGACGTTGCCCTTGCTGAAGAGAATCTGGAACAGGTGGGTCTGGCTCCTAGGGGCGCGGAACATCTCCGCGCAACCGAGCAGGTAGGTGCGCCAAATGCGGCGGAAGCGTTCATCGAAGCGTTGCGGATCCATGGCGCGGATCGCTTCCCAGTTCGCATCGAACTTCTCGGTCCACGCATCCAAGGTCAGCGCGTAGTGCCGGCGCAGGTTCTCGACATCGAGGATCTCCAACCCTTCCGCCTCCATGGCGTCCAGGGTTTTGGATAGGCTCGGTATCCAGGCCCCAGGGAAGATGTACTTGCGAATGAAGAAGTCGGTGGCGCGGTCGCCGACATGCCCGATGAAGTGGATCAGACCCAAGCCGCCGGGCTTGAGCGCGTTGGCGTGGGCACGGATGACTTCCCGCAGTTGATGCCTGCCGGAGTGTTCCAGGACACCGATGGAGATCACCTTGTCGTACTGGCCGAAGCCTTGGCGCACATCCGCCTCGTGCATGGTCAGCTTGTTCACCAACCCTTTGGCCGCGATCTTCGCCTTCACCCAGTCGGCCTGCTCGGTGGTGGTGTTGACGCCGGTGACATGGGCCCCGTGCTCTTCGGCCGCGTAGAACATGAAGCCGCCGAAGCCGCAACCCATGTCGATGATGCGCTCGTCCGACTTGAGTTGCACCTTGCGTGCGACGTGTTCCATCTTGGCCACCTGCGCTTCGAGGACCGTCTGGTCTGGATGCTGGTAGTAGGCGCAGGTGTACATGAGATAGGGGTCGTCGAGCATCTTGGAGTAGAACTCGGCACCGAGCCCGTAGTGGAAGCGGGCGTTCTCCTTGGGCATCGCGTTCGGACGGTTGTTGAAGCGCAGGCCGATCCAGCGGTTGCGAATAGCGACCAAGAGCCCGTCGGAGCGGTCGAACCCCGAATCGAACCCGATGGTCATGATCTTGCGCAGGTCGCCGTCGATATCGATGTGGCCGTCGAAATACGATTCGAGAAAGCCGTTATGGCCGAACATCATCGTACGCAAGGCAGCGCGGGCGGAGTTGAACCGAATGGTCACCGCGGGTTCGCCCTCGCCATTGGCGATCTCCGCACCGTCGGGGAATACCGTCCGCATCGGCACGGGCGTCGCCGCGCCGATGCGTTCCATGACGCCCCGTACCAAGCTGCTCGCAAGTGCCTTGATCATCTGTGCTCCACCGTTGCTGTTTGGGGCCGAAAGCGTTCCGGCATAACTCGCCGAGGCCGTCAAGTCACGCGGCGCGGTCCCGGGACCGACGCGACTTCTTCCAGGGCGAGTGGTGCGCTCGGCAGACTGTCGAATGCCGTGCGGATGTTCTCAGCCCAGGCGCGGCGCAGCCCGAGCAGGTACCCGTCGTCCTCTTCGAGTAGATTGTACGTGCCGCGCGAAAAGGTGTCCGTTCGGTAGACAAGGTATTCGACTGGCGGCCCGACCGTGGCATTGCTGCGCATGGTCGAGTCCATCGACACCAAGGCGCATTTGAGCGCCGCGTCCAGCGTCGTATGGCGGGTGCCGATGCGATCCAGGATCGGCTTGCCGTACTTGACCTCCCCGATCTGGAGGAACGGGGTCGAGATCGAAGCACGTACGAAATTACCTTCCGGATAGATGTGCTCGATTCCCGGCCGACCGTCCCGGATCTGACCACCGAGAATGAAGCTCGCTTCGGGCAGAAAGCCCTCGCTGGACCCTTGGAGCGGACCACGCGATGCTTGCGCTGTTCCTCGGTGCTAGCCCGCATTTCTCACCAGGCCGCTTGTCGGCGTCAAAAAGCTCTTGGGTTTCACTAGTTTGACCGCGATGTCGATGATCGTGCCGATGGCGGACTGCGCTGGCCGCGCCCGCCCGCGCTTCGCGCGGAGGCCCT
>JAKZRQ010000144.1:0-4421 GCA_047518105.1 Pseudomonadales bacterium | reverse complement strand
CTCCCGGATACATCGGTTGGGTCGTGCCGGGCGTCGGCATGACCTAGCCCGCATTTCTTACCAGGCCGCTTCTCGGCGTCAAAAGAGCTCATGGTTTCAAGAAGTTGACCGCGATGCCAACGATCATGCCGGTTGCAGACTGCGCTGGTGAGAAATGCGGGCTAGGCGCGCCGCATGTGCGGCGCGATCGAGCCGGCTTTCAGCCTAGACTGAACCCCCAGGTCCCCAGGCATCACTCCCCAACGCCGGTCGCGTCGTGGCTGGAACTCCTCAAGGACGAGCCGCAGGCGGTGTTCGACGCGGCGATCCAGGCGCAGCAGGCGGTAGAGTTCCTGCACGCGCTGCACCACCGGGGCGCGCGTGGCCTTCCTCGACCGCCCCCTAAAAACAGATTAGAAGCAAGTATTCTATCAATTAAGACCGATTAACTGATAGTATTTCAATCCTTATGAAGAAGAGGTCAATATCTCCCAACGCGTCCGCCGCCTTGCGCAACCTGGGCCACAGCATCCGATTGGCCCGTCGCCGCAGGCGCGTCCGACAAAGCGACCTGGCCGCGCGCGTCGGTATCAGCGTATCTACGCTGCGGGCAATGGAGGCCGGCGATCCCGGCGTCTCGATGGGGACCTTCGCCATGGCGCTGCTGGCCCTGGGAATCCTATCTCGTCTGGACGACCTCGCCGATGCCGGTCAGGACGATATCGCGTTGTTCATAGACATCGACGCCCTGCCGCAGCGGGTGCGGTTGCCGCAGCGCGACCGCGCCACCGACCGCGAACCGTCGGCCGCGGCGAACCCGCCCAAGGGCGCCCTGCTGTGAACGGCGAGTGTGTGGTTGCCATCGGCGAACGCCTGCAACGGGTGGGCACGCTCCGCTTCGGGGCCGTTCGCCAGAAGCAAGTGTCCCTGTTCCGCTACGCCGAAGATTGGCTCGAAAACCCGGCGGCGTTCGCCTTGGCGCCGTCCCTGCCGCTGAGCGACCAGCGGTTCCACTTCGCAAGCCTCCCCGACGACCCGGGCGCCAGCATCCCCGGCGCCGTCTCCGACTGCGCGCCCGACGCCTGGGGCAGGTCGCTGATCAGGCGCGGGTCCGGCACTCCCAGGCACGAAATGGGCTACGTTCTGGCGGTGGACGACCTCACGCGGCAAGGGGCATTGCGTTTCCTGGACGAAGACGGAACGCCGCTGGCAAACGACTTGCCCCCGACACCCCGGATCCTCGACCTGCCCCGCATGCAACAGCTTAGCCAGAGCATCGAGTCGGGAGTCGGCGACCTCGCCGCAGTCGCGCGCGAGCTCCGCGGCGCCTCCGCGAGCCTCGGCGGCGCCCGCCCGAAGTCCGTCGTGGTGGACGGGGGCGGGACATTCCATGTCGCGAAGTTCACGATGCTCGGAGACACTGCACCCATCGAGCGCGTAGAAGTCGCCACGCTCGCGCTCGCGCACGACGTCGGCATCCGCGCGGCCAAGGCGACGCTGGCGATGCGCGAGGGGGATCTGCCCGTAGCGCTCATCGAACGCTTCGACCGCGAGCCGGGCCAATCCGGACGCCGCCACTACCTCTCCGGGCAAACCCTGCTCGACGCCCACAAGGGAGAAGAACGCTACTACACCGACATCGCCGACGCGCTCCGCGCCGCGTGCCGCACCGGCACAGAGGCCCTCTCGGAAATGGCCGAACTGCATCGCCGCATACTGTTCACCATCCTGGTCTCGAACAACGACGATCACCTGAAGAACCACGGACTCCTGTACGTCGGCAACGGAAGTTGGGCGCTGGCACCCGCCTTCGACATCAATCCGCAACCGTCCCGACACCGGCAACTGACGACCGGAATCAGCGCACTCAGCGGTTTCGATGCGTCGGTCGATGTGTGGGTGGAGGCCGCACCGTTCTTCGAGGTCACCGAAGATGCCGCCCGACACCAGGCCGCAGCCATGGCGGCGGCGATCGCCTCCCGCTGGCGCAGTGCCCTGCTCGCCAACGGCGTGACCGAAGACCAATGCGACGAGTACGCGCCAGCCTTCGAGCACGCAGAGGCTGACGCTGCGTTGCGCATGGGCTCGTCGTCGGTGACGGTGACGCATCGTCCCGCCGACCCGAACAGGCCGCCCGACGACCTCTACTAGGCGCGCCGCATGTGGCGGCGGCGCGCCCTCACGGGCGCGATCGAGAATGCTTACGCATTCTCCCGGCTTCGTTCGAAATGCAACCCAAGTGTCAACATTCGGAGCGCTCAAGGAATCTAGCGGGAAACCATGTGAGAGTTCGAGTCTGTCCCCTGGAGGAGCACCTTGATTGTTTGACGCGGCACCCAAGGTCAGCAACACTCCGCGTTCATCAATGAGTGCACCACGGCGCCACGACATCCGTAGATGGAACGCATGAGCCGCTACCCGGCGCAACTCGCTACTGAGCGCTTGATCCTGCGACCGCCCACCCCACACGACGCCGCCGGCGTGCTCAATGCAGTGTCGGCTTCATACGCCGAACTCCACCGTTGGATGCCCTGGGCCAAGGTGCCCTACGGGATCGACGAGGCGACGCAGTTTTGCGCGGATGCCCGCACCAAGTTCGAGAAAGGCCTGGATTTCACGACATTGCTCATACTGTCCCCTGACCACGAGATCATCGGCTGCGCCAGCCTCATATCGCGGAATGCGGAGGTACCGAGTTTCGAGATCGGCTACTGGCTTCACACCGCATTTGTTGGCCATGGCTACGTCACCGAGGCCGTCCGTGCCTTGACCACAATCGCGTTCGACAGCCTTCTGAGCCGCCGGGTCGAGATCCGCATGGACGGCAACAACCGGCGAAGCTGGGCGGTAGCGGAACGGCTCGGCTTCGAATGGGAGGCCACCCTGAAGATGCACCGTCGCGACAATACGGGCCAGTTGAGCGATACCCGTGTCTACGCGATGTTCTCTACCGAAAGCAGTTGACTACCGCCTGGGCGTGGCCAGTGTCGCAGCCATCTCCTCCGCGACGAACGGAAGGGCGCGCGCATCAGCAGCCCAACCTGGCGCAGGTCCCGCTCATCCGCCGGCATCGAGGTCCTCCGGAACCGTGATCTGGTACTTCGGGTCCAGCTTCCCGCTTCTCACCAGCATCCGCTGCCGCGGTCGACGCCTTCCCGATCGATCCGCTGTCTCGCGGCCGAGCGCGGCCATGGCCCGGCGGGTCCCGCTTCGCTGGCAGCATATGGTCGTCTCGCTGCAGCTTGGTGCTGGAGCAACCGATAGCCGTCGGCGGGCGCACGGCGCTGGAAATGCAGGGGTTCGCCCCATGCAAAGGAGAAGGTGGTGCGGTATCGCGCTGGCCGCCGCCATGCCGCGACCCAGGTTCGTTCGCGGGCTATGGTCTCAAACACTCACTCCGCTAATCTCGCCCAGTAGCGCCGCGATGTCGGCGCCGAGACGGAGGTCGTCGTAGGCGCCGAAGACCACGCGCCGAAGATAGCCCTTCGAATCAATCAGAATCGTCGTGGGTGTGCCGCGCATGCCATAGGCACGCATGGTGCGCGGGATGGGATCGTCATCGCCTCCGGGTTGATCGATTCCGACAGGGTATCGAACGCGGTACTCGTGCAGAAATGCACGCAACGATGGTTCCCGCATTGCGTCGTGGTGCTCGAACACCGTGTGTAGCCCAACAACCGCCAAGGGCTCGTCTTCGAACAGTTCGAAAGCCCGGTTCGCTTGCGGGATGGCTATCGATACGCATCCGGGGCAAAGCATTTGGAATGCATGCAGGAAAATGACTTGCCCGCGCAGTCCTTCCAGGGTTAGCGGGGCCGACGTGTTCAGCCACGTCGCGGTCTCCCAATCAGGTGCCGGTTGCAGTTCCATTTCCGTCTCGATCCACAACGTGCAGACAACGAGGCTAAACCATCCAGCGTTCACCGCGTTCAATTGGTTCGGATGTGATGGTATCCGGTTGTCGAGAGCATCGCTTGCCGACGCGGCGGTCGTCAGGCGGTTGGTTTGGTTGCGGTTGCACGCGCGCAAGCCCCGGTGAGTTTGAGGCCGGGCTGCAGCGGATCGAGCGGTGGAGTCGCGCGCCGGTTCTTCCCCTCTGTCACACTTCTTCCGGGCCGGAGGTGCGGTCGGCACTGTCGGGAACGGTTTCGCGTGATTGCTACCAGTTCTCCCGCCAAGGTCCTAGCCCGCATTTCTCACCAGGCCGCTTCTCGGCGTCAAAAAGCTCTTGGGTTTCACTAGTTTGACCGCGATGTCGATGATCGTGCCGATGGCGGACTGCGCTGGCCGCGCCCTCGCGGGTCTTTTGGCCCCGTGCCGCGAACGTGCTCCCTCAACCGTAGTCCCCGCTATGCTTTCGGTCGCGAGCACGCGCACGTGCCCGTGTGTACACGGGGCCAAAATCCTCCGCGATCATCACGGCCCCTGGTGAGAAATGCGGG
>JAKZRQ010000143.1:0-11213 GCA_047518105.1 Pseudomonadales bacterium | reverse complement strand
AATTTGACCTGGAAGAGATAGCGGCCCGACCGAGGAGGCTCAATAAGGGGATTGTTCGAGGGTGCAGGGCCGGGTTCGTACTCGAAGAGCATGTTGGGGTTGTACGGGGCGGTCTCACCGTCAGATCCGTCGTCGGTCCCCTGTAATGGGGTGATCCGCGCGTCCTCGCCGAATCGGGCCGTCAGGACGGCGTTCACGAGGCGCTGAAATCTCTTTGGATCGGCGAGTTGGTTGAAATCGTACTGCATCATTGTCCTCGTGCGGGTCCTCGGCTGGCCCAATGGAGGAGCGGTCCTTTTGGGGCCAATACGTGCCGGTTGGCGGGCTAATGGTAGCTTGCGGTGAGGCCGTTGCCCATCTTTGCGTGCCCCCCATCGACTGGCAACCGGTGACGATGCGACCTGGTCGGTGGACGCGGGGGGTACGAGACTAAGGCAGACCGGCAGGTTGCAGGTGTTGCTGATGATGAAATCGGGTTACGGCTTCGCCGACAGCGAATACGGTGACCCGTTGGCACAGAAGGTCGGTCACTAGCCGGCGAAGTACTGAAAACGGGAGGATTTCCGGACTGTTGGCCGCACTGCCGGCGCGCGACGTGGCGGCACCTGGCGGATCGAACGTCTCCATACGGAAACCCTGGCCGGAAATCATGGTCTGGGTTGATACGTTTTCCGGACAATCGGGACGGTATCGTTTGCTGATCGGCTACGCCGCCGATACGCCCGCGTCTCGACCGACGACCAGACGCTCGTCCTGCGGCGCGACGTTTCGCGGGCCGAGGGGTGCGAGCGCATCTTCGAGGACCCCGCCGGCGGCGCCGGCGAACGTCCGGGCCTGCGCGATGCGCCCGACCATCCGCGCGGCGGCGACTCGCTGGTGGTGTGGCGGCTGGACCGCCTCGGGCGTTCGCTCAAGGATCCGATCGCGCAGGCCGCGTCCGCTGCGCACGCGCGGCGTGGGACTCAGGAGCCTCAAAGAGGCCATCGACACGGATTGCAGCCCCCGTCGGCTCGTGTTGCACAACTTCGGCGCCCTGGCCGAGTTCATTCGAGCGGGCGCTGATCCGAGAGCGGACGCGGGCCGGCCTCGGAGCGGCCGGCGGGCGCATGGGCGGGCGCCCCCGCAAGCTCGACGACGGCAAGCGCGCCCACGCGGTCGATCTGTACCGGAAGGGGAACCACACGGTAAGCGGATGGAAGGGATGCGTGATCCGGAACGTTTCCAGCGCCTGCCCCCTCTCGGGTGCAGTCGACGATTCAGACCAACGGCTGCGTGGAGCGGGCGAACCGCTCGGCGCGGATCGAGTTCTGGAGCCTCTACGACGGTCCGCTGACCGTGGCGAGCGTCGCTCCCGCCCTTGCCCGCTACGAGTTCTTCTTCAACTACGAGCGTCCGTACACATCGCTCGCCTATCGAACACCGAACGAGTACCTTGTCGTCCTGGAGGCCGCCTAGTCCCCAGTGCCAAAGGTATTGAGCCGGTACAGCCGCGTGATGAAACGATCCGATGAGTCTATAATCCGAACGATGAGCATGAATATCCAGTTTTCCTCCCGCGCCGCCGGCAAGGTGCGCGAGTTGATCGAGGACGAGGGCAACGCCGGGTTGAAACTTCGCGTCTTCATCACCGGCGGTGGCTGCAGCGGCTTCTCGTACGGGTTCACGTTCGACGACAGTGTCGCGGCGGACGACTCGGTGGTGGAGCGTGACGGCGTCAGCGCGGTCATCGATCCCATGAGCTATCAATACCTGGCCGGTGCCGAGATCGACTACAAGGAGGATCTCGCCGGTGCGCAGTTCGTGGTGGCCAACCCGAACGCCTCTTCCACTTGCGGCTGCGGTAACTCCTTCGCGATCTGATTTGCCGGGGGAGATACCCGGAACGACCAGCCTCCGCACCGATACGGCATTCAATCATTGGCTCGATCAACGGCGTCTCGGTGCGTCGAAGGGAAGCCGGATCCGTCGACGGGCTTAGCTACCCGGGGATCCGGGGTAGACGGCGCCGAGTACCCGCAGCCCGCGCGCGCCGGTCACTGCCGGAGCGTTGCCAGGCAAGCCTTCGAGCCGGCGGTGGGCCAACCAGGCGAACGCCGCAGCCTCCAAGGCATCGCCGTCGACGCCGAGATCGTCCGAGGTCAGCAGTTGGTGATGGGCGAGCATGGCGGCCAGGCGTTCCATCAGGCACGGGTTGAGCCGTCCCCCGCCGCAGACCACCACATCGCCGGAACCCGGGCCCCAACGCCGGATGGCGCTGGCGATGCTCCATGCGGTGAACTCGACCAACGTCGCCTGGATACTCTGGGGCGCCAGGTCGAACGCCTCGCAAGCTTCGAGCACATAGCCGAGGTTGTAGGTTTCCTTGCCCGTGCTCTTGGGTGGCTCGCGCGCAATGAACGGATCGCCTTGAAGCATCGCCGATAGGCGTGGCGCCGGATCCCCGCCCGCACCCCAGACGCCGTCGCGGTCGAACGGTTCGCCAAGGTGGTGATCAATCCAGGCATCGAGCAAGGCGTTGCCCGGCCCGGTGTCGAAGCCGAGAATCGATGACGATGCCGCAGGCAACATCGTGGCGTTGGCGATTCCGCCGATGTTGACCACGATCCGGTGCCGTACCGGGTCGCGGAACAGCGCTTCGTGGAACATGGGCGTGAGCGGGGCACCTTGGCCTCCCGCTGCCAGATCGCGACGCCGCAGGTCCGCGACAACATCGATGCCGGTGGCTTCCGCGATCCGGTTTGGGTCGCCGATCTGGGTGGTGAAGGGCGTTGGGCGGTCGGGGTGGTGTCGAATCGTCTGGCCGTGGCATCCGATCGCGCGAACGCCGCGTGCACGGACGCCCCATCGGTCCAGGCAGGCCAGCACCGCCTTGCCAATGAAGTCGCCCAAGGCGGCGTCGGCATCGCCGGTGCGGACGATTTCATTCTCTCCCGGTGTGGCGAGGCCGGTCAGGGCGTCGGCAAGGGCCTCGGGAAGTGCGATGGTATCGGCGTTGGCGATGGACGGTATACCGGACGCGATGTCGACGAGCGCCACATCCAGCCCGTCAACGCTGGTGCCTGTCATCACGCCGATGTATTGCATGATCGGGTCAGCGCGGCGGGGCTGGATGCTCGCATCGCGCCGGCTGTGTCGACACCTAGTGTGCCGCTTCCAAGATAGCGCAACGTCGATACTGCCCAACCGCGCACGCGAAACCGAGTTGAGCGGGTGCTTGAGGGCGGCACATCCTCGCTTTGCGTTTCTGTCGTGCAAGCCGAAAGGTCGTACGGTTTGGCACGGTAATTCGGAATCGGAACACTAGGCGCGCTGCATATGCAGCGCGATCGAGAATGCGCGCCCTGTGGGCGCGTTTGAGAATGCTGCCGCATTCTCTACGGGCGGCGAAAAACTTGGCTCAATTGTAAAGATGACGGCTTCTCGAGAACGCTAGTGCGCGGTGTCGAGGTAGGCGACCTGGAGATTCTCCTTGCGATTCTCCAGGTCCGCCAGCAGTGGTGCCGTGGCGGTGTCGAAACGTGGGCGTTCGTCGGAATCGATGGGCAACCCCTTCGGCAGCGTGACCATCACCGTGCGGGGGTTTGTGTGGATGCCGTCTACGAGGAACTCGTAGTGGAGGTGAGGGCCGGTGGCCCAGCCGGTGGCGCCCACGAAGCCGATCACCTCGCCTTGCTCGACCTGTGCGCCCTTGGCGATGCCCCGTTTGAAACGGGACAAGTGCAGGTATTTGGTCTCGTAGTCTTCGCCGTGCTTGAGGACGATGTAGTTGCCCCGGGACGACGACCTCGAGGCGGCAACTACCGCCCCTGCACCGGCGGCCTTCACCGGTGTTCCCGTGGGCGCGGCGTAGTCGATACCCAGATGGGGCACCGTGCTCTTCCACAACGGATGGACCCGCTTGCGGTTGAAGTTGGAACTGATGCGCGAGAACTCGAGGGGGGCGATCAGGAATGGCTTGCGCATGTTCTCGCCTGTGGGCGTGTAGTAGCCGGCGGCCCCGGTGCCGCGCTCGTAGCGAACGGCCTTGTAGGTATCTCCTTGGTTGACGAACTCGATAGCGAGGATGTCGCCGAAGTGGACGAGCTTGTCTTTGAAGCGGTACTCCTTGTAGAGCACGTGGAACTCGTCGCCCTTGCGGATATCCAGGATGAAGTCAATGTCCCATCCGAAGATCTCGGCCAATCGGGTCGCGAACTCGTCGTTCAGACCGACGCGCTGGCACGCCATGAACACCGAATGCTCGATACGCGCATGCTGATAGGCGACCACTTCGTCCGGTGTTTCGACCAACGCCGAGCCTTCGAATCGGTCTCCAACACGTTGGAACTCGACCATTTCGAACCGGCTAGGGCGGTACTTAAGATGTACGAGGTTGTCCTGTTTGTCGCGCCCAAACTCGAACTCGTAGCCCGGGAAGATGTTCTCCAAGCGTTCGCCGAGCGGGCCGCTATCGATCACCAGACGCAGATCGCGGGCCGGCAAGTCGTGCCGCTTGAAGATGTTCGCCAGATTGTCACCAGGCTGAACGCGCGCGATGAAGGTCTCTACGCCCGGCGACTTGAGCGGCAGAGGCGTCGGCGGGGTTTCGGGAGTTGTAGGTGCCGGACTCGGTGGCGGCTGGGAAGGCGTGGCCTGGACGTCGGTGGCGGTATCGGTGCCCATGGGAGCATCGCCGAACATCCATATGGCGACCAAGGACAACGCCAGCGCGGCTACCAACGCGAGATGGGTTTTTGGAAACCGTGCCAAGATCCTTCCTCGTCTCCCACGACTACCTGCGGATTCCTTCCCCAAGGCCAACTGTCCCCCGAGCGTTCTTAAGGCAGCGGGATCCTTGCCGTTGAGCCAAGTTCTCGCCACCCGCAGAGAATGCGTCAGCATCCTCCATCGCCTCGCGATGCGAGGCGCCGCCGCCACATGCGGCACGCCTAGCCTCAAAGGATTGAGTACATTGAAGTATATGCAATTCCTGCCCGATGGGAACCCCCCGTGTGCTGCCGTTGTCCCGGCCCAACGACAGGAGGTTGCCGGACCTCTTGCGCGGCCATCTCCGAGAAGGGAACATTCCGGGTGAAGAGCTACCAATCGATCGCGTGGGCTGGGCATTCCGTCGTTGGGTCTGCTATGGTCTCCGGACCGCGAGCCGCAGTCATCCGTCTCGGTCAGTCCAATGTCCCGCTCGATACTCAGCGACCTCAGTCGGCGCGGATTGGTCGCCCAGATCTCCGACCCTGCGGGCTTGGAAGATCATCTCGGCAGCGGTTCGCGCGGTGTCTATGCAGGTTTTGATCCCACCGCGGCGAGCCTGCAGGTGGGGAACCTGGTACCGCTCCTGTTGTTGCGTCGGTTCCAGTTGGCCGGACACCGGCCCATCGTGGTGCTCGGTGGCGCAACGGGCGCGATCGGCGATCCTTCGGGGCGCACCGAGGAGCGGTCGTTGAACGACTCCGGGACCATCGAGCGGTGGGTCGAATCGATTCGCGTGCAGGTTTCCCGCTTCATCGACCTGGAGGGGGAGAACGGCGGAATGGTGGTGAACAACCTCGAGTGGACCTGCGGCCTCGAGACCATCGATTTCCTCCGGGATGTGGGCAAGCACTTCTCGGTCAACGCCATGATTCAGAGGGATTTCGTCCGGTCGCGGCTCGAGCGCGAAGGCAGTGGCATCTCCTACACCGAGTTCAGCTACGTTCTGTTGCAGGCGTACGACTTCCTCGAGCTAGCGCGCCGTTACGATTGCGCGGTGCAGTTGGGCGGCTCCGACCAATGGGGCAACATCGTCGCCGGCATCGATCTCGTCCGGCGGGTGCTGCGAAGACCGGCCTACGCCTTGTCCGTGCCGCTGGTCACCAAACGCGACGGCTCGAAGTTCGGGAAGAGTGCTGCGGGAGCCGTCTGGCTGGACCCGGAACGTACTTCCCCCTATGCCTTCTACCAGTTCTGGTTGAACTGCGCGGACGCCGACGCCGTGCACTTCCTGCACTGTTTCACCCTGCTCCAGGAGCAGGAGATCGAAGCAGCCGCGAACGCCTTGGAAGCGAACCCGGAGCGTCGCGACGCCCAACGTCTGCTGGCCCGCGAGGTGACCCGATTGGTCCACGGCGACCAGGGTCTCACGTCCTCGGAACGAATCACCGCCGCCCTGTTCGACGGTGAAGTTCGCGGCTTGGGACGTGACGACCTGGCGCAACTGGAACGCGATGGCATGCAATGCACGCGGATCGCGCCGGGCACGGGGTTGCTGGCCGCGCTGACAGCGGCTGGTCTGGCCAATTCGAACGGCGCGGCACGCCGACTGGTGGCAGGAAACGGCATTCGCCTGAACGGGGAGAGCGTGACCGATCCTACGCTGCGGCTGGATGTTGCCGAAGCGCTCCACGACCGTTACCACGTCGTCTGCCGCGGCAGGAAGAACTGGCATCTGCTGGTTGTCGAGGCGTAGCGGTCCTTGGCGCCTTCTCCGTCGGCAGGTCGCCTGCCGACAGGGCCTGGTTGGAACACGGATCCGCCGGGGTAGGACAGCCCCGGTTGGCTCGGAAAATAGTCGTTGACATGGATGGGTCCGCGCGTATGATACGCAGCCCTTGGCCCGGGGGGAACCCTCCAGGCTCGCTCTTTAAAAATACGAAGACAAGCCATTCGTGTGGGTGCCCGATGTCGAGCCTCGAGCAGACCTTTTGGCCGCGCAACCACCGGACGCAAGTCTGGAGGTGGCATGGCCTATGTAAATAAACTGAAGAGTATGATCATGGCTCAGATTGAACGTTGGCGGCAGGCCTCATACATGCAAGTCGAACGAGAAAGGCCCTTCGGGGCCAAGTAGAGTGGCGAACGGGTGAGTAACGCGTAGGAATCTACCCGATAGTGAGGAACAACTCGGGGAAACTCGAGCTAATACCGCATACGATCCCCGGCGAATGAGCCGGGGATGAAAGCGGGGGATCTGCCCCGTCCCGGCTTCGGCCGCGACGGTAAGGACCTCGCGCTGTCGGAGGAGCCTGCGTTGGATTAGCTTGTTGGTAGGGTAATGGCCTACCAAGGCTTCGATCCATAGCTGGTCTGAGAGGACGATCAGCCACACTGGGACTGAGACACGGCCCAGACTTCTACGGAAGGCAGCAGTAGGGAATATTGCACAATGGGCGAAAGCCTGATGCAGCTATGCCGCGTGTGTGAAGAAGGCCTTAGGGTTGTAAAGCACTTTCAGTGGCGAAGAAAAAGTCGACGCTAATACCGTCGGCCATTGACGTTAACCACAGAAGAAGCACCGGCCAACTCCGTGCCAGCAGCCGCGGTAATACGGAGGGTGCGAACGTTAATCGGAATTACTGGGCGTAAAGCGCGCGTAGGCGGTTTGTTAAGTGGGATGTGAAATCCCCGGGCTCAACCTGGGAACTGCATTTCAAACTGACAAACTCGAGTTTAGTAGAGGGAGGTGGAATTTCCTGTGTAGCGGTGGAATGCGTAGATATAGGAAGGAACATCAGTGGCGAAGGCGGCCTCCTGGACTAAAACTGACGCTCATGTGCGAAAGCGTGGGGAGCAAACAGGATTAGATACCCTGGTAGTCCACGCCGTAAACGATGAGAACTAGCCGTTTGGCCCCTTGAGGGCTTAGTGGCGCAGCTAACGCGATAAGTTCTCCGCCTGGGGAGTACGGCCGCAAGGTTAAAACTCAAGTGAATTGACGGGGGCCCGCACAAGCGGTGGAGCATGTTGTTTAATTCGAGGCTACGCGAAGAACCTTACCACCACTTGACATACACGGAACTTTCCAGAGATGGATTGGTGCCTTCGGGAACCGTGTGACAGGTGCTGCATGGCTGTCGTCAGCTCGTGTCGTGAGATGTTGGGTTAAGTCCCGTAACGAGCGCAACCCTTATCCTTATTTGCCAGCGGGTCATGCCGGGAACTTTAAGGAGACTGCCGGTGACAAACCGGAGGAAGGTGGGGACGAGGTCAAGTCATCATAGCCCTTATGTGGTGGGCTACAAACGTGCTACAATGGGCGGTACAAAGGGCTGCGATCCCGCGAGGGCGAGCCAATCCCAAAAAACCGCTCGTAGTCCGGATAGGAGTCTGCAACTCGACTCCTTGAAGTCGGAATCGCTAGTAATCGCGAATCAGAACGTCGCGGTGAATACGTTCCCGGGCCTTGTACACACCGCCCGTCAAGTCATGGGAGTGGGTTGCACCAGAAGTAGCTAGTCTAACCTTCGGGGGGACGGTTACCACGGTGTGGTTCATGACTGGGACTAAGTCGTAACAAGGTAGCCGTAGGGGAACCTGCGGCTGGATCACCTCCTTAACCTTGAAGATCGACGCCGGCAGCGAATTCGTTGCCGGACGATTCGATCCAGCTCGAAAGACGACTCGGGCACTCACACGAATGGTTTGTCTTCCGCGCCGGCGATGCCGACCGCGCTGAGTTTGCGCAAATCGACGCTTGACCGCGCTGAGTTTGCGCAGCAAACTCAATCGCGTCGCACCAGCGACGCGCCGTCGCACGGGCGACGCGCCGGGTCTGTAGCTCAGCTTGGTTAGAGCGCACCCCTGATAAGGGTGAGGTCGGTGGTTCAAGTCCACCCAGACCCACCAATCTCATCCGAGAACGCTGGGGCCGTAGCTCAGCTGGGAGAGCGCCTGCCTTGCACGCAGGAGGTCAGGAGTTCGATCCTCCTCGGCTCCACCAAAACGCGGAGTGCCCGCATCCAAACGATGTGATGCCAGTTCCCCTGGAACACACCGTTTGGATGTCGGCTTTTCGAACCGATCATTCTTTAACAATTCGTACTCAATGAAGCCAAAGCGTCAACCCGTGTCTAGTAGTTTAAGGCATGGAATGACGCTTGTACCCAATTGAAATGAAATGTGCGTCTGCGCGATGGATTTCTCATCCGTCGCGCGCGGTCGATGGGCGAAAGCAACATCGGCCGCAGGTAACAAACCGGCGATTTAACTTTTGACATTGATCTTGCCTGCAGTAGTAGCGTGGGTTGGGTTATATGGTCAAGTGAATAAGCGCATTCGGTGGATGCCTTGGCAGCTGAAGGCGATGAAGGACGTGGCTACCTGCGATAAGCCTCGGGGAGTCGGTAAACAGACTTTGATCCGGGGATTTCCGAATGGGGAAACCCAACCAAGTCCATTGGTTATCGCGTGCTGAATACATAGGTGCGCGAGGCGAACCCGGGGAACTGAAATATCTAAGTACCCGGAGGAAAAGAAATCAACCGAGATTCCCTAAGTAGCGATGAGCGAAAGGGGACCAGCCCTTAAGCGGGTCGGCTTACGACATTGGCAGCGCTTGCGTTGACAGTGTTGTTTCCGTTAGTAGAAGCGCCTGGAAAGGCGCGCCATAGTGGGTGATAGCCCCGTATGCGAAAACGACCAATCCGTGAAATCGAGTAGGGCGGGACACGCGAAATCCTGTCTGAACTGTCGCCGGCTTGCCGGTGACGAGGGGGGACCATCCTCCAAGGCTAAATACTCTCAGCTGACCGATAGTGAACCAGTACCGTGAGTGAAAGGTGAAAAGAACCCCTGCGAGGGGAGTGAAATAGCAACCTGAAACCGAATGCGTACAAGCAGTGGGAGCCTTCGTTGCGATCAAGCGGATCGTCGTCTTCGGACGATGGGTCGTTGTATTGCGGCTGGGTGACTGCGTACCTTTTGTATAATGGGTCAGCGACTTACTCTTTCTGGCAAGGTTAACCGTATAGGGGAGCCGTAGGGAAACCGAGTCTTAAATGGGCGTGAGCATGCACTTCGGTGCCATGCCGTAGTCGGTAGGAGTAGACCCGAAACCGGGCGATCTAGCCATGGGCAGGGTGAAGGTCAGGTAACACTGACTGGAGGCCCGCACCCACCTATGTTGAAAAATGGGGGGATGACCTGTGGCTCGGAGTGAAAGGCTAATCAAGCTCGGAGATATCTGGTTCTCCTCGAAAACTATTTAGGTAGTGCCTCTCGTATCACCATTGGGGGTAGAGCACTGTTTGGGCTAGGGGGTCACCCCGACTTACCAACCCCATGCAAACTCCGAATACCAATGAGTGCAGCGAGGGAGACAGACGGCGGGTGCTAACGTCCGTCGTCGAAAGGGAAACAACCCGGACCGCCAGCTAAGGTCCCTAAGTCGTGGTTAAGTGGGAAACGATGTGGGAAGGCTCAGACAGCCAGGAGGTTGGCTTAGAAGCAGCCATCCTTTAAAGAAAGCGTAATAGCTCACTGGTCGAGTCGGCCTGCGCGGAAGATGTAACGGGGCTCAAACCACGTACCGAAGCTGCGGGGTTGTGGCGGAATCGCAAGATTTGCGCGCAACCGGTAGAGGAGCGTTCTGTAAGCCTGTGAAGGTGTACCGCGAGGTATGCTGGAGGTATCAGAAGTGAGAATGCTGACATGAGTAACGATAAAGGAGGTGAAAGTCCTCCTCGCCGAAAGACCAAGGGTTCCTGCGCTACGCTCATCGGCGCAGGGTAAGTCGGCCCCTAAGGCGAGGCCGAAAGGCGTAGTCGATGGGAAGCTGGTTAACATTCCAGCACCGAATTTTGCTGCGATGGGGTGACGGAGAAGGCTAGACTGGCCTGGCGATGGTTGTCCAGGTGAAAGCATGTAGGTTGAGGTTCTTGGTAAACCCGGAACCTCTTAAGACCGAGATGTGACGACGAACGGGTCATTGCGACCCGCAAGCAGTTGATGCCACGCTTCCAGGAAAAACCTCTAAGCTTCAGGCAAAATACGACCGTACCCCAAACCGACACAGGTGGTCGGGTAGAGAATACCAAGGCGCTTGAGAGAACTCGGGTGAAGGAACTAGGCAAAATGGCACCGTAACTTCGGGAGAAGGTGCGCCGCTGATGGTGATGGAACTTGCTTCCTGAGCTGTCGGCGGTCGAAGATACCAGGTGGCTGCGACTGTTTACTAAAAACACAGCACTCTGCAAACTCGCAAGAGGACGTATAGGGTGTGACGCCTGCCCAGTGCCGGAAGGTTAATTGATCAAGTTAGTGCGCGGACTTGTCCGCAGACGAAGCTTGTGATCGAAGCCCTGGTAAACGGCGGCCGTAAATATAACGGTCCTAAGGTAGCGAAATTCCTTGTCGGGTAAGTTCCGACCTGCACGAATGGCGTAACGATGGCCACACTGTCTCCACCCGAGACTCAGTGAAATTGAAATCGCGGTGAAGATGCCGTGTACCCGCGGCTAGAC
>JAKZRQ010000142.1:0-21543 GCA_047518105.1 Pseudomonadales bacterium | reverse complement strand
TCTCACGAAAATCATGAATACCGGCGATGGCCCTCAAGATGCAACCTATCAAATACCAGGTCCTTCAAAGCGACGAGATCGAGATCCTTCCGAAGCGTGTCAGACTGAACTTGGGCGAAGGGCCGGAGCAGGGCGACGAGTGGATCGTTCTCCACGCGCCAGCCCCCGTTAGCAGTCTGGTTGATCGGTTCATGAAGCTGACCGCCGTGCGGGATGTCACTCTATGGCGATCGCATAGTGGCAGCGACCTCGACCGGGTACTGGGGTGGCTCACGACTCTGGAACCCGGCGTAGAAGCCGACCTTGCGGTCGACAACCTGGCGTTGCGCCTGGCGTACGTCGACGAGACGCCGACGCTCACGGCGGAGCAGATCCACCAAATGTCAGGCCGGCGCTCACGAAACAAGAGCGAACCGGCGTCGCGATGGAAGAAAGAGGGCAAGACGTTCGCGGTCCGTTTGGCAGGACGTTTCCTCTACCCCGCGTTCCAATTCGAGCACGGGGAGCCTCGTCACGTCGTGCGCGACGTGCTTGCTGCGCTTCCCGCCGAAATGACGTCCTGGCAGAAGGCGTTCTGGTTCGCCTCGGGTAATGGTTGGCTGGATGGCGACGAACCGCAACGGCGCCTCGACGACGGCGAACGAGTCGTCGAGGCCGCCCGCCGGCTCGCGGTGCCTGCGCTTGGATGAGGCCGCGGCGGGGGCCATCCCGATTCCCGCCGCCCGTCTGACGGCGCCGAGTCTCCATCTACTACAGTCGGGCACTGTACTGCACCGTGTCCATAGCCCCGATTTCCAGGGCAATGCCTTCAATCCTTGCCAGGGGGGCCAGACCCGGTTCGCACCGATCCGGGACGCATCTGGCGTTTGCATTCCTTCGTTATACGCCGGCGACGCGGTGGACGCGGCCATCTACGAGACGTTGTTCCACGACATCCCGCTGGGCGCCAACCGCATGACGGTGCCCAGAAGCGCAGTCGAGAACCGCAACCACAGTACTCTGGTGGTACGCCGTACCTTGCGTCTGGCCAACCTGCGGGCGCCCGACCTGAGGCGCTGGAGCATCGGCCGCAGTGCGCTCATCGAAAGCCTGCCAACGCACTACAACACAACCGCGCTGTGGGCGAAGGCGGTCCACGACCAATTCGGCGATGTGGATGGGCTGATTTGGACGTCGCGATTGTGCGATCCGCATTCGTCGTTCTTGCTGTTTGGCGACCGAGTCCGTGCGACGGACCTCGACGCCTCCACGGTCCGGCAAGGCTGGGACAGGTCGTTTCTGGCTGACGTTCGAGACGCGGCTAACCGGGGCAACATCGTAATCACGCTGTAGCCGTGGCGCTGACCCGGTCTTCGTGGCAACCAGTGCGCCGCCAATGTTTTCGTCCCTTTAGCAGCCGAGTCACCCCCTCCCGCCCCCGCGCTCAGGATCCTGAGAGCCGCGCCTCACAGCGGCAGTATTCGCTTGTCGTTGGATTCGTTGAGGTGCGATCGTCAACCGGTAACCGCCAAGTGCTATGCGACCCTCGAAGCGAGCACTTCGCGAGTTCCGGCAGGCCGTGCTTGGCGAACAGGTCGTTGAGGGTGTCGCCGCGCAGCGTCTCCGGCGGCGTCCGACGCGCTCGGCCGGCAGGGCGTGGTGCGCGTCGTCAACCGCGGGGGCCAGGCAGGGGAGGTGCGGATCGAGGCGTTCGACGACACGGACCGGGAGTACGACGTGGTGACGCTGGCCGTCGGCGCGGGCGAGGCCGCGCACTTCAACTCGGACGACCTCGAGGACGGCAACGCGGACAAGGGCCCGACGGGCAGCACGGGCGCGGGGACGGGCACCTGGCGGCTGGAGCTGACCAGCGCTCTGGACATCGAGGTGCTGTCGTACGTGCGCACGGCGGACGGCTTCCTGACGGCCATGCACGACGTGGTGCCGAGGGACGGCACGCGATACCGGGTGGCAGTGTTGAATCCGGGCGGCAACGCGGACCAGGTTAGCCAACTGCGCCTGGTCAACGCGGGCGCAGCCGACGCGCTGGTGACTCACGGGCGTCGACGACGCCGGGGCGTCGCCGGGGACCCAAGTGCGGGCGACGGTCCCGGCGGGGGGGCTCGGCGACGCTGACGGCGCAGCAGCTCGAGTCGGGCGGCGAGGACATCCAAGGCGCGCTCGGGGACGGCGCCGGCAAGTGGCAGTTGCTACTCGAATCGCAACGGCCCGTCGTCGTGATGAGCCTGCTGTCGAGTCCCACCGGCCATCTGTCGAACCTGTCCACCGCCCCGGCCCAGAGCGGACCCTAGCGCGCGCTCGGAGGCCGCCGCGATTTCTTGTCTTGGGTCTTGGGGTCTTGGGAAGAGATTTGTCTTGGGAAGAGCTGCGCCCACCCTGTTGCACGGGCGCGTCCGCCGTAGTGTGACGTGTGGCCCAATACGCGTAGAATCGTCTCGCAGCAGCCGAGGAAACCACGATGCGCACCTTCACCTTGAGGCCACGCCAGCCGACCACCAGCGATGCGCTTGCCGTTCCACGGCGGTTCGCCGCCCGGTGGGCGATCACGGCAACCGCTTCGTTCGGGGCAAGCGCGCTCGTGGCGTGCGCGCTCGTGGCGTGCGCACCGAAAGCACCTGAGGTGGACGACACCACGGCGACGCCGGCCGCAGCCGTTGCGGAAGAACCCACGACCCCGGTCACCACGGAGCAAACGCCAAGCCCGCCGCCGGCGGTGGCGCCCGCCGTGCCGATCGAGGTGCCGGAATCCCTCTCTCCCGCCGAAGCGGGTCGTGCCTTCCTGGTGACGAACGCCCAGCGCGAAGGTGTCCTGACCACGGATTCCGGATTGCAGTACGAAGTCATGGTGCCGGGCGACGGGGACACCCCCGGACCCACCGATCTGGTCTTGACCCACTATCACGGCACGCTCGTCGACGGTCGCCTGTTCGACAGCTCCGTAGAGCGCGGCGAGCCCCTCGAGTTCCCGGTCAACGGCGTCATCCGTGGCTGGACCGAGGCGCTGCAGATGATGAAGGTCGGAGACAAGTGGAAGCTCTACATTCCGCCCGAACTGGCCTATGGCGAGCGTGGCGCAGGGGCTTTGATCGGACCCAACGAAACGCTCGTATTCGAGGTCGAACTGCTAGCCGTGAAGCCCGCTGGCTGAGCTCGACCCGAGCGTTTGCCACGAGGCCCGCAGACCTGTGCCCCCCCGTCTTCCCGCCTCGCGTGGCATAGGTACGCAGATGCGTTCAGGTCTCGCTCGCACGGTGGTCCTCGGCTGTATCGCCGCCGGTGCCGGCATCTGGTGGCTTGGCCGTGCCTACGACGTCGAGAACGACCATCTCCTCGGCCACTTGCTCGCCAGCATCGCATTCGTTGCGGCCATCGCGGCGCTCGGTACCGTCGGGGCCGCCTTGTTGTGGTTCATCCGCCGTCGACGCAACACCGGGAACAACCGTAAAGGGCGGCCCTAGCCCGCATTTCCCACCAGGCCGCTTGTCGGCGTCAAAAAGCTCTTGGGTTTCACTAGTTTGACCGCGATGTCGATGATCGTGCCGATGGCGGACTGCGCTGGCCGCGCCCTCACGGCCCCTGGTGAGAAATGCGGGCTAGTCACGTCAACCGCTCCGGCGGCGTCTTTGTCTTCTCCCGCCGCGTGTACCACGGCATCAGGACGAAGTAGGAGAAATAGATCAAGGTGCAGATCTGCGCGAAGCCCGTGGTGAACGACGTGGTGTGGATCGTCCCGAGATACCCCAGCACGAAAAAGCTCACCACCAGCAGTGCCAGCATGATCTTCGATGCGGTGCCCTTGTAGCGCATGGACTTGACGGGGCTGCGGTCCAGCCACGGCAATATCGCCGGCATGAGGATCGCAGCGGCCATCACCACCAGCCCCCAGAACTTGGCGTCCAAACCGAACAGGGGGAACGTGGTGGCACGCAGCATCGAATAGAACGGCGTGTAGTACCAGACCGGCGCGATCACGTCGGGGGTCTTGAGTGGATCGGCCTGTTCGAAGTTCGGCTTCTCCATGAAGTAGCCGAACATCTCCGGCACGAAGAACAAGATCGCGCAGAAGATGATCAGAAACGCCACCGTCGCCTGGAAGTCATGCACCGTGTAGTAGGGGTGGAACGGGATGCCGTCCACAGGCACGCCCTTCTCATCCTTGTTGGACTTGATCTCGATGCCGTCCGGATTGTTGGACCCGACGGAATGCAGCGCCACGATGTGGACGAATACCAAGCCGAGGAGTGCGATGGGCAACGCCACCACGTGCAGCGCGAAGAACCGGTTCAAGGTGATCTCCGAGATGCCGTAGTCGCCCCGGACCCAGTCCATCAAGCCCTCGCCGAAAAAGGGGATCGCACCGACCAGCGAGACGATTACCTGGCCGGCCCAGTACGACATGTTGCCCCACACCAGCAAATAGCCGAAGAAGCCCTCGGCCATCATCACCAGGAAGATGGCCATGCCGATCAGCCAGAGCAGTTCCCGGGGTTTTCGGTACGAACCGTAGGCCAGACCACGGAACATGTGCAGATAGATGACTGCGAAGAACGCCGATGCGCCAGTCGAATGCGCGAGGCGGATGATGTCGCCGAATTCGACATCGCGCATGATGTGCTCGACCGAGGCGAACGCCCCCTCCCCGCTCGGCACGTAGGACATGGTCAACCACAGGCCGGTCAGGAATTGCATCACCAGCACCACCAGCGCCAGCACGCCGAAGTAGTACCAGAAGTTGAAGTTCTTGGGCGCGTAGTACTTGGTCGCGTGGTCCTCCATCGTGCGGGTGAGCGGAAAGCGCTCGTCCACCCACGCGAGGAGGCGCGTGAGCGGTCTCGCCGGCGAAGGCTCCGCCACCTAAGCCATCTCCACCGGATCGTCGTCCGCCGCTTCGGCCAGCCGCCTCTCGGAGGCAGGTGCCGCCGCCACGGTTTCGTCGTCCGCGCCGATGATGATCTCGGTATCCGACAGGTAGGCGTAAGGCGGCACGTCTAGATTGTCGGGCGCGGGCACACCCTTGACCACGCGGCCAGCCAGGTCGAAGCGGGAGGCGTGGCACGGACAGTAGAACCCGCCCTGCCAGTTGTCGGCGAAGTCCTCGGCCTTGGATTGTCCATGGTACTTCGGCGAGCAACCGAGATGGGTGCAGATGCCCACATAGACGCCCAGCTCGGGTTTGCGCGAGCGCCAAGCGTTGCGCGCGTATTGCGGCTGCCGACCTGCGTTCTCGGACGTTGGATCGGCGAGCTCCGGGTTCTCGACCGTCAGTTTTTCGATGTCTTCCGCCGTGCGCCGGATCACGAAGATCGGTCTGCCACGCCAAGCCGGCATGGGCGCCAACATCTCCCCGGGCTGCAGACGAGCGATATCGGCCCTCTTCGCCGCACCGGCGGAGCGTGCCTTGGCACTTGGGGTCCACGAACTCACGAACGGCACGGCGGCACCGATGGCACCCACCGCAGACGCGGCGGAAGTCATTCCGATCAGGAACCTGCGCCTGCCCAAGCTATCCGCGTTGTCTGCTTCTTGGTTTCTGCTCACGCGGTCCCTCGGAAAGGATCAGGCTCGTGGGAGGCGGGAATCACGGGATTCTAACACAGCGACATCGCCAGCCCGCAGGCCGCGACCAGCGCTTCGAGTCGCTACCAAGCTAGCGCGTCTCGCTGCGCGAGCGCGTCTCGGAATACGAGCCGTCCAAGAGCAATACCACCGGTGTTCGTAGCAACCCAAGTGTCAACTCGGCATGCTCAAGGATGCTAGCGTTTCGAGTACTGCGGACGCTTGCGGGCCTTGCGCAACCCCACCTTCTTGCGTTCGACCTCGCGTGCGTCGCGGGTGAGGAAGCCGGCTTGGCGTAGCGCCCTCCGATGTTCTTCGTCGCGCTCCACTAGCGCCCGGGCGATGCCGTGGCGAATGGCGCCGGCCTGGCCCGAACCGCCGCCGCCCCGGACCGTCACCTGGATATCGAGACCATTGCTTGCGCCCACGGTCTCCAACGGCTGACGCACGATCATGCGCGCGGTTTCCCGACCGAAGTACTCGTCGAGCGGGCGTCGATTGACAAGGATCCGGCCCATGCCTTCGCGGACGAATACGCGCGCGGTGGCGGTCTTGCGGCGACCGGTGCCGTAATTCATTTCAGCCATCTTAGGTCGCTTAAGCTCCTACAAGTCGAGGGTCTTCGGCTGTTGAGCCGAGTGCGGATGTTCGGGACCGGCGTAGATCTTGAGTTTGCGCAGCATCGCGCGTCCTAGCGAGTTGCGCGGCATCATCCCCCTGACCGCGATGCCGATGATGCGTTCCGGATGGTCGTCGCGCAGCTTCCCCAAGGACGTCGCCTTGATGCCGCCCGGATAGCCGGAGTGCCGGTAGTAGACCTTGTCGGTCTCCTTCTGGCCGGTGACGCGCACCTTGTCGGCGTTGACCACGACGATGTAGTCGCCGGTGTCCACATGCGGCGTGTACTCGGATTTGTGCTTGCCGCGCAATCGGTGGGCGATCTCCGACGCCAAGCGACCCAGGGTCTTGCCCTCGGCGTCCACTACATACCAGTCGTGTTGCGCGTCCTCGCGGCGCGTACTCACGGTTTTCATCGACGGCTTCAAGGTCCAAGAGAACGAAGTCGCGAATGGTACGCATCTCGCCTGCGTCCAACAACCCTGGCGTGGCCTTGTTCAAATCCGCTGTACGACATCATGCGGTTGCTTTCACGACCGATGCATGCGGCGCAAGTATGCGTCGCTTTGCATTTCGTTGATCCGACTCTTGGTACGCTCGAACTCGTTGATCAGCAAACCACCTCGGTAGAGCGCGTCGATGGGCGCTGCCGCCGAGAACAAGACCTTGACATTGCGGTCGTAGAATTCGTCCACCAGGCTGATGAACCGCCGGGCGGCGTTCTCACTGGCGTTCCGGGCGACGAATACCGGCACGCCGTGCACCACCACGGTGGAGAACAAACGCGCCAGTTCGATGTAGTCGTTCTGGCTGCGGGGCCCATTGCAGACCGCATCGAAGTCGAACCAGACTGCGCCTGCGGCGCAGTAGCGGGCGCGGATGGTTCTGCCGTTGACGATCAGTTCTTCGTTGTCCACCGGCCGGGTATGGCATAGCGCGCGAAAGCTCGCCAACAGAGCCGCAGTCGTATCGGCAGTTTCGGTTTCTGTGCGATAGATGTCGGTTCGACGCAGCATGCGCAGGCGATAGTCGACGGCGCCGCCCACATGAACCACTGCCGTGTGGCGTTTGATGAGGTCGATGGCCGGCAGGAAACGGCGCCGCTGCAGCCCGTTTTCGTAGAGGTCGTCGGGCGCGGTGTTCGACGTTGCGACCAGGGAGACACCGCGCTCGAACAGCCCGGCAAGCAACTCGCTCAAGATCATGGCGTCGCCGATATCGGAAACGTAGAACTCGTCGAAACAGAGCACGCGCGCCTGGCTCGCAAACCGTTCGGCCACCGTCCCCAAGGGATTGCTCCGCCCCGACAATTGCTTGAGCTCCGCGTGAACGCGCTGCATGAACCGGTGGAAGTGCGCTCGCTCCTTGGCGGCGAACGGCAGGGTATCGTGGAATAGATCCATCAAGTAGGTCTTGCCGCGTCCGACGCCACCCCACAGGTAGAGCCCCTCCACCGGCTCGGCCCGGCGCCGGAACAAGCGCCGGGACCACGAGGTCGGACCGTCGGAACCGGCTTCGATCAACCGCCCTCGGAGGTCGGTCAATCGGCTCGCCAGGGCAAACTGCGCAGGATCAGCGGTGAACCCGTCGCGAACGTCGCGGCTATAGGCTTCTTCCGGGGTCAACGGCGGTTGTCATCGAACCCGGTCACGCGCGCCCGTGCGGCGAGCGCATGGGCGGCTAGACCTTCGGCCTCCGCGATGTTGGCCGCCACTCGCGCGAGCGGCTGAACGGACTCCGCGCTGCTGCGCACCACCGAGGTGCGCTTCTGGAAATCCGAGACGCCAAGGGGCGACGCGTAGCGCGCCGTGCCGAAGGTCGGCAGGACATGGCTGGGCCCGGCAACGTAGTCGCCAAACACCTCCGCAGCGTACGCGCCCAGGAACACCGCGCCCGCATGACGGATGGCGGGCAACCAGGCCTCGGCATCGCTTAACGCGAGTTCCAGGTGTTCCGGGGCGACGCGGTTGGCGATCTCGCATGCCTCGGCCAGATCGCGGACGACGATGAACGCGCCCCGCTCGGACAAGGAGCGTCGGATCACGTCTGCTCGAGGCAGATCAGCCAGCAGTGCCTCCATCTCGGCTTGAACGCGGTCGAGACAGTCCACAGCGGGCGAAACGAGGATGGCCTGGGCCGCCGCATCGTGTTCCGCCGTGGACAGCAGGTCCAACGCCGTCCACCGGGGCTCGACGCTGCCGTCGGCAATGATGAGAATCTCGCTCGGACCCGCGATCAGATCGATGCCGGCTGGACCGAAGACCAAGCGCTTGGCCGCAGCCACGAATGCGCCCCCCGGGCCCACGATCTTGTCCACCCGGGGCACGGTTTCCGTGCCGTAGGCGAGCGCGGCGATCGCCTGGGCGCCACCGAGGGTAAACACGCGATCCACTCCGGCAATGGCCATGGCGGCGAATACGTGGTCGTTGCGCACGCCGTTCGGGGTCGGCACCGTTGCGATCACTTCGCCGACCCCGGCAACCCGGGCGGGCACCACGGTCATCAGCACGGTCGAGGGGTAGACGGCTTGACCCCCGGGCACGTAGACGCCGACCCGGTCCAAGGCGGTCACTCGTTGGCCGAGCACGTTGCCGAGTTCGTCGGTGTATTCGAAACCGCCATCGGGCTGGCGCTGGTGGTAGGCGCGAATCCGGTCCGCCGCGACGGCCAGGGCTTGCCGGTCCGCGACCGGCAAGGCATCGAGACTGCGTTCGAGTTCGCCCTTGTCGAGTTCGAGTTCGCTCATATCCCGGGCGTCGAGACCGTCGTGGCGCCTCGACAGACGAAGCAGCGCCTCGTCTCCGTTGACGCGCACATCGTCGATGAAGTCCCGGGCGATGCGGGCGACGTCGTCGGACTCCCGCGCCTCCCACGACAGCAGCGCGTCAAGTTGGCTCTCGAACGTCGCATCGGTCGTGTTCAAACGTTGGATCATGCCAAGGGCGGTTGGCACGGCAGGCGTCGACCGCGCACGGTCAGCCGTGCCCGGCTGCACTCGGAGGTGTCACGGCGTTCCCTCCGCCTCCTGCGCGTGCCGTGAGCTCTCGGAACGGGTCGATGCTCTGATCGTCACCGCATGCACCGCACCGGAGGCGATCAGATCAGCGATCACCGCGTACACGGCCTGTTGGCGCTTGACCCGGCTCAAGCCCTCGAAACAATCCGCGACGATCCGTATCTCGAACCGGTTCCCCTCCCCGGCCACGGTGACCTCCGCGTCGGCAAACGCTTCCACGATGCGCGTCTTCAAGTCTTCGATCATGGCGTGGACTGTTCCAGACAACGCCTGAGATTAACACGGCGCACTGCGGTGTTTACTCGGTGTTACGGTCGGTAACATACTAGTGCGTCTCGGAATACGAGCCGAGCGCGTCTCGGAATACGAGCCGTTCGCGTCTCGCAATGCGAGCCGTTCAAGAGCGCTGCCCACCGGTGTTCGTATGCAACTCAAGTGTCAACATTCGGCATGCTCGAGGACGCTAGGCGCGACTGACGGCGCGATCGAAAAAAGCTACCGCATTCTCCAGGGTCGCGAGAACATGGCTCAAATGTAATGATGACGGTTCCTCAACAACGCTTGGGAACTTCGATTCGGGACTCCGAACTTCCAGCATGGCGCCGATCGACACTCTCCACACCACGATAGCGGCGTACCCCTTCCTCACGCTGATACTCGGCTTCGTTGCCTTGGGCTGGAGCGCCGACCGCTTCGTCAACGCCGCCGCTGCCGCAGCGAAGAACCTCGGCGTGTCGAAGATCGTTATCGGCCTGACCGCGATCGCCGTGGGCACCTCCGCACCGGAGATCATGGTTGGCATCGAAGCGAGCATCGCCGGCTTGGGCCAACTCGCCATCGGCAACGCCATCGGTTCCAACATCGCCAATATCGGCCTCGTGCTCGGCATCACGGCGCTGGTCAGCCCCCTGCCGTTCGCCGAGAACGTGCTGAAGCGCGAACTGCCCTGGCTGATCGGCGCCACGCTGCTGACGTTATGGTGTCTGTTCAACCTCTACCTCGGTGTTCTCGATGGCTTGGTGTTGCTTGCTGGTCTGGCCGTGATTCTCTATCTGCTGGCAGTCAGGACCCGCAACGAGCCGCAAGACCTGGAGGCCGAACTCGACGAATTGCCCGCCATGACAACACGCAAGTCCGGCGCCTGGTTCGTGATTGGCTTGGCGGTGCTGCTGCTCTCGGCGCACGTCCTCGTGACTGCTGCGTCCACCATCGCCGAGGAGTACCACATCAGCGAGTTGGTCGTCGGCTTGACCATCATCGCCGTAGGCACGAGCCTGCCGGAGCTGTCGGTGACGGTGGCTGCCGCCCGCCAAGGGCATCCTGAAATGGCGATCGGCAACGTCGTCGGGTCGAACATCCTGAACATCCTCGCGGTGCTGGCGATCCCGGCGCTTCTCGACCCGCAATCCATCGCCGTGAGCGTGCTGTGGCGCGACTACGGCATGATGCTCGCACTCACCGCGTTGCTGGCTTTGCTCGCCTACGCCGTCGGCTCGCGCAAGGTGATCACGCGGTTCGAGGGGCTCGTGTTGCTGGCCGCGTGGATCGGCTACACCGTCATCCTGTACCACCAACAGCATTTGACATGACTGACATGACTGACACGGCGAACGCACACGTTTCAGAACGCGCGACCGTTGCGAAAGCGATTCGGGAGCGAGCCAGCCAGGTCCGGTTGCTCGGTCTCGACGTCGATGGCGTGTTGACCGACGGGCGGCTCTACTACGGAACGGGCGGGGCCGAGTTCAAGGCGTTCCACGTCCAGGATGGCAGCGCCATGAAGACGCTCATCGCAGCGGGCGTGCCCATCGCCATCGTGAGCGGCCGAAGGTCGGAAGCCGTCGACCGGCGCGCCGCCGAACTCGGCGTCGCCTACCTTCGTACCGGCGTCCAGGACAAGCTTCGCGTTCTCCGGGAAGTGTCGAGAACGAGCGGGGTCGATCTTGCACAGATGGCCTACGCCGGCGACGACCTCGCCGATCTGGTGCTGTTCGAGCACGTCGGATTGTCCTTCGGCGTACCGAACGCGCACCCCGCCGTGGTCGCCCGTGCCGACTTGGTCACACGGGCGGCCGGTGGCTTCGGCGCGGTACGCGAGATATGCGACCTGCTGCTGTCTGCCCGCGCTGACCCGATCGAACGCTGAGTTCGGTCACCCCGAAGAGCGTCTCGGAGTCCCTTATGGAGACCGCCCGGCCCCGGACACTGACCCGGCTCGGCGCCGTCGCGGCCATTGGCGGTTTCGCCGCCATCGTGGTCCTCTGGGCACCGGGAGACCTCGGCGACGCCGATCTGCCGCCGGAACTCGCGGACGAGCCGGACGCCTACCTGGAGGACGGCGTCATCACCCAGTTCCGGGACGACGGATCACTGCACTATCGACTGCGCGCAGACCGCATCGCCTACTTCGAACGCGACGGGCTTTCGCGCTTGACCGCACCTGCGTTCGACCTGCACCGCGACGGCAAGTCACCTTGGCATATCGAGTCGCTGGCGGGCGAAGTCCGAACGGTCTCCACCGGTTCCGGCGAGAGCGAGGAGCAGGTGAAGCTGACAGGCGAAGTCGAGTTGACCCAGAATCGGGAGGACGACCGGTACACCCGCGTGCACGCGCAGTCCCTAATCCTCATTCCGAGCCGTGAATACGCCCGCTCCAACCGACCTGTTATGATCGAAACCGAAGCGATTCTCGCCCGTGCCGCCAGCTTCGAGGCGGATTTGGCGACCGGGCGCATGAAGCTCCACTCGTCGACGGACCAACGGGTTTCCATCGTTGTTGAACCAGACAAGCACAACGCCGACACACCGTAGCCGGAGGACCGAGCCGTCCCGCACGGCTCGTACAACCCGCCCGGAAAGCCGACTCGCGCCATTGCTCGCCGCTGGCCTGGTCGCCATCGTCTCGCAGACGGCAACAGGCTTGCCCGAGGACGCCGAGCAGTCCCTGTCCATCCATGCCGACGAGGGTGCGTACGATACGGATCCGAACGGCGTCTCCACGCTCTCCGGCAATGTTCAAGTCGAACAAGGCACCCTGCGTGTCACCGCGTCGCTAGTCACGATCACCAACAAGGATGGCAAGCTCGACCGCGTCGTTGCCGAGGGGCGGCCGGGAGAGCCGGCGCGGTTTCGCCAATGTGTCAATCGGGGCGAACCGTTGGTCATCGGTCACGCGCAAACGATCGACTACGCCATTGCCGTGGATCGCGTCCAATTCGAGGGGAACGCCTTCCTGTCGAAGGGCCCTCGCCAGTTCGCGGGCGGTGTGATCACCTGGGACATGGTTGAGAACGACGTCGACTGCCGATCCGGATGCGTATTCACGCTGCCGCCGCCGACGCGATCCGAAACGGCCCCGACAGCCGAGTCGGCCGACTCCGCCCCGGAGTCGGCCGACTCCGAATGCGAGTCGGACTAACCGTGCACCCGGCGACGGCGCGGCTGCGCGCCAGCGGTCTGAAGAAGCGCTACCGGGGCAGAAACGTGGTCGAGGACGTCGCCCTGACCGTCGACAGCGGCGAAGTCGTGGGTCTCCTCGGTCCCAACGGCGCCGGCAAGACCACCTGTTTCTACATGATCCTTGGACTCATCAAGGCGGACGCCGGCAGCATCCATATCGACGGTGAAGATCTCAGCCGCGTTCCCATGCACCGACGAGCCCGAGCCGGAATCGGCTATCTCCCCCAGGAAGCCAGCGTCTTCCGCAAGCTCAGCGTCGAGAACAATCTGCTTGCCGTCGCCGAGTTGCGGCCCGACCTCGACCGGGCGGGCCAACGGCAACTCGTTCGCGACCTGCTGCGCGACTTCCGCTTGGAAGGGATTCACGACAACATCGGGGAACGTCTATCGGGAGGCGAGCGACGTCGGGTGGAGATCGCCCGGGCACTGGCCGGGGGCCCTCGGTTCATGCTCCTCGACGAACCTTTCGCCGGCATCGATCCGATCTCCGTCAGTGCCTTGAAGGACGAGATCCGCAGCCTTGCCGGACGCGGCATCGGCATCCTGATCACCGACCACAACGTGCGCGAGACCCTCGACATCTGCGACCGCGCCTACATCGTCAACGAAGGCCACCTGATTGCCGAAGGCGAGCCCGACGCCATACTATCGAACGAGACGGTTCGAAGGGTCTATCTCGGCGAAATGTTCGAATTGTGATGAAGCAGACACTGTCGCTGCGAATGGGCCAGCAGTTCGCCATGACGCCGCAGCTCCAGCAAGCGATCCGCCTCATGCAACTCTCGGCACTCGAACTCAAGGTCGAGGTACGCCAAGCGATCGAGTCGAATCCCATGCTCGACATGGTGGAGGACGAGGACGATTCGCTCTGGGCCGACGACGACGCGAACGATCTCGAAGACGGCCAAGACGACGACTTTGCGGGCAGCGAGGACGACGCGACCGAGGACGACGTCGACGCAGAGTACGCATTGGCCGACCCTGGCGACGAGCCGGCCTCCATCGAGGAAATTCCCGACGAACTACCCGTGGACGTGTCCTGGGACGACGTCTACCAACCGGCCACGGCGGCTTCGGCACCTGCCCGCGAAGACGACACCGGCTTCGAGGAGCGCAACAGCGCGGCGGACACGCTGCTCGACCACCTGCGTTGGCAGCTCGACATGGCGCGCTTGTCCGAACGCGACCGGCTCGCCGGGCTCAACGTCATCGGCAACATCAACGACGACGGCATGCTGGCCGCGACCACGACCGAACTCGTCGACGCCATGCCTGCGGAACTCGACTTCGACATCGACGAGATGGAGGCTGTGGTCAAACTCGTGCAGAGCTTCGATCCGCCCGGTATAGGCGCCCGCAGCCTGGCCGAGTGTCTGAAGCTCCAACTCCTCGAGCTACCCAGCGACACGCCTTGGCGAGACCAAGCGATCAGCGTCGTTTGCGACCACTTCGGGCTGCTCGCGAATCGGGAATTCGTCGCTCTCGCGCGCCGCCTCCGGCTCGCCGACGACGAACTCGCCGACGTCATAGCCCTCATCCGGACGCTCAATCCACGCCCCGGTGCAGGCATCGGCGGCGCCGCCACCGAATACGTCGAACCGGATGTGCGGGTGACCAAGCGCAATGGGCGCTGGACGGTGGAGCTGAACCGCGATGCCGCCCCCCGGATCGCGATCAACCAAGAGTACGCCGGCCTGATCCGCCGTGCGGACACCAGTCCCGACAACAAGTACCTCAAGGACAACCTGCAAGACGCCAAGTGGTTCCTCAAGAACCTCGAATACCGCAACGAGACGCTGCTCAAGGTCGCCGGAAAGATCGCCGAACGCCAGGTCGGCTTCCTGGAAGACGGCGAAGAGGCCATGCAACCCCTGGTCCTGGCCGATATCGCCGACGCCGTGGACCGCCACGAGTCGACGATCTCGCGGGTTACCACGCGCAAGTACATGGAGACTCCGCGCGGCATCTTCGAACTCAAATACTTCTTTTCGAGCCATGTGGGCACGGTCAACGGCGGCGAGGTGTCCAGCACGGCTATTCGGGCGTTGATCAAGAAACTCACATCCCAGGAGAATCCGAAGAAGCCACTCTCGGACAACAAGATCACCGCCGTCCTCCGGGAGCGGAACATCCAAGTCGCGCGCCGAACGGTGGCGAAATACCGGGAATCCTTGGCGATTCCGCCTTCGAACGAGCGGCGACGGTTGGTCTAGCGAGCGTTTCCAAGTAGTTTTATCGTAATAAGTTGCCAAATCTGGCAGCTTATCCGCATGAAATTCGATGATCTGCTGACTGCCGTGGGTAATGAGCCGCTATTCGAGACAGGTCTCCTTCTTGCCTGCGATGTCGATCCTCGACATGTGCGCCGCCAGCTCTCGCGCTGGACCAGCGCAGGACGTCTGGTGCAGTTGAGGCGCGGTCTCTACGCGCTGGCCCCGCCTTGGCGCAAGCAATCTCCCCATCCATTCCTGATCGCCAACCACCTGGCCCCGGGATCGTATGTGAGCGGGGCGTCCGCGCTGGCGTTCGCCGGGGCCATTCCCGAGAACGTCCCCCGAGACTACGAGCTGCGGTGGTGTGCGGCCTCGAACCTTTCGCACGCCCCTTGGTCGATTCTCGTTCCGTCACCTGAGACGCGGAATGCGCTTCGGCTACCGACTCGTCAATCTCGGCGCAGGCCAACAGGCTCATGTCGCGACACCGGAGAAGGCACTGCTCGACATGGTGCACCTGCAATCCGGCGCCGACCAAGCCAGTTACCTGGAGCAGCTTCGGCTCGACTACCACGTCCTGGATCTCCCCAGGATCGAAGAGTTCGCGCGAGCGAGCGCGTCCCCGAAGCTGCTGCGTGCCGCTCGACGGATCGCGGAGTTGGCTCGGGCGGCACCGGAATACGCACCGCTGTGAAGGAGTATCTGCGCGAACTGGTCCGTGACCTCAGCATCCCTTGGGGCCGCAGCGCCGCCCGGGAGTACTTCCAGGCGCGCATCCTCGAAGCCTTGCAACGCTCTGGCGCAATGACGTCGCTGGCTTTCCAGGGGGGCACCTGCCTGCGATTCCTGTTCAGCCTTCCACGACACTCGGAGGATCTCGACTTCGCCCTCGAAAACCCACGCGGCTACGACCTCCGCGGTTACCTTGGCGCCGTCCGTTCGGCACTGCAAGCCGAGGACTATGGTGTCGACATCCGACTGCGCGAACACCGTACAGGTCACAGCGTTGTCGTTCGGCTTCCAGGCATCCTCTACGAGATTGGTCTTTCTCCGCACGCCTCCGAAGTCGTTGCAATCAAGATCGAAGTCGACACCCGCCCTCCTGCGGGGCACTGACCGCAGTGAGCCTTGTACGCCGCCATGTCACGTTGCGGCTCTTCCACCACGACCGGTCGTCCCTCTTGGCCGGCAAGCTGCACGCCGTCATGCAACGTCCATATGCCAAGGGTCGCGACATGTACGATCTCGTGTGGTACCTCGGTGACCCCGACTGGCCGGAGCCCAATCTAACCTTGCTGAACGCGGCTCTGGGGCAGTCCGGTTGGCGAGGACCGGAGATGACCGCGGGGACGTGGCCCGAATGCGTCATGCAACGACTGCAAGCACTGGACTGGAAACGCGTCGCAGCCGACGTGGGGCCCTTTCTCGAACGCGATGAAGATCTCGCATTGGTGTCCCGGGACAATGCCATGACGCTCGTCGCGGCGAGGCGCGTCTGAACGGTCCGGACGGATCGGCAACCCGGCTCCGGCTCGATTTTCCGTCACAGTGTTGTCGGCGCCAGTGCCGAGGCGCCGAGGCGAGCAGGGCGCATCCGATCAACAACCCGTTGTCGGTGCGGTTGATTCCGCCACGATGCCAAGTACGCGCGTCGTAGAGAATGACGCTGCCGCCCGGCGCTTCGACGATCTCGGCGTCGGCCGCTACGTGAAACGCGCCGGTGCCCGCGAATCTTCCGCTCGGGTCTTGACGTCGATCAGCACGGTCTTGCCGTCGGCGTTCAGCCGTTTCGCCCGTTCCAACGCCGGTGCCATCTCGGCCGCCCGGACCACATGGATTCCCTCGGCACCCATGGCCTTGGCGAGACCGGCGTAGTCGCCCTGCATGTGGGACACGCCGAACTTCTCCCGAGCGGTGGGAAATCCGCCGGGATACGTCGCCATGATGCCGTTGTTGAGGACCACCGTGGTGATCGGGATGCCGGCGCGGGCCGACGTCTCGATGTCGAGACCCGACATGCCGAAGGCGCCATCGCCCATGAGGTTCACGCACATGCGTTCGGGCGCCGCCATCTTGGCGCCGATCATGAGCGGAATGGAGAAGCCTAAGTGTGTGGTCTTGCCCCAACCGACGTAGCTGTGGGGCGTGGTGGCGGTGTAGAACGGCAAGATCTGGTCCCTCGGCGCCCCGGCGTCGTGGGTGACCACGCAGTTGTCGTTGTCGAGCACCCGGTTCATCTCGTGGATGACGCGGTAGGGCGACAGCGGGCCGTCGTCGTTGGTGAGGTAGGGCCGCCATTGCAGAAGCCAGGCATCCCGGGCGGCCTTGACGCGCGCTTGGACGCCGCTGGCGCGACCGGATTCGCCCACGAGTCCCTTGGCGACATCGATCATCGCGGCCAGCGTCAGCTTGGCATCGCCCACCAAGCCGATGTCGGCGACGGTGTCCTTGTTGATCTCCTCGTCCGCGATCACCGAGTGGATCAGGAACTTGTCGCGGGAGAAACGCTGGCCGTAGGGGGTCGCGGTGAGCGAGGAACCAACGGCGAACAGCACGTCGCAGTTGTCGAGCCACTCCCGGGCGGGGCCCCCGACGGTCGCGCCGCCGGCACCGACGGACAATGGATGCCGTTCGTCGAAGGCGGACTTTCCGGGCATGGACGTGTACACGGGGATGTCGAGCAGTTCGGCCAGCGTGCGGAGCTCTTCGGTCGCTCCTGCGGACATCACGCCCGCCCCGGCCCAGATCAAGGGCTCCGCGGCATCAATGAGTTTCTTCACGGCGTCTGCCACCGCCCCCGCCGCTGGCGCGTAGAGGGCGGGCGCCGGCGATACGTAGGGCGGCGCATCGTCGGGAATGGACTGCGTGCACACATCGCCGGGCATCTCCACCAGTACCGGGCCAGGACGTCCGGTACGCAATGCGTGGAAGGCACGACGCATGACGCTGCCGGTCTGGTCCGGCCGGGTGATGACCTCGGCGCGTTTCAGCACCGCGGCCCAGGTCCTGGCGGCAAAGAAATTGGGGCGCACGAACAGCATGTCGAGGGGATTGCCGCCCGGCAGCGCGAGAATCGGCACGTTGTCGGCGTTGGCCTGCGCGAGCCCGCCAACGGAGTTCTCGGCCCCTGCTTGGGACTGTACCGCGACGACCCCGAATCGACGGCGGTCGGAGAGCCGCGAGTAGCCGTCGGCCGCCATCACCGCACCGCGCTCGTGGCGGAATGCCACCGGTCGGATGCCCTCCTTCGCCACCGCTTCGATCAACGGGTTGGAGGGATAGCAGGACATCCAGGTGACGCCCTCTTCCTTGAGGATCTTGGCGACGTGGTCGACGCTGTTCATGCAGCCTGCTCCCGTTCTCGAAACGGGCAATCTTACTTGATCCAAGCCGGATCACGGGTCTGAACGCCCGTCGAGTCCTGTCGAATGTTGATCTCGTCCCCTTCCTCTTCGTGTGCCAACATGAACCGATGACGGAGGAGGACTGGCTCGTACTGCGCACCGGCCGCGAACACCGCGACCTCAGGACCTTCGCCCTGGTACTGACCGCGCGCGGCATAGACAACCGCATCGACCACCAAGACGGCAGTTGGCGTTTGCTGGTCGCCGAGGAGGATCTCGACCACGCCGAGAACGAAGTGGCCGCCTACGAAGGCGAGAACGTACCTCGTCCTCCACCCGTGTTCCCGGCGCGGATCGACAGCGGCTGGTGGGGAGTCGCCGCCTATCTCGCGGTGATCTGGCTGGTGCTCGCCGCCGAGGGTGCAACCTTGTTCGGCTTGGATTGGCGCGTTGCCGGCCGGATCCACGTGGGATCGGTGATGACCGGAGAGATCTGGCGCCTGGTCACGGCCCTCACCCTGCATGCCGACCTGCCTCACATCGTTGGCAATTCCCTGTTCGGCGGACTGTTCGGACTACTGGCCGGGCGCTTTCTCGGCTCTGGCCTGGCGTGGCTGTGCATCGTGCTCGGCGGGGCGTTCGGAAACGCCTTGAACGTGCTGGTGCGGCCGGACTTCTTCATGTCCATCGGTGCCTCGACCGCGACCTTTGCTGCCGTCGGCCTGGCCGGCGCCTTCATGTGGCGCAGCGGCTACTTCCGCCAAGGGCGCTGGCAACAGCGGTTCGCGCCGGTGTTCGCGGCGATCGCCTTCTTCGCCTATACGGGTACAGCAGGCGAAGACACCGACGTGGTCGCGCACCTCGCCGGGTTGGTTGCCGGGTTCCTGATCGGACTCTTTGTCGCCCGGACGCGCCTACACCTCGTTGGGCCCCAGGCGCAACGCTATTTCGGCTGGTTGGCCATCGTGATCGTCACCGCCGCCTGGGCGGTGGCCGACTGAAGCGAGCGGGCACCGGCGCGGGCACCGGCGCCGGAAACAAAATCTGGCTCGTTGCTCGGCGCCGTCGGTCAGTCCCGGACGCGACTTCTTCCCCTCCACTGCGCCGCCCTCGCCTTCTGCGCCTCGGAGATCTACGCCTCGGAGATCTGCGCCTCGGAGATCACATGCTGGCGAATCAACTCCGCCTCCTGGGTCGATACTGCCTCGGCGAAGGACAGCATCCCCTTGTCGCTTAGGACGCCGCTGCAGACGATGTGGCAGCGTACCGGCGGCATCGCCTTGGATCACCAGTCCCCCCGCAGTGGCAAGAACGCCGCCGTTGTACGGCGTGGCGCGCTGGACGCTCCAGGCTTCCTTGCCGGCGAGCGGAGCCGGCGAGCGGAGCCGGCGAGCGGATCGATGGCCTTGAGGAACCCCGATGGCGTGCCAAACGGTGCCGCCGCCGCCTAGCTTCCACCACTCACCGGACCGGGTCTTGGCCGCTGCTTCGAGTTCGGGATGCTCGAACGGCGCGCGGCGCGCCGCTGATGGCATAGGGCTTGTTGGTCGGGTAGGCGACGCTCCAGGAGTCGGTGAAGTACATCACGCCGTCGATCACCAACGGCGTCGCCTGCAAGCGATGCGCGATGTTGAGGTTCTTGACCCGAGCCAGGCCAAGCAAGCCCACGGTGTCTCGATTGATCTGGGTGAGCGTGGAGAACCGCAACTCGTCGTAGGTCTGACCGTGGGCGAGCCAGCTTCCGGGTTCGGCTTCGCCGGCGGCGACAAGGCGCGCCTCGTCCACCCAGCCGAGGGACCTGGCCGACTCCTGCGGTTCCGAGTCGGACTCCGCCGTGGCCGATTCCTCGGCCATCGCGGATGGACAGCCCAACGCAAACATTGCGAGCAGCAGCCACCTGCCTACCCCGCCGAAGCGGTCGCGTCCTGCACTCAATGCCTTCACCGTATCCCCCCGAATTGCGTCAAGCGCCCAATCCTACGCCGGGCGTTGAACAACGCCAACGCGGAAGACCGGCGACTCCCCGGGTTGCTTCCGAGAATCTTGCCCGCCTGATAGGGTGTCGCAAACGACAGGAGCGACCCATGGACCTTGCACACAAGCACGCCATCATTACGGGGGGCGCGAGCGGTATCGGCGCGGCGAGCGCGCGTGAGTTCGCTCGGTTGGGCGCCCGGGTGGTGGTGGCCGACATCAACGGCGACGGCGCTCGTGCAATGGCTCGGGAAATCGACGGCAAGGCGGTGGCTTGCGACGTCGGCAACGAGGCGGACTTGAACGGTCTGGTGGCCGAGTCGGTACGCGCCAACGGCCCGGTGGACGTGTTCTTCTCCAACGCCGGCATCGCCACCGGTGGCGCGCCGCTGAACACCCCCATCGACGTCTGGGACGACCAGTGGCAGGTCAACGTCATGGCCCATGTGTTCGCAGTCCGCGCGGTGCTGCCCACGATGCTGGAGCGCGGGTCCGGCTATCTGCTGCACACGGCCTCCATGGCCGGCATCCTCACCAGCCACGGCAACCTCACCTACGCCGTGACCAAGCATGCCGTCGTCGGACTCGCCGAATGGCTGTCGATCACCTATCACGACAAGGGCATTCGCGTCTCCTTGCTCGCTCCGTTGGGGGTACGCACGCCGATGCTGAGCGATCCCGGGTCGACACTCCCGAGCGACGCGGCAGGGCCGATCAGGGAACCCGAGGAAGTCGCGCGGATGGTCTCGGAGGCGGTGTTCGAGGAACGCTTCCTGATCCTCACGGATGCCATTGCCGAGACCTGGATGGCGCGCAAGACCAACGACCTGGAGCGCTGGCTGAATGGCATGCGGCGAATGCAGGCCAAGATAGAGAGCGCTGCCGAGGGCCGGTGAATCGCCAGGGTGGCACCCGCTCGGCCATCTCCTACGTGAATCGCCGATGCTCAGCACCAAGCCGTTGCGTTGCAGCATGCGCTGGATTCGCGCCTTGCCCATGAAGGGGTACTTCCGCCGCATGTCCATCACCGCTTTGACGTCCTCGGGCCTCCACGACCGGCAGCGCACGCGGCGCGAACGGGAGGACTTCAGCGCCAGGCCGCCGATAGCGTGTGCGGCGGCTCTTCGAACTGTTGCAACGCAACCGCCTCGAAAAGAGTGAGGTATCGTCGGTCGCCCGGGGCGCACGACAATTTTGTGAGAGAGTTCATCCGGTGGCCGATCGTCGCGCCCAGAAATCGGGGTAGCGATTGCTGAGCTTGCAGCAGCGCAGGGCGATGATGGAGTTGCCGCCGGCGACCGTCCAGTGCATGCCGCCCTGCTTGAGACGGGTGCCGATGGCGTGCTTGCAGCCTGCTTCGAGG
>JAKZRQ010000141.1:0-12959 GCA_047518105.1 Pseudomonadales bacterium | reverse complement strand
CCGCCGTCAGCCCGATCCAGCATTTGACCGAGTCCCCGTATCGGGCGACGGCCTACGTCGGCGAGTTCTTTTCGTCGCACACCCGCCTTCGCCGGCGCAATGCCGAGTTGGAGCGCGAATCGCTGCGCTTGCAGGGCGTTGCCACCCGCTACCAAGCCGTCCTGGAGGAGAACGACCGGTTGCGTCAATTGTTCGACTCCCGCACGCGGTTGCGCAGCGACGTGCTCATTGCCGAGTTGATCGCAGTGGTCCCGGATTCGTCGCGACACGAGATCTTCATCGACAAGGGGCGTAGCAGCGGCGTGGAAGTAGGTCAGGCCGTCATCGATTCGACCGGCGTGTTCGGCCAAGTGGTGGCGACCACGCCGACAACAAGCCGGGTACTGCTGGTTTCGGATACGACTCACGCAGTGCCGGTGCAGGTGGTGCGCAACAACCTGCGCACGATTGCCGCGGGGACGGGGTCGGTGAGCGAGTTGGTACTCAAGGAGGTTCCCGTGACGGCGGACATCCGCGTAGGCGACACCCTGGTGACTTCGGGACTTGGCGGGCGCTTCCCCTTCGGCTATCCGGTGGGGGTGGTCGGGTCGGTCGTAAGGGACCAGACGCACCGGTTCGCAGAGGTCGCCGCCGAACCCAGCGCCATGCTCGAGGCGTCCCGGGATCTGCTTGTGGTCCTGCCGGGAGAGCCGGTCGATGCCGGATCCGGGCAAACGGCAAGTCCAGAGGAGACACGGGATTGAACCCGTTGCGTGGCGGCTGGGTGATCCTGGTCACCGTGATTGCCGCCATGGCCCTTGCCATCGTGCGCGCGCCCTTGGCCGCGCCCGACTGGCTGCAGTGGTTGCGACCGGATTGGGTGCTGGCGGTGTTCTTCTTCTGGGCGATCGCCGCGCCCCAACGCGTCGGCGTTGTCACCGCGTGGATCACGGGCTTGTTCCTGGATGCGCTCTTGGCCGCACCTCTCGGCCTGGGCGGCATCTGCCTGGCGCTCGCGACCTATGGGGTCCTGCGCGTTCGCAACCGCTTGCACGTGTATTCGCTCGTGCAACAGACGGCGGTGTTGCTGGCGGTCGCCCTGGTCGTCCACGTCGTCAATCGGTCGGTGTTGGCGTACGTCCGCGATGTCGACTTGTGGACGCTGGCGCTGGTGGCGCCCGCGCTGGCCACCGCCCTCGTCTATCCGCTGCTGGCGCTAGTCCTGGGCGCGCTCGCGCGACGGTTCCGCGTGCGGTAGTGTGCGCGGCAAGTTGTGCAAACGTCGGCAGCCCGGCCTGCCGTGACCGAGAACACTACAACACCCATGCGGCCATGAAACTCGACTCATCTCACAACCGCCACCCGCGTTCGATAGAGCCAGGCGCGCTCGCGCAAGAGATCCTCATCGATGCGAACGTGTTCGAGACGCGCTTGGCCGTCGTCGCCGACGGCGAATTGTGCGAATTGCACCTGGAGCGCGGTGGCAGCTACAGCCTCACCGGCAACCTCTACCGCGGCAGGGTGGAACGCGTGCTGCCCAGCGTGCAGGCGGCTTTCGTCGACATCGGGCTGGATCGGCCGGGATTCCTGCACGTCAAGGACTTGCACGGTGCGCGAGCCGACGACGAGCTCCCGGATATCTCGGACAAGGTGCACCAGGACCAGCGGATCCTGGTGCAGGTGGCCAAGGATCCCTTGAACGGCAAGGGCGCCAGGCTCACCACCAATCTGGCCATCGCCGCCCGCCACATCGTGCTGCTGCCCTTGGACGATCACGTCGGCGTCTCTTCGCGCATCGCCGACGAGGCCGAGCGGGACCGGCTGAGGTCCATGGTGGAGGCGATCCGCGACGAACTCGGCCAGCGTTTCGGCTACATCGTGCGCACCGCCGCACAAGCCGCGACGGCCGAGAGCGTGCGCGCCGATCTGGTCGTGCTCGATCGCTTGTGGCGGCGCATCACCGAGCGCCGAGCCGAGTACGAAGCCTCGGACCGACGGGGCATGGTGTTCGAGGAAGTACCGGTGGCGATGCGCGTGGTGCGGGACATGGCCGGCCCGGCCTTGAAGACGATCCTGGTCAACGACGCCGCGACCTTCGAGCGGCTCGTGGGCTACGTGGGCCGCTACCTGCCCGAATGCGCGGACAAGATCGCGTGCTACGACGGCTCGGTACCGCTGTTCGAGTCCCGGGGGGTCGAAGAGGCCATCAAGCGTGCCCTAGACCGCCGCGTCGGACTGCCTTCGGGTGGCCATCTGGTCATCGAGCAAACCGAGGCCATGACCACCATCGACGTGAATAGCGGCACCTACGTCGACTCGGCCAGTCTCGAGGACACCGCCTTGAGGATCAATCTGGAAGCGGCTCGGGCGATCCCCGGGGAACTGCGCTTGCGCAACATCGGCGGCATCGTCGTGGTCGATTTCATCGACATGCGCGATGCAGGCGACCGGGACCGTGTGATGGACGCGCTCCGCGCCGCAGCCGCCGGCGATCCGGCCCGCTTCCGGGCGTCCGGGTTCTCGGAACTGGGGCTGGCGGAAATCAGCCGACGGCGCACGCGGGAGAGCTTGTTCCGGCAGATGTGCGAGCCCTGCGGCCGTTGCGCGGGCCGCGGCTATGTCCGATCCGCCGAGAGCACCTGCTACGACATCTTCCGCGGCCTGCAACGCGCGGGCCGCGGTCGCCTCGGTAGTGCGTCGCCCGAGTTCACGGTTTGCGCGAGTCGGGAGGTGGTGGACCGGTTGCTGGGCGAAGACGCGGAGCACCTGTCGGGCCTCGTCCGCGAGCTGGGCGGACCGATCCGGCTGCAGGTGGCGCCCGGGTACCGCACCGACCAGTTCGACGTGGTGTCGCGTTGATTCCCGAACCGGGGCGAAGGCGCCTTGCCCGGAGCGGAGACCCGGACGGTGCCGTGGCGGTCGTCGGTCGCCTGCCCCGGCGTGCAACGATCGCCGCCGGTCGTTTCGCTCCCGTTGGCGATTGCTGATGCGGATCCTGCGCACGGTACTGGTGCTCGCGACCATCCTGGTCGCGTTTTTCGCCACGGTGCAATGGGCTGGCCGCGGGTTGTTCTCGCAGTTGCCGCGCCTGGAGGGGTTGATCAACGACGCGCTTGCCGGCCAGGGCATTGCCGTGCGGGGACTGGAGGGGCGATGGCGCGGCCTGAATCCGGGTTTCTTTGCCGACAGTATTCGTTTCCCCGCAGGCGAGTTCATCGGTTTCGACTTCGAATTCGACGTGGGCGAAAGCCTGGCGAGGAACCGCGTCGTCGCCCGGCGCATGACCATCGCCGACGGTCGTCTGATGGTCGAGAAATCGACCGCCGGATGGCGACTGCGGGGGTCCGACCCCGACTTCAAGGGTTTCTCCGCGACGGATCTGCTGATCTACAGCGACCAGGTGTGGTTGCGCGGTCGCATCGTCGCCGAGGACAAGAGCCACTCCGCCACCTTGTACGTGGAGTCCATGCTCCTCAACGCCGACGGTCAACACCGCTTTGCCATTCGGTTGCAGTCGGAACCGCAGTGCGCCGATTGCGCGCTGATGATCGAGGGCGATGTCCCGGACAACGGCCCGGGCGCGATCCGGATTCTGGCCGAATCGTTCTCCCCGGGGCGCGAGTTGGACGAGATGCTTGGCCTTCCGCCTTTCGAGCTTGCATTGTCCGGAGACTGGCGGCGGGACGCCGACGGCGATGCCCGGGCGCGACTTGCCGTCCGCGTCGCCGACTTGCAGTTGGCGGGCGCCCCGGTCGCCGTCGATGCGGAATTGGGGGCGTGGAACGAGCGGGGCGGCTATCGCGGCAAGGTCGATCGACTGTCCATCGCCAGCGGCGATCACGTGGTCGAACTGGCCGGCGGAGGATTCCGGCTCGGGGGCCCCGCCTTCGAGGGTGCCCCGGACGACGAGACCTTCGCCGAGTTCTGGTTGCCCCCGGTTGCCATCGCGGACATCTCGGCCATGCTCGTCGCCGCAGTTGGCCACGAACACCCAATGGGGCGTTGGCTGGGCAACCTCGCGCCGATCGGAGAAATGGACCGTTTCGCGGCCCGGATCGATGGCCAAGGGCTAGCCTTCGTCAGCACCGGTACCGGTGCCGCCCTGGCCGCCTACCAAGGCGCACCGGAGGTGGACAACGTGTCCTTCACGATCGGCGGACACGCCCGGGCGTTGCGCGCCGATCTCGACGCGCGCAACTTCCGGCTGGTCTTTCCCGACTTCGTGCCGGCTTCCGGCCTCCATCGCAGTGGCAGCGGTTCGTTGACCATCGCGTTCGGCACTGGCCACCGGGGACTCCGGGGTGAGATGGGCATCGAGAAGGACGGATCGCGCATCGCCGCCGGGTTCGCTCTGGCGCGATCGTCCGGCGTGGACGATGGCGGGATCGCTGCGGATGCCATCGTCGACCGCATCGCTGCGCCGTCGGCACGCGACTACTTGCCGTGGAAGCTGGCGCCAGGTTTGCGCACGTGGTTGCAGGACCGCGTTCAGGCGGGAGAACTGACCGACAACCGGCTGCTCTACCGGGGCGATCTCAAGCAGGTACCGGGCTTGGCGACGCGGCGTTTCGAGATGTCCGCCAACGTCGTTGGCGGCGTCATCGACTACCACGTCGGCTGGCCTCGGGCGAGCCGCGTCGACGGTTCCTTCACGGTTACCGGGCGCGAGACGGTTCTGCGCGGCCAGGCACGCGTCTTCGGCGTCGACGTCACCGATTTGGAGGTGCGCGTGCCGGTCGGGGGCGAGCGTGCTTCGGTCCGCCTACGTGCGCAAACCGAGGTGGACCGGCTCATGGAGTTCGCATGGCAGACGCCGGTAGGCGAGGCCATGCCGTTTCTCTCCGAACAGTGGGTTGGAACCGGACGCGTCGGCCTAGTCGCCGCAGTGTCGCTGCCATTGCGCGGCCAAGCCCTTGAGCCTTCGGACATGCGCTTCGACTTCACGTTCGAGAACGCCAGCATCGATCTGGTCGACCTTGGACTGCACATCGACGCCATGAACAAGCAGGTGGGTTTCGAATGGCCGAATCACGTCGCCAGCGACCCCTCGGAAGGTACGCTGTTCGGCGCCCCGGTGCGGATTGCGATCAACTCCGACGACGACCGGGTGTCGTTTTCCGTTGACGGATCGGCGACGGTCGCCGATGTCGTCCGCTTGCTCGATGTCGCCGATCCGGGGGTCGCCCGAGGGCGCTTCGAATTCGACGCGACCTTCAACGTGTTTCCCGGCTCGGACCGCGCAGCGGAACTGCACCTCGAGAGCGACCTTGCGGGTGTCGACGTGTCTCTACCTGCACCGCTTGGCAAGGCGGCGCCTGAGCCCCGCGAGTTCGCTGCCGCCTTGCAGTTTCTCGACGACTACACTGCGGTATCGGTGCGCTACGGTACCGCCAGCGGCTGGATCCATGCGGACGAGAACGGGATTCGCGCGGCCGCGCTGGGTATCGGGGCGCCGCCGCCAATGGCGGATGCAGACGCCGGACGCGTGGTCGTCAGAGGTGGCCTGGAAGCCGTGGACGGCGCGGATATCCGCGCGTTCGTGGACGGCTTCAGGGGCGACGACGGCGCCGCGAAGGAGAACCGGCTGGCCTGGGAACTGCGCAAGTTCCGCATCGCCAAGGTCGTGCTCGACGCGGTCGAGCTCGAGGACCTGGTCCTCGATGGCTATTCGGACGCTGGCGAGGTGAGCTTCTCCATCGCTTCGGCGGCGGTGACAGGCACCGTGGCGAGATCGGGCAACGACCCTTGGCAGGTGCAATTGAGCGAGGTCAAGCTCCCGGCTGCGGATACCGAAGGCGACCCGCTGGATCCTGCCCTGATCGACAGCCTGGTCGCCGCGGACGTGGTGCTCGACAGTGTTCGCGTGGGCGACCACGACTACGGCAGTTGGCGTTTCGGCTTGCGTCCCGTGGCAGGCGGCGTCCAACTGATCGACGTGCTGGCCGACTTAAGAGGCCTGCACATCGAGGCATCGGCGCCGGCGTTCTGGTCGAACAACGGCGAGAGCCTGTTCGAAGGCACGGTGACCGCCGGCGATCTGCAGATCGTGCTGCCGCTGTGGGCGTTCGCGCCGAGCATCGAGTCGGAGAGTTTCCGCGCCGTCGGCGCCCTCCGCTGGCCCGGTTCGCCCATGCACTTCGGCTCGGCTCGGCTGTCGGGCGAGGCGTCGTTGGAATTGACCGATGGCCGCTTCCTGGACGTGGACCAGGGTGGGGGTGCCACGCGTATCATGAGCCTCATCAACTTCTCGACCATCGTCAAGCGCATGAGCCTGGATTTTTCCGACGTATTCGGCCGAGGCGTCAGCTTCGACCGGGTGACCGCCGCTCTGGAGCTGGAGGACGGACTTGCCCGATTCACCGAGCCTGCGAAGATCACCGGTACCGGCATGCGGTTCGAAATCAGCGGCGAAGTCAACCTGGCAAGCGGTGCGCTCAGCAACGAAATGGTCGTCACCCTGCCTTTGCACACCAGCCTGCCTTGGTACGCGGCCGTTCTCGCCCTGTCCAATCCCGCCGCGGCCGCCGGCGTACTCTTCGGCCAGCAGGTATTCAAAGATCCCATCAAGCGCTTGACCAGCGGCATGTACCGCATCGGCGGCACCTACGACGAGCCGGAAGTGGAATTCGTCCGCATGTTCGACAACGTGGCTTCCGCCGCGAACGCTCCGGTGCCCCAGGACGGCGTCGCAGGAAACGGGGGCGCCCGAACCGGCGACTCGGCTGACGAGGCGGAACCGGCATCCACCACGACCGAGGACTCCCAATGACGGCCAACGACCGAATCGACGACTCGAAGCAGATCCTGTGGGATGCGGGGGACATCGGCGAACGGGACGTTGCCCGTCTTCTCGATCGCCTGGCGGCGAAGGACATCGACACCGGCGAATTGTTCTTTCAGCTCAGCCGCGACGAGTCCTGGCTGCTCGAGGACGGCATCGTCAAGAGCGGTTCGTTCAGCGTCGACCGGGGCGTTGGCGTGCGCGCCATCAGCGGCGAGAAAACGGGGTTCGCCTATGCCGACGACATCGTGCTGCCGGCGCTCCGGGACGCCACCGATGCGGCGCGTAGCATCGCCAGGACCGGCCACGGTGTGACCACGCCCACCGGCGTTGCCGCGCCGACACTGACCCGGGCGCAGGTGCCCGCGTGCTACGAGGATGTCGATCCGTTGGGGTCGGCGCCAGAGGACGACAAGGTGGCGTTGATGCGCCGTATCGACGCGTTCGCCCGCAGCCTGGATTCCCGGGTTTGCGAGGTCTCGGTGCGGATCGCGCTGAACCACGAGACCAATCTGGTGGTGGCCACCGACGGCACCTTCAGCGCCGATGCACGACCGCTGGCCCGCTTCGACGTGAGCGTTGTCGCCGAGCGCAAGGGACGCCGGGAACGGGGTGCGAGCGGCGGCGGCGGTCGCTTCGATACGAATTGGCTGTTCGACACCGACGCTGCCGAGGAGTACGCGCGCGAAGCCGTTCGCACGGCGCTCGTGAACCTGGAAGCCGTCGACGCCCCGGCCGGAACCTTCCCGGTCGTGCTCGGACCCGGGTGGCCGGGCATCCTGCTCCACGAAGCCGTGGGTCACGGTCTCGAGGGGGATTTCAACCGCAAGGGGACGTCGGCGTTCGCCGGACGGCTCGGCGAGAAGGTGGCGTCTGCCCTGTGTAGCGTGGTCGACGACGCGACCTTGCCGCATCGTCGCGGGTCGCTGACCGTGGACGACGAGGGTACGCCGGGCCAGCGCACGGTGCTGATCGAGAAGGGCGTCCTCGCGGGCTACCTGCAAGACAAGCACAACGCCCGCCTCATGGGCGTGCCGAGCACGGGCAACGGCCGTCGCCAGTCGTTCGCGCACCTGCCCATGCCGCGCATGACCAATACGTTCATGCTGCCGGGCGAGAGCGAACCCGAAGAGATCATCGCCAGCGTCGCCAGGGGCGTCTACGCGGTCAGCTTCGGCGGCGGCCAGGTGGACATCACCTCGGGCAAGTTCGTGTTCTCCGCCACCGAGGCGTACCTGATCGAGAACGGCAAGGTGGGACCTGCCATTCGCGGCGCCACCCTGATCGGGAACGGTCCCGAAGTCATGGGCCGGGTCTCCATGGTCGGCAACGACTTGGCCCTCGACCAAGGGGTCGGCATCTGCGGCAAGCACGGTCAAACCGTACCGGTGGGGGTGGGCCAGCCGACGCTCAAGATCGATGCGATCACGGTGGGAGGAACAAGCACATGAGCGCGCGCGCTGGGCCGCGCGTTGGGCCGCGCGCTGGGCCGCGCGTGCCCGTCGGCGTGGACAAGCCCGCTCTCCCGACCGTAGACGCCGAGGAACTTGCCGCGTCGCTAAAGGATCTGGTTGCGGGAATTCTCGACGAGGCCAAACGCCAGGGCGCGACGGCGGCGGAAGTGGCTGCGGGCGACGGCACGGGTCTTGCCGTGACGGTGCGCCAGGGCGAGTTGGAGACGGTCGAGTTCAACAACGACCGGGGCTTCGGCATCACCGTCTACGTCGGTGCGAAGGTTGGTGCGAAGGTTGGTGCGAAGAAAGGCAGTGCCAGCACTTCGGACGCCAGCCGCGATGCCGTTCGCGACACGGTGCGGGCCGCGATCAACATCGCCAGGTACACCGAGGAAGACCCGTGCAACGGCTTGGCGGAGGCGGTGTTGATGGCGCGCACTCTGCCGGACCTGGACCTCGATCACCCGTGGCCAATCGACGTTCCGTTCGCCACCGAGCAGGCGATGGAGGCCGAGGCCGCCGCGTTCGCCCACGATGCGCGCATCGCCAACTCCGAAGGTGCGACGGTTGCCACCCATCGCGGCTGCCATGTCTACGGCAATTCCCATGGCTTCTTGGAGGCGACCTGCACCACCAGTCACTCGACGAGTTGCGCCATGATCGCGGCGGATGATGCCGGCATGCAGAGCGACTCCTGGTACACGCTGAGCCGCGACCCCGGAGAACTCGACGATCCGCAGGAAGTCGGTCGCGAAGCCGCCCGGCGCGCTGCGGCCCGACTGGGCCGCCGGAGCGTGACAACGGGATCCTACCCCGTGCTGTTCGCGCCGCCCCTGGCCGCCGGTCTGATCGGCCACTTGCTGGGGGCGATCAGCGGTCGCGCCTTGTACCGCAAGGAGTCCTACCTGTTGGACTCACTCGGTCGCCAGGTCATGGCCCCCGGCATCAGCCTCGTCGAGGCGCCGCATCGTCCCAAGGGTCTTGGCAGCGCCGCCCACGACGGCGACGGCGTCGCCACCCGCGCCAAGGCGTTCGTGGATGACGGCGTCGTGGCGAGCTACGTGCTCGGCTGCTATGCCGCGCGTCGGTTGGGGCTCGCCACCACCGGCAACGCCGGGGGCGTGTTCAACCTCGAACTGCTGGCCCGCACGCAGCCGGTTTCGGCATTGATGCAGGAGTTGGGCACCGGGCTCATGGTAACGAGTCTGATGGGGCAGGGCGTCAACCTGTTGACTGGCGACTACTCCCGGGGCGCGGCCGGGATGTGGATCGTCGACGGGGCGCCGCAGCACCCGGTGGACGAAGTCACCATCGCGGGCAACCTCGACCAGATCTTCCAGGGCATCGTGGGCTGCGGCGACGACATCGACCGACGCCACAACATCCAGACCGGGTCGCTCCTGGTCCGCGAGATGATGGTCGCCAACTGAACGCGGACCGTTCCGCTCGCCTACCGGTCGGGTCGCGTGTGCAGCGTCAACACGTCTTGCGGCCCCTTGCCCCCGACCTTGCTGGCGATCGCCACGCTGGTGCGGCGGTGCGGGAATTCGGACAGGGCCCCCGCCAGGTCGGCGCCTTCGAAGACATCCGTCAGGAACTTGCCGATGGCCTCGTAGTCGAAGGCGTCGCAGGCACCTTCCAGGTTTGCCAAGGCGGGCTCGAGAGCTGACCACGGCATGTCAGACTCCACCGCCCGGAGGATTTTTCGGTGCTCGGTGCCGAGCGCGCCTTCACCCACCAGCAACTCCTCGGTGAGCTTCTCGCCCGACCGCAGCCCGGTGAAGTGGATCTCGATGTCGCCGCCCGGGTTGTCCCTGTCGCGCACGTTGTATCCCTTGAGCCGGATCATCTTGCGGGCGAGTTCGTGGATCTTCACGGGCTCGCCCATGTCGAGCACGAACACGTCGCCGCCGGTCGCCATGCTGCCCGCCTGCAGAACCAGCGCGGCGGCTTCCGGGATGGTCATGAAGTACCGGGTCACCTGGGGATGGGTCACGGTGACCGGCCCGCCTTTGTCGATCTGTTCGAGGAACAGCGGCACAACCGAACCGGACGAGTCGAGCACGTTGCCGCAACGGACCATGCAGAAACGGGTGGTCTCGCTCTCGCCGTCCAGCGCCTGCAGCAGCATCTCCGCCAATCGCTTGCTCGCGCCGAGAACGTTGCGGGCGCGGACCGCCTTGTCGGTGGAGATCAGGATGAAGCTCCCGACGCCCGCTGCCATCGCCGCCCGGGCCGTGCGCAAGGTACCGAAGGTGTTGTTCTCGATGACTTGAACGACGTTCTCCTCGGCCAGGTTCACGTGCTTGTAGGCCGCGGCGTGATAGACGGTGTCGACGCGGTGGTGACGCATCGTGCGTTCCATCAGGTTCTCGCTCGCAAGCGACCCGAGCACCGCCACCACCGGCGTGTCGATGAGCTCGGCCGCCGCGATGCGACGCAGTTCGCGTTCGATCTGGTAGAGCCAGTACTCCGATTGGTCGAACACGACCAGGCGCTTCGGTCCCAAGCGCAGGATCTGGCGGCACAGTTCGGAGCCGATGGACCCGCCGGCGCCGGTGACCATGACGCCGCGATCGGTTACCGACTTGCGGAGCAGGTGGGGCAGGGAAAGGACCTCGTCGCGCCCGAGCAGGTCGGCGATTTCCACATCCCACGAGGTGGCGGGTTCGGCGCCGGCAACCACCGCCTTGATGTCGGGTATCAGGCGGACGCGCACCGGGTAGGGTTGCAGCTTTTCGATGATGCGACGGTGATCCTCGGCCGACGCCGAGTCCGGCGCCACCAACACTTGTTCGATGCCGTGCTTGCCGATCAGCGCGTCGAGAGCGGCGAGGGGGACCACGCGCAGACCATGGATCACGCGGCCGCGTGATTGGTCGTCGTCGTCGATGAAGGCAACCGGGCGAAAGCCGCCGCTGCGCAGCAGTTGCTGGGCAAGATGAGCAGCGGCTTCCCCTGCGTTGTAGATCACCACCGATTTTCGGGCGTCGTCGTTGGGCGCGGCATCCGCGGACGCGCGCACCAGGAAGCGGGTTCCGGCCACGCCGCAGAACGCCAGCAGCGCGAAGATGACCGGCACCGACCGGGGGAAGTCCTCCAGGCGGAACATGTAGGCGATGGCAGTGAGCATCACCGCAGTGAGGACGACGCCTTGCAGAACGGTCCAGATGACGGCCGGGCCCATGTAGCGCATCACGTGCCGGTACAGGCCGAAATGGGCCAGCAGCGGCACGCACGCCAAGGTGATCGCAAACCCCGGCCAGAACGGGGCGAGGTCGAAGTGCCAGTGGCCGTGGCGAAGGACGAGGGCAATCCACAGCGCCGCCGACAGCGTCACGCAATCGCAGGCGACGGCCAACGCCTGCTTTTGGCGCCTGGTCAGGCGCTGGATGGCATCAGCGCGCATCGGCTTTCCCGGCCACGCCGGCCCGATACGCCACGCAGGCGACCGCCAGCGGCAGGCAGGCCGCACCGAGACAGGCGAACTGCCATTCGGGCCAAGCGATCGACGCGCCGGCCAGTGGCCAGGCCCATGCCAGCGAATGGAGCCAGAACAAAGCCGCAGTCCGACCGTGCCCCAGACGCTGGCAGACGACTTGGTAGAGATGCGTCCGATGCGCCTGGACGAACGCTTGGCGGGTGACGATTCTCATGAGCAGGGTGTACGTCGCGTCGAACCAGAATGCTACCAACAGGATGCAACTCGCCACAAACGGCATTTCTCCGCTCTGCCCCAACCACAGCGCGAGAACCCCCGTTGTCAGGCCCAGGAACAGCGCGCCGACGTCGCCCATGAAGATCTTTGCCGGTGCCCAGTTGAAACACAGGAAGCCCGCCGTCGCCGCGACCAGTACCCAGGCGAACACTTCGGACTGGTCCAGATTGCCGAGAAGGAGCGCGCCGCCGACGAAGGCAACGGTTTGGGAGGCGGCCAGCCCGTCGGTGCCGTCCATGAAGTTGTACACGTTCACCCACCAGGTGAGTCCGAGGATCGCCACCCCGGCGACGATCGGGCCGGATTCGAACACGGTGACCACGCACGCCCCGGCGAGCGCCAGCTGGCATGCGAAGCGGGCGTTGCGCGGCAGATCCTTGACGTCGTCGAGGAACCCCAGCGTCGCGATGGCCGCGCCGGCGATTGCCAGCGTCAACGCGGGCGGGTAGTTGCCGACGGCCAACGCGAGCCAGGCGAGAACCGGGACGACGAAGCCGATGCCGCCGCCGGTCGGGGTTGGCGCCTGGTGCGCGCTGCGGGAGTTGGGAACGGCCAGGAGCGCCCATCGCGGGCCGAGCTTGCGCATCAGGGCGGTGATCGCCGCCGCCGCCCCGAAGGCGGCGACGACGTGAACCCAATTGCCGCTCAGGACCGGCGGCACGCGTTTAGGCGGTTGCCATGGGCCGGCCGGGGACGCGCTGCATGTGCATCGGCGCGCCTGACAGCGTGATCGAGAATGCGCGGCGTCCTGTGGGCGCGTTTGGGAATGCCAACGCATTCTCCCGGCCTCGTTCGAAATGCAACCCAAGTGTCGACATTCGGCGCGCTCAAGGATTCTAGTGCTCCGTCCACCCTGAATCTTCGCGTCAGTGGCAGCCGGAGTGTTCCGGGCACCGTCGCTTGCGACGGACACGTCGCTTGCGACGGACAGGCGCGGCTGCGCAGGCCTATTGGGCATACCCAAGCAGACGCAACGCCGCACGGGGTGCTCCGGCTGCCACCCGTAGGGCGCGCCCGCCAACGCCCA
>JAKZRQ010000140.1:0-4202 GCA_047518105.1 Pseudomonadales bacterium | reverse complement strand
CGTCGCTTGCGACGGACAGGCGCGGCTGCGCAGGCGTATCGGGCATACTCCAAGCAGTCGCAACGCCGCACGGGGCGCTCCGGCTGCCACCCGTAGGGCGCGCCCGCAAGGCGCGCTGAAGCGCGGCCCATCCGCGTTGTTGGCACCGTTCGACGTATGCCCGATATGCCTTCAAGGTGCCGCCTAGCGGACTGGACGCTTGCGGACGCGCTAACCCGAAGATCAAGGGTAGACGCAGCACTAGTCGGAAGGAGGGGCCGCTGGCGCAGGTGGCCGATCCAGGTAGGCCGCGACCTCGCTGGCGCTGCCACGCATCGCGATGCGATCGGCCTTCCCCTGGAGCTGATGGTCGTACATGGGGTCGTAGTAGTCGCGCAGCAGGCGCTCGATCCATAGGCAATGGGCCTGGCGGCTGTGCACTTCGTCGGCATCGAACGCGGATCGCATCAAGGTTGCGATCTCCCGGGTCCGCGCGCCGCCGAGCCGGCGCTCGATGCGCATCAAGGCATCGGGCAAGTGGCGTTCGGGCTCGACTGCCTCGACGACGTATTCGCGGTAGATGTTGTCGATGCGGTCGGCATCGTCCACCTCCAGGAGCGCAATGGGTGCGCGATTCATGGCCTCGTACAACGCTTCGGGCAGCGAGATTCGGCCGATGGTGCGGCTTTCGTCCTCCATCACGATGGGTTCGCGCGGGGGCAGCCGGAGCAGCGCCACCGCCAACGTGTTCTCGAATGTCACGGGCGTCGGCTGCGGCGTTGGATGCGCACCGAAGGCGGAACCGCGGTGGTTGGCGAGCGCTTCCAAGTCGATGTATGCGCGGGCGGCCCGCACGGCGCGGGTCTTGCCGGAACCTGTTCGGCCACCGATGAGAACGAATTGCCGCGTCCGGCTCGCCTCTAGGATCGTATCGAGACAGAAATGCCGAAAAGCCTTGACGCCGCCGGCGGCTCGCGGGATCTCGACGCCGGCTCCGGCAAGCCAGGCCTGCGCGATCTCGGAGCGCAGACCGCCCCGCCAGCACGTCATGATCGCGTCGGGATGGTGGGCTGCGAAGTCGTGCCAACTGGCGACCCGGGCGTCTTTGACAGGGCCAGAGACAAGTTGGTGACCGAGCGCGACGGCGGCGTCGCGGCCGCGGTTCTTGTAGGTCCTGCCGACGGCATCGCGTTCTTCGTCGGCGAGCAGCGGAAGGTTGACGGCGTCGGGCAGCTTGCCGCGCGCGAATTCCGCCGGCGAACGAACATCGATCAAGGGTCGCCCGTGCCGGAGGATGGCGCCATAGTCCTCTACGACCAGCGGTGGCACGGCAGCGGTTGTCATCGTAGGCGCGGAGAAACCACGCTCCGACCCGTCAGGGTACTGGCTCGCTGATCGCTCTGCCTTCGCGGAACGCCTTGAGATGCTCAAGCAGGACGTCGAGGCTGTTGTCGGAAGCGGTGATCGCCCGTTCGACTGCCTCTTCCTGCACGGCGATCGCCCGTTCGAAGTCACCGTTGGCCGCGTAGGCGGCGGCCCAGGTGTCGAGATACGACGGATTGCGTCGCGCCCCTTCGCTCTCGTCCATGATGCGCTCCATGATCTCGAGGGCGTAGCGTTCGTCGCGCAGTTTCGGCAGGTGGGTGACCGTCAACCGCCAAGCGACTTCGTTGACCAAACCGGGATCGTCCGGTGCCGCCTTGACGGCGTTCTTGAACCAGGAAACCGCCCGCCGAAAGCTCTTCCCCACGTGCAGTCCCTTGGCGTAGAGGTCGCCGATCAGCACCATGGCGTCGGCGTTCTCGTTCGTTGCGATACCGCGCAGCCAGCGGTAGGCGCGCTCGTTGAAGCCGCGGGATACGTCCGGATGCAGCAGGAATCGAGCGTACTGCACCTTGGCGTAGTCGTTCATCTGTGCCGCGCGCACGAAATACCCTTCGGCGCGTTCGTGATCTTCGTCGGCCAGCTCGCCTTCCGTGTAGATCCAGCCGAGGTAGGTCAACGCATCGACGTTGTCGAGATCGGCGGCGTCCACCAGCAGGCGCATGCCGTCGCGGGCTTTTTCCTCACCGTAGTAGCCTTGGACGTACAACCAGCCGAGATCGAACATGGCGGTGTCCATGCCTGCGGCGATCGCCGTCCGAAATTGCCCTTCGGCGCGCGTGTGGTACATCTCGCGGGTATCCGCCTCCTCGGCGCCGAGGCTCATTTGCCAGAGGACCTCGGCCAGCTTGATACTCGCCAACCGGTTGCCGGCGCGGGATGCCATTTGGAGCCATCGCGCAGCATTGTCGAGATCGTTCCAACTCTCGAGTTTCCAACCGATGAACGTCTGCGCAGCGGAGTCGTCGCCTAACGCCAGAACCTTGATGAACGCCCACGGATTGAAGTCGTCGCATAGCCCCAAGGTTTCGCAGTCGTCCGGCGGTCCAGCCGGAAAGACGGTCGATGGATTGCGGCCAACCGACGCGGCGATCATCCTGTAGAGGTCGCCGAGGTCGAAAAAGACGTCGACCGCCTTGCCGTTGTGATCGCGCGCCGCCGTCCAAAGCAGGAAGTGGCGATCTTCGGTCTGGTGGTAGGCGGAACCCACCACCGTTTGGCTGCGGTTGGCAAGAAAAGCTACTGCTTCGTTGGGCGACAACACGGGGTAGGGACCCTCTTCCGTGCCCGCCGCCCCCGACGACTCCACAGCAGCGACGATCGCCTCGACCCACGCGTCGTGAATGGCAGCCTGCTCGAGCGACCCCACGTGCCGGTAGAACACGGCGAGCGCCTGGTGGCCGGGAAGGCTTGCGAGGTACTTGTCGAGAATGGCGGAACCGATGGAGCCCAAGCGCAACGGTTCGTCGGTCATGGCGACGAGTTGGTGTTCGAGCAGCGTCAACGCGCGCATGCGCTGGTCGAAATCCGGCGTCGACAGGAACGCCTGCCGCAATGCCTCCACCCGGGCGGGATCGGCGGGCGTTTCGTGGTAGGGCTGATCGGCCATCTGGTCGTAGTCGAGCGGCACGCTGTCCGGTTGGATGCCGACACAACCGGCCGCCGCCAGGCAGGCGAAGAGAACCGTGCCCAAGGCGGAGCGAGTCCGTGAATTGTCGGCATTGCGGCGCACCCAAGGAGTGTAGCGTATCCGGGGAGGCAGAATGGCTACCGACGACGTTGCCGACTACCGCTTCAGTGCCCAAACGCGCCGGGCTTTGGACACGCGCCGTCGGACGCGCCCGATCAGTCGCCATTCGGGTATGCTTCGGGCAATCGGCGCGCGGAGACGACCATGGCCTTTGGATTCAAGCTCAGCAAGCTCAGAGTGCCGCTGGACCACGAGGCGCTGCCCGGGCGCGAGCAGACCATGCCGGTGCCGGCGGCGCATTTCGTCAACGGCAATCCGCTGCAAGGGCCGTTTCCCGACGGGTACGGGATGTTTCTCGGCGGCATGGGCTGCTTCTGGGGTGCCGAGCGGAAATTCTGGGAGACGCCGGGCGTGTATGCGACCGCGGTCGGATACGCTGGCGGCGTGACCAAGAACCCGTCCTACGAGGAGGTTTGTTCGGGCCTCACCGGGCATGCAGAAGTCGTTATGGCGGTCTTCGACCCCCTCGCCGTTGGCTACGCCGAGTTGCTCAAGTTGTTCTGGGAAGCGCACGACCCCACCCAGGAGATGCGCCAGGGCAACGACGTGGGGACCCAATACCGGTCCGCGCTGTACGTTATGGACGATGGCCAGCGCGAACTGGCCCAGGCCTCGAGGGACGCGTACCAGCACGCGCTCAGCGCCGCAGGCTACGGCGCCGTTTCCACCGAGATCGAAGAGGCGCCGACCTTCTACTACGCCGAGCACTATCACCAGCAGTACCTCGCCAAGGTGCCAAACGGCTATTGCGGATTGGGAGGCACCGGGGTGACGTGCGGCATCGAGCCGTTGGTCGAGTGTCGCTCGGCGGGCTGCTAGCCCGCATTTCTCACCAGGGGCCGTGATGATCGCGGAGGATTTTGGCCCCGTGTACACACGGGCCGTGCGCGTGCTCGCGACCGAAAGCATAGCGGGGACTACGGTTGAGGGAGCACGTGCGCGCACGGGCCCAAAAGACCCGCGAGAGCCTCCCGCGCGAAGCGCGGGCGGACGCGGCCAGCGCAGTCCGCCATCGGCACGATCATCGACATCGCGGTCAAACTAGTGAAACCCAAAAGGCTTTTGACGCCGACAAGCGGCCTGGTGAGAA
>JAKZRQ010000139.1:0-8319 GCA_047518105.1 Pseudomonadales bacterium | reverse complement strand
CGCCTGCGTTTCTGTAGGACATCGACGCTTTGGCGTGGACGATGCGGGCGGGGACGCCCGCGCACCGGTGCGCGGACCTTCCGGTCCGCAATGCGGGCGACGATGCGGACGAGGACGTCCGCGCACCGCTAGGGCACCTAGCTGCCAGGCGTCCAGCGATACTTGATGTCGTGCATGCACGACAAGGCAGGCCGAGTCGGTCGCTCGCCCCGCCGATCAGAGGCATGGCACCCAGACGCCGCCGGCAGGCCGGGCCGGACCGTCGCTAGCCCGGATTCCTCACCAGGGGCCGTGATGATCGCGGAGGATTTTGGCCCCGTGTACACACGGGGCCAAAAGACCTGCGAGAGCCTCCCGCGCGAAGCGCGGGGGGGCGCGGCCAGCGCAGTCCGCCATCGGCACGATCATCGACATCGCGGTCAAACTAGTGAAACCCAAGAGCTTTTTGACGCCGACAAGCGGCCTGGTGAGAAATGCGGGCTAGGGCAACGCCATCGCCTGGTGTTCGATGCCGGCCTCGAAGAACCGATCACCGAATGCCTGGAATCCAGCGCCTTCGTAGAAACCCACGGCATCGGCCTGGGCGTGCAGGAAGATGGGTTGCACGCCCATGTCGCCGCCGGCGCCCACGGCAAGTGCGAGCAGTCGCGCACCGACGCCGTGGCCGCGCCACCGGGCGAGCACCGCCATGCGGCCGATCTGTCCCGACGGCATGAGTCGGGCGGTGCCGATGGGACGCCCCTGCACGTCCTCTGCCAGGAAGTGGCGGCAGTGCGGATCCTCGCCGTCCCACTCCTCATCCGGGTCGATCGCCTGTTCCTCGACGAAGACGGCCCGACGGACGAGGGAGAGGGCATCGCCGTGGCTGGCCCAGGGCACCTCCGACGCACGGAATGCGGTCATTTAGCGGCGCCGAGGATCGAGCGGGCGAGTTCGGCCGCCAATCCCGTGTAGTCCCGAGGCGTCAGCCCGGCGAGCTTCTGGCGCGCGTCCGCAGGCAGGTCGAGTTCGTCGAGGATCTCACGGTAGACGTTCTCGTCGAGCCGCCGGCCGCGCGTCAGCCGTTTGAGCAGTTCGTAGGGCTCGTGTCCACCGGACGCCCGCATGACGGTCTGCACGGCTTCGGCGAGCACTTCCCAGGAGTCTTCCAAATCCTGGGCAAGCCGGTCCCGGTCGACATCGAGCTTGGCGATGCCCTTGCAGGCGCTGCCCCAGGCGACCAGGCAGTAGCCGAAGGCGGTACCCACGTTGCGCAGCGCCGTCGAATCGGACAGATCGCGTTGCCAGCGCGAGACCATGAGCTTTTCCGCGAGATGGCCAAGCACGCTGTTGGCGAGGCCGATGTTGCCCTCGGAATTCTCGAAGTCGATGGGGTTGACCTTGTGCGGCATGGTCGAACTCCCTGTTTCGCCCGGGACCGTTCGCTGTCGGAAGTAGCCGATGGCGATGTAGCCCCAAGCGTCCCGGTCGAAGTCCAGGACCACTTGGTTGAAGCGCACGAGCACGTGGAACAGTTCGGCCAAGTAGTCGTGGGGCTCGATCTGGGTCGTGTGCGGGTTGAAGGCGAGCCCCAAACCGGTGACGAAGTCGCGGTTGCGCGCCGGCCAGTCGATGCCGGGGTAGCCCGCGAGGTGGGCGTTGTAGTTCCCGACGGCGCCGTTCATCTTCGCCAGGATGTCCGCGTTGTGGAGTTGCCCGCGTTGCCGTTCCAATCGCGTGACGACGTTGGCAAGTTCCTTGCCGACGGTGGTGGGGGATGCCGCTTGGCCGTGGGTGCGCGCCAGCATGGGCTCGCTGGCGAACGGACGGGCGAAGTCCCGCAGCGCCTCGATCAACCGCGTCATCGCCGGTTCCAGGACGTTGTTCCGGGCGTCGCGCACCATCAGCGCGTACGCCAGGTTGTTGATGTCTTCCGATGTGCAGGCGAAGTGCACGAACTCGATGTGCGGCTTCAAGCGTTCGTCGGCCCGGCCGATGGCGTCCTTGACGAAGTACTCCACCGCCTTCACATCGTGGTTGGTCCGTGCTTCGATTTCACGAATGGCGGTGGCGTCGGCGACCTGGAAGTTCTGCCAGATGCGGCGCAGGCGATCCGGCACCCCTGGTTCGACCGTCAGTTCCGGGATCTCGTCCGTGCTTGCGAGGTGCAGGAACCACTCGACTTCGACCTGCACCCGGTAGCGGATGAGCGCGAATTCGCTCACCATGGACGACAGGGACGCCGTGCGGCTTCGATAGCGACCATCCACCGGGGAGATGGCGGTCAGCGGTTCGAGATCCAGATGATCGTTCATGGGCCCGCCGCCTCGATGCGGCCGCCGCCGAGGCATTCCTCGCCGTCGTAGAAGGCCACGAACTGGCCAGGCGTGACCGCGCGCTGCGGGCGTTCGAATGCAACGTGCCCGCGCACAAGGTGCGTGCCGTCGCATTCGACGGCGACGGCGCAGGGCTGGTCGGCCTGCCGGTACCGGGTCTTCGCCATGCATTGTCGTGGCCCGGTCGCGGTGGACGAACCGCCGCCGTTCGCCTGATCTGAAGCCGGGCTAGGCGAAATCCAATTCAGATTCGAGGCGGTGAGCCAAGAGGCGAGAAGGTCCGTGTCGTCCTGGGTCACCACCAGGGTATTGGAAGCCATGTCCTTCGCCGCCACGTACCATGGCTTTTCGTCGCGATCGTTCATGCCGCCGAGGCCGATTCCCTGGCGTTGGCCCAAGGTGTAGAACGCAAGCCCCCGGTGTTCGCCCAGTACTGTTCCCGCAGTGTCCGTGATGGGACCGGAGTCCGCAGGCACGTAGCGGCTGAGAAAGTCCGCGAAGCGGCGCTCGCCGATGAAGCAAATGCCGGTGCTGTCCTTCTTGTCGTGGATCGCGAAACCCGCATCCCGGGCGAGGGCGCGCACCTCGGGCTTGGTCAGGTCCCCGATGGGAAACAGGCAGTTCTCGAGCCGTCCGGCAGGCACGGCCTGCAGGAAGTAGCTTTGGTCCTTGCCGGCATCGCGGCCCTTGAACAGCCGGAACGGCTTGCCCGTTTCGCTCCGGCGCGCATAGTGGCCGGTCGCCACGGTGTCGTAGCCGAGTTCGGCCGCATAGTCGGTGAACAGCTTGAACTTGATCTCGCGGTTGCATAGGACATCGGGGTTCGGTGTGCGGCCTTTCCGGTAGTCGGCAAGGAAGGCCTCGAACACGTTGTCCCAGTATTCGGCGGCGAAGTTGGCGGTGTGAAGCTCGATGCCGAGCGCCTCGCAGACGCGGGCCCCATCGGCGTGGTCGGCCTCGGCGGTACAGTATTCGGTGCCGTCGTCCTCTTCCCAGTTCTTCATGAAGAGACCGGCGACCTCGTATCCCTGCTTCTTGAGGATGAGCGCGGCAACGGCGGAATCCACACCGCCGGACATGCCCACCATGACTGAATCTGCCACGGGTCGCCTCGACAAAAAGACGGGAAATTATACCGTGCTATGCTCGCGCCATGGCCGGCCTGACCCACCTCAACAAACGCGGCGAAGCGTCCATGGTCGATGTCTCGGCCAAACCGTCGACCCACCGCGAAGCCCGCGCGACAGCCCGGATCCGGATGTCGCCGGCGAGCTTGCGGGCAATCTTCGAGGGCGGCGCCGCCAAGGGCGACGTGCTGGCCGTGGCACGGGTCGCGGGCATCCAAGCGGCCAAACGCACCAGCGATCTCATCCCCTTGTGCCACCCGCTGCCGCTTGCCAAGGTGGCTGTCGATTTCGAGCCGGACGGTGACACCGCGCTGGTGGTGAAGGGCATGTGCCGGGTGACCGGCCAGACGGGGGTCGAGATGGAAGCCCTGACGGCGGTGAGCATCGCCGCGCTGACGGTCTACGACATGTTGAAGTCACGAGACCGCGGCATGGCCATCGAGAACGTCCAGCTTGTGGCCAAGTCCGGCGGCAAGTCGGGGACGTGGGAGCGGTTGCCGTGAGCGTTGCGACGACCGCCACCGTGACCGTACGTTTCTTCGCCTCGCTGCGCGAAGCCGTGGACCGCGATACGGTCGAGCTTGTCGTCGACGAGCCGTGTATTTCGAGCGTCCGGGCGAAACTCGCGAGCCTGTTCACGCCGGCGCAACTCGAGGCCATCTGCGGGCGTGGCGTCCAGGTCTGCGTGAATCAGACCATCGTGCGGGGCGACGCCGCCCTCGAGTCCGGAGACGAGGTGGCTTTCCTACCGCCGGTAACCGGCGGCTAGTGCCGCGTCGCAACAATGCGTTCGGATATTCGGATCGAGACCGGTGATTTCGAGATTGCCTCGGAGTGGGACGCGTGCCGGGTACGCTGCGGGGGACGCGCGGGCGCCATCGTGGCCTTCTGCGGCCTGGTCCGTGACCGGGCCCCGGTCCGTGACCGGGCCCCGGCCCGCGACCGGGCTGAGGTGGACCTCGTGCGGGGGTTGCATCTCGAACACTATCCCGGCATGACCGAGGCCAGCATCGGCAAGATCCTGGAGGAGGCGGCGGATCGCTGGCAGTTGATCGACGTGGTCGTGATCCACCGCGTCGGCGATCTCGCGCCGCACGACCAGATCGTGCTGGTGCTGGTCGCGTCGGCCCATCGCCCCGATGCGTTCGCGGCCTGCGAATTCATCATGGACTACTTGAAGACCGACGCGGTGTTCTGGAAGAAGGAAGTCCGCGACGCCGGCAGCGTGTGGATCCAGGCCACGGCGGGTGACCAGGCACGGCGGCAGGGCTGGTAGCAAGGGCTGGTCGGGCTGAGAACGCTGGCGTCGATCCACCGTCCCCGGATGGAGCGGTTGATCCGGATGCAACGGATTCGCCATAGGGCTGATGTACAATGCCGCGCTTTGCCAGCCGCGCAGGATTTCCGCATGGGTTACGAACACATCGACGTGCCATCCACGGGTGAGAAGATCACCGTTGCCGAGGACGGCACGCTGAACGTACCCAGCCATCCCATCATTCCCTACATCGAAGGCGACGGAATCGGCATCGACATTACGCCGGTCATGCGCAAGGTCGTGGATGCAGCCGTCGAGAGGGCCTACGATGGGGGACGCGGCATTGCCTGGATGGAGATCTACGCCGGCGAGAAGTCCTTGCGCATATACGGCGAAGATGAATGGCTACCCGACGAGACCCTGACGGCCCTGCGCGAATTCGCCGTCGGCATCAAGGGTCCCATGACGACCCCGGTGGGTGGCGGCATTCGTTCATTGAACGTTGCGCTGCGTCAGAAGCTCGACCTCTACGTCTGCCTGCGACCGATACGCTGGCTGAAAGGCGTTCCTAGTCCGGTGTTGGCGCCGGAGAAGACCGACATGGTCATTTTCCGGGAGAATACCGAGGACATCTATGCCGGTGTGGAGTGGGAAGCGGGCACCGAAGACGCCGACCGGTTGATTGCCTTTCTGCGGGACGAGATGGGGGCCGACAAGATCCGCTTTCCAGTGAACTGCGGCATCGGCATCAAACCGGTCTCCTTGGAAGGCACCCGGCGGCTGGTCCGCAGGGCGCTCGAATACGCCATCGCCGAGGATCGGGACTCGCTGACCTTCGTCCACAAGGGCAACATCATGAAGTTCACGGAGGGCGCCTTCAAGGAATGGGGCTACGAGCTTGCTGCCCAAGAGTTCGGGGCCACGTCCTTGGACGGCGGCCCCTGGCACGAACTGGTCAACCCGCGCACCGGCAAACGGATCGTCATCAAGGACATGATTGCCGACGCGATGCTCCAGCAGATCCTCACCCGGCCCGACGAGTACGATGTCATCGCCACCACGAACCTGAACGGCGACTACCTCTCCGATGCGCTAGCGGCGCAGGTGGGCGGGATCGGGATCGCTCCCGGGGCGAATATCGGCGACGCCGTTGCGGTGTTCGAGGCCACTCACGGGACTGCGCCCAAGTACGCGGGCCAGGACAAGGTCAACCCGGGTTCGCTGATCCTGTCGGCGGAGATGATGTTGCGCCACTTGGGCTGGCGAAAGGCGGCCGACCGGATCGTGCAAGGCATGGAACGCGCGATTGGCGAGAAGACGGTGACCTACGACTTCGAGCGCTTGATGACGGGTGCCACGTTGGTCAAGTGTTCGGCATTCGGCGATGCCATGATCGGCCACATGTAGTCGCCTGCGGGAGAGGGAGCCCCGCTCCGGGTTCCCTATCCTTCCCCGTCCTGTTCCCTGTCCCCGTCCTGTCCCTCGTCCCCGTCCTGTTCCTCGGCCCCGTCCTGTTCCCCGGCGTCGTCCGCGGCGGCAGAATCGGTTTCCACCGGAGGCTGCTTGAGATCCGCGACGCCAGGCTCGTCCGCGGTCGCGCAGACATTGACGGCGTGCAATCCCTTGGGCCCCTGTTGGATGTCGAAGGTGACTTCTTGGTCCGCGCGCAGCGTGCGATAGCCGTTCATCTCGATGGACGAGTAGTGCACAAACAGGTCTTCGTTCCCCTCGTCGGCGAGGACGAAACCGTATCCCTTGGCGTTGTTGAACCACTTGACCTTGCCAGTTGCCATGCCGGCGAACCTCCCACCCTAACACTATGGGTAATACTAGCGTGCGCCGCACGTGCGGCGCGATCAAGAATGCTTACGCATTCTCCCGGCTTCGTTCGAGATGCAACTCAAGTGTCCACACTCGACGCGCTCAAGGGATCTAGCGCCAGAGGCACCATGTTGTGACTGCAATCCCACCTTCGATTTCGACCTTCCGCTGCCGGCCAGTCGGGCCCTCGCTTGTGTCAAAAGCGGACAGTTCTATTTGCTGCTGACAAGGGCGAGGGCTTATGTTGACAGCGTACGAGACAGCGTGGAAAATTGCCCTCGGTCGGGTGCCCTCAGGGGCTCGACAAGGCTAGCCCAGCCCGACTTCACCCCTTTCCAGATTGATCTCCCTCGTTCCGTGCTGCCCGTTCCGCCAAGTCAACGAGCGGCGACGTCTCGGGCCAGACCTTGAGTCCGGCCAGGGAGACCGCGTCGCGCCGCCTGTATATCTTCGGGAGGACGGACCGGAAGTAGGGATGGTCCGGAGCCTCGTCACGGAACGCGCGGTAGACGTTGTAGGCGAGGAGATCCGCGAGCTGGACGCCGTTGGAAAGCTCGCTGCGGGTGAAGAAGGGGGTACTCCACGATATGCGGGAACAGCATGTTGGGGTTGCCCCGGCGCAGGAGCGCGGCGTGCTCCATCGCAATGAAGCGGTTGAGTTGGATGTTGGTGTCGTCCATGACGACGAGTGCTTGATGCCTGTCGTGGTACTGGCGCATGAAGTGCTCGATCCGCTCCAGGAGCAGTTCGTAGGCCCATCGGTGCATGATCTCGTGGGTGGTGTCGGCGTAGAGTTCGCGCTTGTCGATGACCGAGGCTAGGACGACTGCCTTGCGAGTGTCGAGTTGGCCATAATACGCGTCAACGAGGCGCCCCATGTCGTCCGGATGCAGGGCGGCCAGGAACGGGCTGTGTCGAGAGCGGGAGGTCGGGTGGCGCAGCCACGTGGATTTGACTTCGCAGTCGGCGAGTTCGAATCGGCCCTTTCCCTCGCGTTCCAGGAAATGGGCAAGTTCTAGCTTGAGCCGCGAAATCTCGAGTTCGAAGGGCCGTCACTGGCGTTCGTAGATGCCGACCGCGAGGAGGACGTAGATGTGGTCCTTGGGATGGTCTGCGGTACCGGGCGAAGGGTCGCGACTACCGGACTCATCGATGTTGAAGAAGTACATGGTCTAAAGAATGGACCTGGCACGTTCGGGTCGTGCTGTGCGGGCAGACTACCGCCCGCCCCAAACGTGATACACCGACCACACGCGCCGATTTCGATTGGATCCGGGATCGCCGCCAGGCGCGCTACGGCACCGGCGCATAGCGGCTTCTTTCGTCTCCCGGGTCTGGGCGGCGTCGTAGGTGAGGGCTCTGGCCAGGATCCTACTGTGGGTGTGGCACTCCTTACGTTTCCAGTGGTCGATTCGCGACTGAGGGTCGGTGGATATGCCGATACGACATGCCATGTGAGCGTTCCTTAGTTGTTCGGGCGCGCGCACTCTACCCAGTTTTCAGATTTTCGGCGCGCTCAAGGGATCCAGCGCCTAGCCCGCATTTCTCACCAGGGGCCGTGATGATCGCGGAGGATTTTGGCCCCGTGTACACACGGGCACGTGCGCGTGCTCGCGACCGAAAGCATAGCGGGGACTACGGTTGAGGGAGCACGTGCGCGCATAGGGCCAAAAAGACCCGCGAGGGCCTCCGCGCGAAGCGCGGGCGGGCGCGGCCAGCGCAGTCCGCCATCGGCACGATCATCGACATCGCGGTCAAACTAGTGAAACCCAAGAGCTTTTTGACGCCGACAAGCGGC